>JAZRMQ010000058.1:0-14074 GCA_045647745.1 Bacteroidaceae bacterium | reverse complement strand
TTTACGGAATCAATGTCTTTTTTATGACACTTTTTCCGTATCTTTACAAATTGAGAGAATTATCTTGCACGGAATAGGCGTTTTTTGTTCCTGTCCGTGTTGCCGATAGGCTTTATATGCCCTTCTCGGCGCGGTTGATGTATGAACGGGATGAGTGTTGCTTTTGTTGATTAAGATGGTTCTCGTACTCCGATGAAAAAATAAAAATAATATATATGGGACAGAAATGGAAATATGAACCTCTTACACAGGAGCAGAGCGCGCTGGCAGCACGGCTGTCGGCCGAGCTGGAGCTTAGTCCGGTGCTGTGCTCGCTGCTGGTTAAGCGAGGTATCACCTCTGTTGCCGAAGCAAGGAACTTCTTCCGCCCAAAATTGAGCCACCTTCATAATCCATTCTTGATGAATGATATGGATATTGCTGTTCGTCGCTTGAACAAAGCGCTCGGCAAGAAGGAGCGCATACTCGTCTATGGCGATTATGACGTTGATGGCACAACAGCCGTGGCTTTGGTCTATAAGTTTCTGCAACAGTTCTCTTCTAATATCGACTATTATATCCCCGACCGCAACGAGGATGGCTACGGCATCTCCAAGCGTGGTGTAGATTATGCCCATTCAACAGGTGTAAAGCTCATCATTGTGCTCGACTGCGGTATAAAGGCCATTGAAGAGATTGCTTATGCAAAGTCGCTGGGCATAGACTTTATAGTGTGCGACCACCACGTTCCCGATGAGGAATTGCCTTGTGCCGTTGCTATATTGAACCCTAAACGCCCGGGTTCAACCTACCCCTATCCGCATCTATCGGGTTGCGGCGTGGGCTTTAAGTTTATGCAGGCTTTTGCAATGGACAACGGTATTCCGGCCGACCAGCTATATCCCTTGCTCGATCTTGTAGCCGTTAGCATTGCATCCGACCTTGTACCTATAATGGGTGAGAATCGTATTCTTGCCTGTCACGGAATCAAACAACTGAATCACAGCCCGAGCATAGGTCTTAAAGCAATCATCAATGTGTGTGGCCTGAACGAGAAAGAGATAAATATCAACGATATAATTTTCAAGATAGGCCCTCGCATAAATGCCTCGGGACGAGTGCAGCAGGGCAAGGTGGCTGTTGATTTGCTCATTGAAAACAATCTGAAGGCTGCGCTCGAGATGAGCTATCAGATAAATGAGATGAACGAGGCACGCAAGGAGCTCGACAAGAGTATGACCGAGGAGGCGAACCGCATTGTCGAGGGGCTTGAGAGCTTTGACGAGCGTCGTGCCATTGTAATCTTCAACCCCGATTGGCATCGTGGAGTGATAGGCATTGTGGCGTCGCGCCTCACCGAGGTTTATCATCGCCCCGCCGTTGTAATCACCTGCACCGGTGAGCTGGCAACAGGCTCGGCTCGTTCAGTAACCGGCTTTGATGTTTATAAAGCAATGGAGAGCTGCCGCGATTTGCTCGATAATTTTGGTGGGCACACATACGCCGCCGGCTTCTCGTTAAAGGTCGAGAATATCGAGGCTTTTGCAAAAAGATTCGAGGATTTTGTATCCGATAACATCCTGCCCGAGCAGACAGCACCGGTCATTGAGATTGATGCCGAGCTTGAATTCAAGCATATTACACGTCGTTTCTTTAACGACCTGAAGAAATTTGCACCTCACGGCCCCGAGAACTCCAAGCCTGTCTTTTGCACGCAAAATGTGTGCGACTACGGAACAAGCAAGGTCGTTGGCCGCAAGCAGGAGCACATAAAGCTGGAACTTGTCGATAACAGGTCGGACACTATCCTCAATGGCATTGCTTTTGGACAGAGCCGTCAAGCAAAGTATATAAAGTCCAAGCAGTCTTTCGACATTTGCTACACGCTCGAGGATAATGCCTACAAGCACGGCGAGGTGCAGTTGCAGATTGAGAGTATAAATACAAAGGCAACACGATAGAGGTTGATGAAATATCGCGAAATCCTTAAAACATATTGGGGGTACGACGATTTTCGTGGCATACAGCGCGATATTATCGAAAGTATAGGCCGAGGGTGTGACACCCTCGGCCTTATGCCCACTGGTGGCGGAAAAAGTATAACCTTTCAAGTGCCCACCCTTGCCGGCGAAGGGTTGTGCATAGTGGTGACACCACTCATTGCACTGATGAAAGACCAAGTAGCCAATTTGCGCAGCCGTGGCATAAAAGCCGTGGCAATACACACCGGAATGAAGACAAGCGAGGTGGTTACAGCTCTTGAGAACTGCATTTTTGGCGATTATAAATTCCTTTATATATCACCCGAGCGCATCGGCTCGGAGCTTTTTCTCAAAAAGATAAAGCACGTCAATGTAACCCTAATTACAATTGACGAGGCACACTGCATCTCGCAGTGGGGGCACGATTTTCGCCCGGCTTACAGGCGCATCAGTGAACTGCGAGACCTCTTCCCCCAAGCTCCGTTGCTTGCCCTCACAGCCACAGCAACCCCCGAGGTTGTCGATGATATACAGCAGCAACTCAAATTCCGCGAGAAGAACTGCTACCGTATGAGCTTTGCTCGCAAGAACCTTGTCTATGTGGTGCGTTATACCGAGAACAAGGCTGCCGAGCTGCTACACATTCTTGGTCGCGTTGCCGGTTCGGCTATTGTCTACACCCTTAACCGCAAGAAAACCAAAGAGGTGTGTGATTTTCTCACCGCCAGCGGTATAACTGCCGAATATTATCACGCAGGGCTCTCTCCCGAAAGCAAGGACGCCAAAGAAGAGGCGTGGAAAACGGGCAAAGCAAGAGTTATGGTCTCTACCAATGCTTTTGGAATGGGTATTGATAAGCCCGACGTGCGCTTGGTGGTTCACATTGACCTCCCAAGCTCCATAGAGGCCTATTTTCAAGAGGCCGGTCGTGCCGGTCGCGATGGTGAAAAGGCCTACGCCGTCACCCTTTTCAGCCGCATCGACAAGCAGATTGTTTCGCGCCGTCTTGCCGACAATTACCCATCGCAGGAGTTTATACGCGAGGTGTACGACGAAATTTGCTACTATTATAATATGGCATTGGGCGATGGCCTTGACTGCACTTTTGAATTCTCATTGGGCGATTTTTGCAAGAAATATCATCGTCCAACGCTGCAAACAGACAGTGCTCTGCGCCTGCTCACCCGAATGGGCTACATTGAGTATGTAGAGGAGATGGAATATGCCTCGCGTGTACGTTTTATCGTCGATAAGGATTCGCTCTATCGTTTCAAGGGGCTGCCGGCCGACTATGAGTTGCTTATAAATGCCATATTGCGCAATTATAGCGGCCTTTTCAATGATTTTGCCTTCATTGACGAGCGTTACCTTGCTCGCATCACAAAGCTGTCGCGTCACAGAATGTACGAAATTCTTGTGTCGCTTCACAGCAAGCGCTTGGTGCAGTATGCTCCATCGAAAAAGTGTCCCATAATAACCTTTACCCGTCATCGTGTTCTTGGTAGTGAGTTGCGCTTTGAGCACGCTGTCTACGATGAACGCAAGGCAATCTTTGGCGATAGGCTGAACGCAATAATAAAGTATGCCACCTCAACCGACAAGTGCCGCAGTGCGCTCCTGTTGGAGTATTTTGGCGAGAAAGAGTGTGGCGCTTGCGGTTATTGCGACGTTTGTGTCGATGAACGCGCACGCAACGCGGTGGCGCAGCCGCAACCCTCGGAACAGGGTGTTATGCAGCTGCTCTCCGATGGCAAGCTGCACTCTCTTGGAGAACTCGATTCTTTAGGGCTGACACGCGCCGAGATGAAAACTCTGCTGCGCGAACTGTGCGACGAGGAGAAAATAACAATCAATGGTGATAAAATAAAATTGAATAAATAACAAAGCTATGATAACATTCCTTATTTGCCTCTTGGCACTTGTTGTATCCTATTTTACCTATGGAAAATATCTTGAAAAGACGTGTGGGATAAATCCTGAAAATCCTGTGCCGTCGCAGACAATGTACGATGGTGTCGATTATCTTCCCTTGCCACGCTGGAAGGTGTTTCTCATTCAGCTGCTTAATATTGCCGGCCTTGGCCCCATATTTGGTGCGTTGCTTGGTGCTGCTTATGGCCCGGTAGCCTTTCTGTGGATAACCCTCGGTGGCATTTTTATGGGCGCGATGCACGATTTTGTTGCAGGTGTTATCTCTTTGAAGAACAACGGATTAAGCCTCCCCGAGATTATAGGCAAATATCTTGGTAACAGGACAAGAGCATTTATGAGAATATTCTCGGTGTTGCTGATGGTGCTTGTTGGCGCAGTGTTTATGTCGCAGCCGGCCGAGCTGATAGCTTCAAATATCTCCCTGCCCTCGCTCGAGGCTATTGCTTGGGGCACTACAACGTGGGAACTCTTTGCATTGCTAGTGGTGATACTTATCTATTATATTCTTGCCACACTGTTGCCGATAGATAAGATAATAGGCCGTTTTTATCCGGTATTTGGAGTGGCGTTGCTTATAATGGCATTCAGCATCCTTTTTATTCTGCTGACAAAGAGCGATACCTATCAAATTCCCGAGCTTACATCTTTGAGCAATGGTATTGCCGACCCAAAGAAATTCCCCATCGTGCCGATGCTCTTTACAACAATAGCTTGTGGTGCACTGTCGGGCTTTCACGCAACGCAGTCGCCAATGATGGCGCGTTGTATGACGTCGGAGAAACAGGCTCGCAGCATCTTCTATGGTGCGATGATTGCCGAGAGTATTATTGCGCTCATCTGGGCTGCTATTGGAATGGCATTCTGGGGTGGAGTAGAGGGACTTAATTCTGCTATTGCCGAGTATGGTGGCAGCGCCGCAAAGATGGTTGATGTGATAACCGAGACAACTCTTGGCCCAGTTATTGCAGCCTGTGTGCTTGTTGGCGTTGTCGGTTGTGCTGTAACGTCGGGCGATACAGCCTTTCGTTGCGCAAGGCTCATTGTCTCTGATATGTTCGGTATTTCACAAAAGAGCCTTTTGAAGAGAGTGCTTGTCTCTCTGCCGCTGTTTGCTATTGCACTTTTCATCATTTTTGCTCTTCCGTTCCAAACAATCTGGAGCTATTTCGCGTGGTGCAACCAAACATTGGCGGTGCTCACATTGTGGTGCATCACCGTCTATCTGTTCCGCATTAAAAAGCCCGTTGTTATTGGTGCCGTGCCGGCGCTGATAATGACATACGTCTGCTCATCGTATATATTTATTTCGCCAATGATGTGTGGAATGGAGAATAGAGCGCTGGCCTATCTTCTTGGCGGTGTGGTGACTATTGTTGTTGCCGTTGCGGTGGCTCTCAAGGCTAAAAGAGGATAATCTGTTGTCGTTGGTGCGTAGTCACTGAAAAGTTTAGTTTACAGGGGCGGGGTTAACCCCGCCCCTCTGTTTTTTGCTGTTCATACTGTAAATTTTCTGTTGTTTTGGCGTATTTGATTGAATGACACCCTGTGTACAAGGAATCTTCCTACATTCGTAAAAAAAGCAGGGGATTATTCAAAGTAACATTAATATAAAATTTATAGCTATGAGAAAACATTATTCACTTCTTTTAGGGGTTATTGCCGCCTTTTCACTTTTATTTGTCTCTTGCGGCGGCGAAGAGCCCGAGTCTCCTATTTGTGAAATTGTAGTCGAGAGTGATGGCAATGGTAAGGTCGCAATTACCAATAATACGGGAATGGCCGTGACAATTCTGAAAGGAAACAGCTTGGAGGTTGTAGCAACGCCCGACGAAGGTTATGAGTTTGTGGGCTGGTTTGCAAATGGCAGCACAACACCTGTGAGCACCGAAGCTGCATATACCTTTGTTGTCAGCCGAAGCATTGTCTTGGTGGCAAAATTCAGATTTCCCTTTGTGGCAACCGGCAAAGTCGATGGTTACGATTATGTTGATTTAGGCTTGCCAAGCGGGCTGAAGTGGGCAACTCACAATGTGGGCGCAACAGAAATTTATGATAAAGGTAATTATTATTCTTGGGGCGAGTCTATTGAAAAGCCTGCCTACAATAAGACCTATTATCAGCTGACCGATGATGAGGGTAATATTAACAAGTACTATGCCGGTGATGGTAAAACAGTGCTTGAGCCCGAGGATGATGTAGCTGCTGAAAAATGGGGCGGCTCTTGGCGTTTGCCCACAAAAGAGGAGCTTCAGGAACTTGTCGATAATTGCTCATTCCTGAGTATGAAAGTCAATGGTGTTCTTGGTATGAGAATTAAAGGACCAAATAACAACTGTATATTCCTTCCGGCAGCAAGCTATAGGTCATCACCATACTCCACCATACTTGCCGGATATATGTGCTATTGGTCGAGTTCACTTTCCGATGCTTCCCATTTAAATGCTTATTGTTTTTATACCTATATAGGAACTGTAAATAAAGATTACACTATGAATGTTACCTCTGTTTCACGATATTTAGGTTATTCGGTGCGTCCGGTTGCAGAATGATGCAGTTGCAGGGAATACAAATAAAAAACAGAAGCAATTTCGTTGAAATTGCTTCTGTTTTTTATCATTAAAGAGTGATTAGTTCTTTGCAGCCTCTTTGCGCATTTTCTCAGCGGCCTTGTTCTGCTTCTCAATCTTCTTAGCCTGTTTCTTAGCCTCTTTCTCAGCAGCCTTTGCAGCCTTAGCCTCTGCCTTTGCGTCAGCCTTGCTACCAGCAGCCTTCTCGCCAGCGCCCTTTACAGCAGCCTTGCTTGGAGCAGCCTTTTCACCTGCAGCCTTAGGACCAGCAAGCTTGATAGCCTCCTTTGCACCAGCGCCCTTTACTGCAGCTTTGCCCGGAGCAGCCTTCTCGCCAGCAGCCTTGCCACAAGCCTCTTTCACTGCTGCCTTCTCACCTGCAGCCTTAGGACCAGCAAGCTTGATAGCCTCTTTTGGACCAGCCTCTCTCTTGGCAGCCTTGCCACAAGCCTCTTTCACTGCAGCCTTCTCACCTGCAGCCTTAGGACCAGCAAGCTTGATAGCCTCTTTTGCGCCGGCACCCTTAACGGCAGCCTTCTCGCCAGCAGCGGCGTTTACGCATTTCTCACACTTTACTTCCTTCTCTGTAACCTCTTGAGCATTAACTGTTGTACCAAAAGCAACAACCAATGCGAACATCAAAAATTTAACTTTCATCGTATATATATATTGTTAAAAAAAAGTATTTTCTCTGAAACGGAGCGCGAAATTACTATTTTAAAACAATATGACAAAAATAAATAACCCAAAAGTGCATAAATGATGAAAAAAAATTACAAAATGAGTAAATTTTGTAGTCTTTTAAGTGATTTTTTGCGTTGATTTCTAGCGAAGTATAAAAAAGAACTTTTTTATCCCCTCCACTTTCCTCGTGTAAAATCGGGGACATCTATCGGTGTTCCGCCATTGTTTGCCGAGATGTCAGTGAGTTCTACAAGGCAGCTCCATAATGCAGCATCGTACACATTCATATCCAATGGCAAGCCATTGCGCAAACAGTGTATCAAGCGGCAGTCCATTGCATAATCAATCCAACGGCGGTCGCAAAGCTCCACACCGCGCTCCTTGTACTCTTTCACAAACGGGTGGCAGTGCTTGGCCAAAATCTCCTCGCAAGCATCGCCTGTCACAATATTTTCACTGTCGGGGGCGAAAGAGTACATAGGGACAGGGTATTTTTGTGCAAAGCCCTCGGTGCCACTTATAAGGAACGAGCGGCTGTAGGGGCGCGGCAATGATATACAGTGCTGAACAAGAATAGTTTTGCCCTTTTCGGTAGTGATTAGCGAGCTGTTCATTGTTCCGTTGAGCCCATCTTTGTCGCCGACACGCATAGATGATACCGATACAATGCTCTTCATTCTATCGCCGCGGTTAATGTTCATTGCAAGAGCAATGGGGCCGAGGCCGTGTGTAGGGTAGGGGTTGCCATTGTGCCCGTTCATAAAATCAACCTGCCAGTTGCTCCATTTACGTTCGCCATTATCGTTTGACGAGATACGCTCGCGCAGGTCGTGAAGGTAAGAGCCCTCGGCGTGTATAATATCTCCAAGAACCCCTTTTTGCGCCATATTTATAGTGCAAAGTTCAAATTCGTCGTAACAACAATTCTCCAGCATAATGCAGTGGCGCTGTGTCTGTTCGGCTGTGTCAACGAGCCTCCAGCAGTCGGCTACAGTTGTGGCTGCGGGCACCTCTGTGGCAACGTGCTTGCCGCACTGCATTGCATATACAGCAATATCGGCGTGGCTGGCCCAGTCGGTGCAAATATAAACAAGGTCGATATTTGGTTGCTCGCAAAGACTTCTCCAGCCCTCCTTGCCGGTGAAGGTTGCCGGCTCATTGTGCCCGCTTTTTGCGATAATTTCGGCAGCCTCGTCAATATTCTCTTTGACAAGGTCGCACAAAGCAACAACTTTACAGCCGTCAATGTGCATCATACGATGCACGGCGCGTTTGGCACGCACACCCAAGCCCACGAACCCTATTCTTACACACTCTATCGGTTCGCAGCTGAATTGTAGCTGGGTATTATTGCTCTTGTTCATTAGTCTGTTGTTAGCGTCTGCAAAGTAACAAAAAATGTATCTCCTTTCAAAGCGTATAGTGCAAATTAACGCAGTTTTACAAATTTCTCAGTTTTTCTTTTGCCTCCTTGTTGCCGGCTCGCGATGCATCGTAATACAGGTCTCTTGCAAGGCTCTTGTCGCGCGACACGCCTTTTCCCTCGTAGTAATAATCGGCGACACGCCTTGTACCCTCGTGATTGTCGGCCTCCATCAGCATTTTGGCGTATCTATACGCCTCTTTGTATCTCTTTTGCTCATCAAGATACTCGAACATATAAATCATAGCCTTTTCATTGCCTAAATCCGCAGCTGCCTCAATATATTGGGAGCCATCTTTGCCCTCCTTTATTAAAAGCTCGCCATATTCATACAGCGCCGTTGGCTCTTGTAGGTTGGCAGCACGTATCAATAGTTCAAAGCTCTTAGAATTGTCCTGCTCGACAAAGTGCCCGTCGCGGTAGCGGTGCGATAGCTCAATCAGTGCGCGAGGCTCGTCGTTTGCAGCAGCTTTTTCATACCAATTGTGTGCAAGAGAGTCGTTGCGCTCTATTATATTGCCTTCTTCGCACTCTTTGGCAAGCTCATATTGCGCCGTGCCATAGCCTCGCTTTGCCGCCTCGAGCAGGAATTTTATCGATGCTGCAGGGTTCTTTGTCACGCCTTTGCCATCGCGGTAGCAGAGTGATACATAATACAATGATGGTGGATATTTGTATTGCACAAGCTCGGCAAAAATTGTCACGGCGTCTCTGTAATTGCCCTTGTTAAAATAGATAACACCCTTTTGATGCTCCCAAGCGCAAGCCTTCTCAACCTCGGGGCTTAGCGCCTCCTCTTTCTCTTCGGCTTTTGTCTGTTGCTCTGCTTTGTTGTTGGTGCTTTGCTGTGCGTGAGTGTTTATTTTTGTTGTTGTCACAGCATCGTTGCTGTAGAGCGACGTACCGTTGCGCCCGGCAACGTCAACAACAATATTGCAGCAGTTACGGGTGTTATAAAGCTCAACAACAGCCTCGCCATTCTCGTTTATCTCAATCTCGGGCACCCATACGAGCGTGCGGCGGTAGTCGTCGGGTTGTGGCTGCATCTTGCTGTAGTCGGGTGAATAGAACTGCTTGCTCTCGCTGTATCCCTGCACCGAGGTGTATCGTTGTGAACTGCCTGTGGCTGCAAATTCGGGAACAATAGTCCTTTCTCGCTCGCCCTCCTCATAAGGTATAAGGCACGCAACGTAGTTGGGGTTTTTGGGGTATGCAAGGCCTATCTGAATATCAGAGTTTTTACCCCCTCCCGTCTGTTCTGATATAGCGCTGTAGAATGTGTTGTAGTTAGGGCAATTATCAATGCCCTCGCCGGCATACAGATACATTTGCGACAAGAATCCTAGATAAAACTTCTGCATTGCAGTCTTGTGGTCGAGCATATTCGCAAGCGGCGCCCAATAGGTGTGCTTGTTCTCAAACTGCTCGCGTGTCTTTGCATCGCTGCGTATGACAATCTCTTTGAAGTTTGTCATCTTGTCGGCGTCAGGCAGTCCGCGCAGATACTCTTTATCGGGTTGTGGCACTGTGTTTGGGCTGTATTCACCAAGCACCACCATCAGTTGCACCCAATAGGCCCAATTATAGTTGTGACGTTTCATTGCGCTCGACACAACGTCGGCAGCAGTGAGAGTGTGGCTGTACTCCTGTTTTGTGGTGATTGGAAAGGCTTCATTGCCCAATCGTATATTGCCAAGATATTTGGTTGTCAAACGTCCATTTTCTTGGATAGAAATAATCTGCCCATTTTCGTGAACAATGGTCCTCTCGCGTAAAATTTCATTTTCGTCATCAACATCACCCGGTGTCTCGTAAACATAGGCATCGTTTTTGATGTTGTTGTATATTTCATCCTCGTAGGTGTTGAACATATCGAGGTACGTGACGTCCTGTGCATACTCCCACTCGTCGAGGTAGTTGAAGCGCATCTCGCTGTGTGGCGGGCGCTCGTTTACCTCCTTTTTGCGTTTTTCAACCACGTCAACCGACGAGAGCATATATTCAAAGGGATTCATTCTCACAAGGCTGTCGGCCGTGCTCTTTGCCATAGCCTCGCCAAGGTGGCGCTCCCAATAGTCATAGAGGCGGAAGTCGGGCGAGTAGTAGCGGTCGAGAGCATACTGGTAGGATATATTCTCGCTGTGCTTGAATATTGTTTGCGGGCGCAGTGCAGCAATGCGTGTGCCGTAGAAATCATCAAATTCAATCATAAAGCCACCAATGCTATCGGTGCGGAATGTTGTTGTTTCAATCTTGCCACTGTCGCCCTCAATGTCCACTCGTGTTAAATTGTAGGCTTGCGGGGTGAGTTTTGTATTGCCGTAGCTGCCGAATTTTGTGTTTTTCTGTTTTTGAAAGAATTTGCCTTTTAGCGAGATGCCACGCTCAACGGGTTGAAAATCGGTTATCTTCTCGCGCGTGAGCATATGCCAATTATATGATGTCCAGCCGTGAGTGAGCATCAGCAGGTCGAGCTGTGCCTTGCGGTTGCTGTTGTTGTCATCAAAATATTGTGTAGCGTTTGGAATATATCCTTTAAGCTCGGAGCCCAGTAGCAGATAGCTGTACAGATTGTGGCTGTATGATGTTATTTGCTTGCCAATGGCGTCGCTTGCCGAGAGCGAGAGGCTTGCTCCTTGCGGTATTGGCTTGCCATCGTCGCGTGTAACCTTCAGGGTTATCTTTTCGCCCGGCTTTGGCGATAGGTTGTGCGGGTGATAGCCGTTGGCTGTTATGTTCAGTTTCACCGTCTCGCGGTCGCTTGCAGCCACAGAGTCGTGGGTGATGAAGAATTGTCGCTCGGCAAGCGGAGTGTGCTCGTTGGCAAACAGCACCACGCGGTTCACACCCTCGGGCAGTCCCTGCTTTGCAATAGAGTAGCCGATGTTTTTATTGCTGCTGTTGAACTTTTTGAAATATCCCAACGCTCCGCGGTAAAGAATTACAACTCCTAGTTCGCAATCCTCGGCAAGGTTGTTTGTAGCGGTTATTATAATGCTGTCGTTCTTCTCTGCAACATTCAGCACCACGCCCTCTTTGCTCACCTCGGGTAGCTTGAAGGTGTGTTTTTTAGCTTTGCCGTCCTTGTTGGTCATTGTAACCTCGGCGCGGTATTTGGCTTTTTGCTTGGGGGTGAGGGTGAACACGCCCTTGCCCTCGTGTACAGGCTTGCACTCTATTAATGGCTCGTTGTCCTCGAATATTGTCACCGTCTCCTCGCCAAAGGCGCCCTCCTCGCCACGCAGCTCAAATGCCACAGTGCTTTTTATGCCATCGACAAGGTGTCCGCTCTCGGGAAAAAAGTCGAGTGTAGCCTCGGGCAGCTCGGCGCTTATCCATTTGCCACGCTCGTTGTATCCTCGGCGGCGGTCGAGCATATTCTTAAAATCCCAATTATCGGCATTTACCTTGTCAAATATTGGGAACACCCTTGTGAACACAGCTTCCTTGCCCCAGTTGAGCATATATCGAGTGTAGGCGCGCACCTCGTAGTATCCCGATAGCAATAATGGGTTGAGCTCAAATTCGCCGTAGCAGCAGCCGTTGTCGTCGAGCTTGTACTTTTTTGTCTCCACCACATAGCCCTCGGGCGCCACAAGCTCCACATAAAGCACCTTGCTCAAAGTGCTCGGCCTGTCGTTTGTGCCGAACGTGGTGTATGCCTTGAACCACATTGTCTCGCCCAGATAATAGGCTGTGTTGTCAAAGTGCAGGAACACGCGTTCCTGTTGCATCACCTGCCCCACCTGTATTGCTCGGTAGGCTATGCTGTCGATGCGGCTTTGTGCCATTGCTGCGGTGCTGCATAATATGGCAATGAGATATGTGATTAGTTTTTTTGGCATAATGAGACTGGTAAATCTTAACATTTTGCTAAAATACAAAAAAAAGTGCAAATGCTTGTGGCACTTGCACTTTTTAATAAATTTTACTTATCACTTCACTAACACCTTTTTGCCGCCAACGATATATATCCCCGGTGCAGTAATCTCGTTCAGCCTGCGTCCGCTGAGGTCATAAATCACTTTGCTCCCGGCTTCTTGCTCTTTTATATCCTCGATGCTGCTCGCGTTCTCGGGCTTTAGGTTAAAGTTCGCATAGTGCTCCGAGCCCTCTTCCCAAGAGTAGTCATCGCCTTGATAGGGCTTTATGGCATCGAGCTTGAACCAGCCGTTACCGCTGCCGTTCCATCCAAAATTGAAATGAAAATATCCGTTGTCGGTGTAGCCGTCGATAACAAACATATGGCGCGAGTCGCCTGTGCCGCTGTTGTTTGCGGCGTATGGCACGGGGCAACCATTGTCGAGGCTCTCCCTAATCTTTGCCTCCCACTCCTGCTGTGTATATTCGCGTTGGTACGATGCTGCAATCTTGGGGTAATTGAAGTAGCGGTTGAGCCTTGCTGTCTCACGCTCCTCGTTGGCTGTTGTTGCACCGCTGCCGAACGACGAGAAGTTTGCGTGTGCAAGGTGAGCCATCAATTTCGATACCTCATATATCTGCTCCTCGCTCCAGTTGCCGTCATATACAAGCGGCATATTGTCCCAGTTATAGACTCTGTCCGTGAGTTCTACATATATTGGTGCCTGACAATTATACAACTTGTTTTCTGTTCCCTCTTTGGGGTATTTGTGGTAGCGCAACACAATGGCGTATGCGGTGGCAACGCAGCCTGTTTTTGCGTGTTCTGTGCCGTTATATTTTGTCCAGCATTGTTCGTTGAAAGGGTAGTTCTGCCCCCAGCTTGCAGTTTCCAGCAGCACCACAACGTTGCCACCCGTCTCGGCGGCGGTTGCATTTTGCTTGTTATCGGCAGTGGCCTGTGCGGTTGCAATAACACTGATTGCGAGAATAATAGTGTGTAAAAGTTTTTTCATAAATAAACTATTTTCTGTAAAGATAGTGAAAAGTTTTGTTTTTAATGTATAGATTATTCAGGCATAAGTACAAAAGTGCATAAAAGCAACGTTGCAAGCCTTATATAAGGCTTGCAACGTCAATATTAGAGTAGGGTGGAATATTACATATTTCCCCAAATATTCTGCCAGTCGCTGCGGTACTCGTTTGAGAGCTGGTCGCTTCCGTCGGGGTCTGCATAACCACCATTACCACTATCAACCCAAAGTGAGCCATCAAGTATTGGCGATGTTTCGACTTCGATAAATTCAATTGTCGGTTTAATATATCGTTTCATAGTAGTGATATTTACTTGTTTGTTCCTTTTTTTTAGATCTCTCGTCGCTTCGCTCTGTCGAGATGACATTTTTGCGGTATTTGTCATTTCGAACGAATGTGAGAAATCTCTTTTTGTTTTTTTTTAGATCTCTCGTCGCTTCGCTCTGTCGAGATGACATTTTTGCGGTGTTTGTCATTTCGAACGAATGTGAGAAATCTCTTTTTGTTTTTTTTAGATCTCTCGTCGCTTCGCTCTGTCGAGATGACATTTTTGCGGTATTTGTCATTTCGAACGAATGTGAGAAATCTCTTTTTGTTTTTTTTTAGATCTC
>JAZRMQ010000057.1:0-12080 GCA_045647745.1 Bacteroidaceae bacterium | reverse complement strand
AACTGTGTACTCACCAGACTCGCTTGGGGTGTCGGGAGTCTCAGGCTGTTCGGGCTGTGATGGAGCCTCTGCTGTGCCGTGAGCTACAACAAAGTTTCTAACCTCCCAAGTTCCGGCTTTTGTTGTTGCTGTGTAGCGGAGTGCGAAAGTAACGGTGCTCTTGCCAAGGAATTCTGCAGGAACAGCTACGTTAGCCTTGTAGAATGTAGCCCAATCAACACCCTCTACGGCACCGTAAGGGATGTTTGTCCATGATGCTGTTGCAACATCACCCGAAAAGTCGCTGCAAATGAGCAACTGGTGGTTGTCGGCAACCTTGCCGCTCTCGGCATAACGAATGATATATTCAAATGCTACGTATGCTGCTGTCTCCTCTGTAAAATCAACTGCGGGTGAAACAAGCCAGCTTGTGGCTGCGTTGTTCTCGTTGTTAATATAGGATGTTGCCTTTGCTGTGCTGTAGTCGATAACCCAAGGGTAGTTGCCAACAGTCTGCTGTGTGGTGAATGTACCAAGGTTTGCTTTAAACGCCTCTTTAATGTATGTACCCTCGGGGAGTTCTGTTGAGCCGGGCTCATCATCTGCACCACCAACAACGGCACCGTCAACGGTTACAAGTATAACGTCATCAACAAGGATAGGTGCGCCGCTACCATATTTTGAGTTCATTACGATAAATGCGAGCTCTGTCTCAGCCTCGAGTGTGAATTCTACTGCTGTCTGCTTCCAATTTGCTGTAACTGCAGCTGCGCTTGTCAAGTAGATGTAGTCGTTCTGTGTGTCGGCTACAACGCCATCTGTTAGCTTGGCGTATCCCAAACGGAACTGGCCAAAGCTGTCACCGCTCTGCTTCAGGTGAGCAGCCAATGTGTATGTGCCGGCTGAGAGTGTGTAGCTCTTTGATGCAAGGCGTTTGTTCTGTTCGCTGTTACCCTGAATGAGAACTGCGCTCTCGCCTGTGTTTGCCTCGGTAGACTGTGAGTAGGTTGCGTTTGTTACAGTCTGTCCCCAACCTGTTGGAACGCCGCCAACCCAAGTTTCAAAGCTTGAGTTTGTGAGCAGGTTGTCGCCTGTAACTGTTGAACCACCACCATTGCCTGTGCCACCACCGGGGTTGTAAGGAGGCTCAGGAGTGTCATTACAAGCAGCGAGTGCGAACACGCTAAGCGCTGCAAAGAATAAATTTCTAAGTTTCATAATGTGTGTTTTTTTTGTTAGTTATAAATTTTGTTATTCGCTAATCTTTTCAACATCGGTTGTGTGGCTGATGAGGAACTGGTAATCATCGTTGTAACGTGTGAGCACTCCAGTGAGGTTCAACTCGCCTTGTGGCATCACCTCGTTTGCAAAGTCGGCGTATGTGCTGGCAAGCAGAATAACCTTTTTGCTGCCTACTGCCAAATTGTGCTTCACTGTGTTGCTGAACGAAACCTTGGCCTCTGCTGCCCAAATTTCTGAGCCGTTGGCATCGCTGATTGTGGCTTTCTCTAATTTTACATATTTGGGAAGTGTCTTCAAGTTTGCGTCTGTGAAGAAACTATCATCAATGACAGTTGGCTGTATCTCGGGTTGTGTTGTGTCGGGGATGCCAATGAGGCGCACGTGTTGTGGGTAGACGTGTTTGCTCATACGGCCAACTTTGCCGTTGTAGAGAGCGCCAATCTGTGCCGATTTACCGTATCCGCCAATGTGCAAGCCTTTGCAGTCGATGCGCACGCGCTGTCCTTTTGGCACCATAGCGTAAAGACCTACGTCGTTTACGCCGATGACGATTGCGCCAGTCTCGTCGTTGATGATGAACTGCTTATAGATGTTTCCGCTCTCATCGTTTGCAACTACAACACCCTCGATGATGATATCGTCGGTAATCTCCTCGACACCCGATTCGATGGTGGCTGCAAATCTCTCTTTTAGTTGGGCGATGGTTGTGTTTGCCTCTCCAATCTCGTTGTTGCCAAATGGTGGCTCGCTGAATAGCGGTGTATCAAAATCGTTCATACAAGATGTTGCAATGAGCGACAGAACGAGGATTGATAGATATTTTATTGTTTTCATAATTCTTTTCTTTATAAATGGTTTATTAGAAACGGAAACCTATATTCAAATAGAAATTGAATGCGTTGGCATAGTAGAGATAAGGGTTCTTTGAGAACTTGTAGGTGCGCTCGCTACCATCGGAGTAGTTGTCGTCACGGTTCTGCTCGTAACCACCGGTAATCATATTGGTGTTGTTGAGCAGGTTACTGAGCTGAAGATTGAGGTTCAGCTTCTTGCCGCCACGAAGATTGATGCTCTTGCCAATTGATGCGTCTACAATGAAACCGCCCTTGCCTTTGTACTGCTCGGGAATATCCAAACGTTCCTCGCCTGTTGTTGTGTCGATAACGGGGTCGCCAACAACGTCGGCAAGGCGTGCATATTTTGAGGCATCAACATAAATTCTGTCGTAGTAGTTTACATTTGCGCTCAAGTACCAGCCGCTGATGTTGTAGTCGACACCAAGGCTCAGTGCTGTGAGTGGTGTGCCGTCGAGCTTGACGCCCTTCATATAAATGTCGTCGTTGATAACAACCTCTTCGTTCTCGCTGATGAGGAACGCGTTAGCATTTTTTGTATACTCGGCGTCACCCACTGACGCAAGAGCATTCACAGAGAGTGCCGATGTGATGTTGTAGACAACTGCAGCCTCAAGACCATAGTGTAGTTTGTTCACGCCTGTTACTGTTAGATAGGTAAACTGTGACTGCTGGTCGTTGTAGAATGCGCTCTGCTCAACGCCGTTGTTTATCATTGTTCCGTAGCCGCTGATTTTTGCTACTACAGGGCCTGCATTTAGCTTGTAAGAGATTTCGGCATTGAAGATGTTCTCGTTGGTGAGGCCTGCAACAAAGTCGTTACGCATACGTGGTGCGATGAATGAGTTGTAGGCGAGTGGTGCGCGGTTCTCGTAACCTGCGCCAATCTCTAATGTGTTGTAGGCATTGAATGTGAATATAGCACCCAATTTTGCTCCGCCGCCAAGGAATGTGGCTGTGCCACTGCTTCCCTTTGAGAACAGCTGTGCACGTCCGTTACGCATATGACCATAGCGCTCCATTGTTGTTCCCTCAACGTGTGCACCGCCAAAGAGGTGGAAGATGCCTTTGTTGTACTGGTGCTGATAGAAAAGGTTGACTTTGTTAACATAAAGGTCGTAGTTGTAGCCGAAAACGTCACCCTCTTTAATTTGACGGTTAGGATTGTCTACGTCGTTCTGCACGTATGGGCTGTTTATTCCAAAATCGCCCACTGAGAACTTGTCAATATCGGTGTATTTGTTGGCGCCCATAAGGTCATCCATAGTCTTGTAGTGCATACCTTTGGTTGTTCCAAGCTGCACGCCGGCTGTTCCCTTGTTGTAGAGGTCATATTCTATGTTGAGGGTTGAACCAAGGTTGAATGTGAGCTGGTCGTTGTGACGACGCTCTACATAGTAAAGACACTCGCCGCCAACAGCATTTGCCTGTTGGTTGGTGTAGTACATATAGTCCCAATTTAGCTGGCGGTTGGCCTTGCTTGATGTCCAATAGTCCTTGCGCTTGTTATAGTCGGCAAGTTCATCTTCTGTTGGCGGGGTTAATGCCCACACGTCATACGCTGCACTCGGCAGGTTCTGATAGTAGTTGGGGCGTGGGTCGGCTGCGTTGCCGTTCCAACCGAGTGCCGATGTGCTGTACATTGAATATTTACCGAACGCAGATGTTGTAAGTTTCATCTTGTCGTTGATATTGTAGTCCCAAGTGATGACCATTGCGGGCTCGTATGAGTTCACAACGCGTGCGTTACGTTTTTTGCCCTGTTGGTATCCCCAGTTGGGGTTGTAGTAGTGGCTGCCGGCAAGCCAGTAGGCCTCTTCGGTTGCCGCGCCCTGCTGTGCGCGCTCGGTGGGTGAACCCCAAGTGGCGATAGAGAGGCTGTGGCTGTCGTTAAATTTTTTCTCGGCGGCAAAGAAGTAGGCTGCTGAGTTGTAGAATGTACCCTCGATAACACCCTCGTTTGCCCAACGGTATGATGCAGAACCGGTGAATGCCCAGCCGTTCTGCATAAGGCCTGTTGAACCGGTGTACATTACGCGGGCAAGATAGTTGCGGTTACAGCCCACAAGCGATGCTTTGTGTCCGGCTGCATATTGGCTCGCGCGCATATTGATGTTGCTTGCGCCACCAATTGAACCGATACCAAAGTTGTTGTGCTCGGTGTAGGTTGCGCTCTCTTTGTTGCGTGTGGCATCGTTGAGACCGCCAATCATACCATAGCTAAACTGTCCTCTCTCGGCGTCGTTGAGCATTACGCCGTTGGCATACACGTTATTGTATTGCGACTCATAGCCGCGTATGCGGAAACGCATTGCACTGAAACGATAGCCCACTTCGGAAAGAAAATAGTCGTCATTTGATGAAATCATTGCGGTTGTGCCCGAAAAATCTTCATCCTCACCCAACTGCCCCTCGGAAAAGGTATAAGACTCGTTGTCGTCATTAATGACAATGATGTTGTCTACTGTGTTGGACTTGTTTAGCAGGGTGTCGGCGTGGAGCATTCTTGCGGGTTGCTCCTTGATGCGACCATTGCTCTCTTGTCCAAGAGATGGTACCTCCTGTGCGTTTGCTGTTGAAACAAAGCATAGCAGCAGAAGCGCAGCAATTTTAGTTAATTTTGTCATAGTAATATAATAAGTTGATTTATAATTACTTATTTGTGTGGGCTTTTGCTTGTGTGAAAATGGTGTCACACAACAACCCTAAAATCATACAAAGATGATAAAAAAAGTGGATATATGTGAAATATTTTTAATTTTTTTATGATTGATGATATAAAAAACCGCAGTGACCGACGCTGCCGGTCACTGCGGTTTTTTGTTATTTTATGCGAGTGGTAATCAGTTGTTCTCGGGGCGAAGTTTGCGCACTACCGCACCTGCCTGCCACATCTCGGTCTCGCGCATCTCGCGCAACTCCTCTTCGAGTTTCTGGCGATAATCGGGCTGTGAGTTGGTGTCGATGCTGCGCTGTGCCTCGTTGCCACAAGCAACCTCATCATAGAGCTCCTTGAACACAGGCATTGTTGCATCGCGGAATTTCTTCCACCAGTCGAGAGCGCCGCGCTGGGCTGTTGTTGAACAGTTGGCATACATCCAGTCCATACCATTCTCTGAGATTAGTGGCATAAGACTCTGTGAAAGCTCCTCAACGGTCTCGTTAAACGCCTCTGATGGGGTGTGGCCGTTCTGACGAAGAACCTCGTACTGCGCCGCAAAGATTCCTTGGATTGCTCCCATCAATGTTCCGCGCTCGCCGGTGAGGTCAGAATATACCTCGCGTTTGAAGGTCGTCTCAAAGAGGTAACCCGAACCAACGCCGATACCGAGTGCAATTACTCTGTCCCAAGCGCGGCCTGTTGCGTCCTGAAAAATTGCGTAGCTTGAGTTCAAACCACGTCCCTGAAGGAACATACGGCGCAATGATGTGCCTGAACCTTTTGGTGCAACAAGGATTACGTCTACATCAGCGGGTGGAACAATGCCTGTACGTTCTTTGTAGGTAATGCCAAAGCCGTGTGAGAAGTAGAGTGCTTTGCCGGGAGTGAGGTGCTTCTTTACTGTTGGCCAAACAGAAATCTGTCCGGCATCAGAGAGAAGGTACTCGATGATTGTTGCCTTTTCGCAAGCCTCTTCAATATCGAAAAGGTTTTCGCCGGGGACCCAACCATCGGCAACAGCCTTGTCCCAGCTCTTTGAGTTCTTGCGCTGGCCAACGATTACGTTAAAGCCGTTGTCGCGCAGGTTGAGCGACTGGCCGGGGCCCTGAACACCGTAGCCGATTACTGCAATTGTCTCGTCTTTCAATGTCTCCAAGGCTTTTGCCAAAGGATATTCTTCGCGTGTTACGACGTTCTCTACAACGCCGCCAAAATTCATTTGTGCCATAATTTTATATTGTTTTTAGTTTGATTTTTAAAATTTTAAGGAGTGCTTTTGTATCAAAAAGTGCTGTGGTTGATAATCAAAAAAACCTCTCTCACAACGAGAAAGGTGGTACTCCTTTTGTCTGGTTTGCGAAAGTAGTTGTAAAAATGATAAAAACAAAGTATTTTTTCCAATAAATTTTATTAATTTTACCCGCAGTAAGATTTTTTGAACAAAAAGTAACCATAATGAGAAAGAATAATTATCTGTTGATAGCTTTGATGCTATTTGCAGTGCTGTTCACAGCGCAGGCGCAGAACCAGAAAAAGTATGAGGTTTACAGCGTGGGTTTCTACAACCTTGAGAACCTTTTTGACACTATTCACGACGAGGGAAAGAATGATTATGAATTCCTGCCTGCCGGAACGAACAAATGGGGTACTCTAAAGTATACTAACAAACTGAAGAATATGGCAACTGTGCTCAATGAGATGGGTACAGATGTTTTGCCTGTTGGTATGGCTGCTGTGGGAGTGTCCGAGATTGAGAATTCTCGCGTGCTCGAGGATTTGGTGAAGCACGAGGTTCTTGCTCCGCGCGGTTGGGATTTTATTCACATCGAGGGTCCCGACAGGCGTGGCGTCGATTGTGGATTGCTCTATAATCCCAAACTCTTCAAGCCTATAAGCACAAAGCTTGCACCTTATACAACAGAGGATAATGACACTACCTATAAAACTCGTGGTTTCCTTATCGTGAGTGGTGATATGGGTGGCGAGGTTGTGCATATTATAGTCAACCACTGGCCTTCGCGCTATGCAAAGTCTCCTGCTCGTGAGCGTGCGGGTGTGCTCGTTCGCCAGCTAAAGGATTCTATTATGGCTGAGATGCCAGATTCTAAGGTGCTTATTATGGGTGATATGAACGATGACCCTGATAACAAGAGTATGAAGACTTGCCTTGGTGCTATGCGCGACAAGGAGGATGTGAAGGAGTCTGGCGATCTATATAATCCTTGGTGGAATATTCTTCGCAAAAAAGGTATGGGCACTTTGAAATATAAGGGTAAGTGGAATTTGTTTGACCAAATTGTGCTCAGTGGCAATTTGCTTGGTGCCGACCGCTCTACGTTGAAACTTTATAAGACTGAGATTTTTTCCCGCAGCTATATGTTCCAGCAGGAGGGACGTTACAAAGGTAATACTAAGCGCACTCACGCTGGCGGTGTTTGGTTGAATGGTTATAGCGACCACCTCCCGGTAATTGTTTATTTGGTAAAAGAGGCAAAATAAATACAATACTAATATAATAAGGAGCGCCGCTAAGTGGCGCTCCTTGTTATATTATATATCTAATCGGCTCTCAATGACCTCCCAGTCGACAATCTCCCACAATTTCTTGACGTGCTCGGCACGGCGGTTCTGATAATCGAGATAATAGGCGTGCTCCCAAACGTCGATGCCGTAGAGTGGTGTCATTCGTCGATGCATTGGGGTGTCGCCGTTGTGGCAACTGATGATTGATAGCTTGCCGTTATCCTCCTGTGTTAACCACACCCAACCGCTGCCAAAAAGCGATGCGGCGGCTTCTTCCATCTTTTTCTTTAAATTTTCGAAATTGCCAAAATCAAAGTGAATGAACTCTTTGAGGTTGCCGCTTGGGCGGTTGTTGCCCGGGGCTGTTGGCGTGAACTGCTCAAAATAGAGTGAGTGGTTGAGTACCTGTCCTGCATTGTTGAAAAGCGGGCCGGGGGGTGCTGACTCAACAATTTCGCGCAGGGTGTAATCCTCGTATTCGGTGCCGTCTACCAATTTGTTCAGGTTGTCGACGTAGGTTTGCAGATGCTTGCCATAGTGGCACTCGATGGTGGCTTGGCTGATGATGGGCGCTAAGGCTCCTGTGGGGTAGGTGAGCGCCGGCATCTCAAAGCCGGTGCGGGTTGTTCCTGTGTATGTACTCATAAATTTTATTGTTTAGATGTAAAATGTAAACAAGGTTTTGGGTGTGATGTTCGCTTATGTGCCATTTTTTGCATATCTTCGCAAATTATTGGTGCCTTGCTTTGCTGGCGCTTTTGCCTAAAAGAGATTATTTACAATGATAAATTACGAGGAAGAATTGAATGGGGCTCAGCTCGATGCTGTGCGTTATCTTGATGGGCCTTCGTTGGTTATTGCCGGTGCGGGGTCGGGAAAGACACGTGTGCTGACATATAAAATTGCCTATCTGCTCGAAAATGGTTTCGAGCCGTGGTCAATTCTTGCGCTAACATTTACCAACAAGGCTGCCAATGAGATGAAAGAGCGTATTGCGGCGCGTGTGGGTGAGAGGGCTGCTTCGATGCTGTGGATGGGAACGTTCCACTCGGTTTTTTCCAAGATTTTGCGCCGAGAGGCACATCACATTGGCTATGGTCCGCAATTTACCATTTATGACCAAAGTGACTCGCGCAGCCTCGTGAAGAGTATAATAAAAGATATGCAGCTCGATGATAAGCTCTATAAGCCTAATGCTGTGGCCGAGCGTATATCTTCGGCAAAAAGTAACCTTATCTCGCCGTCGGATTATGAAAACGACCAAGGGTTGCGCAATGATGATAAAAAAGCGCGTATTCCGGCGGTGTACGATATATATAAAAGGTATGCCGAGCGTTGTCGCCTTGCAAATGCAATGGATTTTGACGACCTGCTGGTGAATACCTATCGTCTTTTTAATGATTTTCCCGATATTCGCCGCCAGTATGTCGAGCGCTTTCGCTACGTTCTCGTTGATGAGTTTCAGGATACTAACTATGTTCAGGCGTGCATTGTGTGGCAGTTGACGCAGGAACGTAAGGCTGTTTGTGTGGTGGGTGACGATGCGCAGAGTATCTATTCGTTTCGCGGTGCTAATATCGGTAATATTCTTGGTTTTACCGAGCGTTACGGCGGTGCGCAGATTTTTAAGCTCGAGCAGAACTATCGCTCTACAAGAATGATTGTGAATGCAGCCAACAGTCTCATTGCAAAGAATAGTCAGCAGATAAAGAAAAATGTGTATTCCGAGCGTGGCGAAGGTTCGCCGCTGGAGCTTTATCCTGCATACTCCGATTTAGAGGAGGTGGAGATTGTTGCCAATAAAATTGCAGAGCTGCGCCGTCGTGAAGGGTTGCAATTTAGCGATTTTGCCATTCTTTACCGCACTAATGCTCAGTCGCGTGTGTTCGAGGAGGCTTTTAGGCGCCGCTCGTTCCCTTATCGCATATTCGGCGGCCTCTCTTTCTATCAGCGCAAGGAGGTGAAGGATGTGATTGCCTATTTTCGTCTTATATGCAACAAGGACGACGAGGAGGCTTTTAAACGAATAATCAACTATCCGGCGCGTGGCATTGGCGACAAGACGGTGCAGAAGGTGAAAGATGTGGCGGTGGAGCGTTCGTTGAGTCTGTGGCAGGTGCTTGCCGACCCAATTGCTTATGGCGTTGATATAAACAAGGGTGCGCTCACAAAATTGGGGGCGTTTGCCAATATGATAGAGAAATTCTCTGCTCTTGCCGAGGAGAAAGATGCTTTGGAGGTTGCAAGGGCGGTTATCAAAGAGAGTGGTGTGCGCGAGGAACTTTATCGTGATATGAGCGTTGAGGGAAAGGCGCGTCAAGAGAATCTTGAGGCTTTGATGGCTGCGATAGAGGATTTTGTTGAGATGCATCTCGAGGAGGGCAATGAGCAGAACGGTCTTGCCGATTTTCTTTCCGAGGTGTCGCTGATGTCGGATATTGAGGAGAATGATACGGCTGACGATGAACGTATTACACTGATGACGGTTCACTCGGCTAAGGGGCTTGAATTCCGCACGGTATTTATCGTTGGCCTCGAGGAGGATTTATTCCCTAATCAGAGCGCGCGCGAGTCGTTGCGAGAGATGGAGGAGGAGAGGCGTCTGCTTTATGTTGCAATAACCCGCGCTAAGGATCATTGTATTCTTTCCTTTGCCAAGAGCCGTTACAAATATGGTCAGTTCGGCTTTTGTGAGCCAAGCTGTTTTATAAAAGAGATTAATCCAGCATATATTGTAATGCCTAATGGTGGCGCTGTACAACAGCGTCAGCCGCAACAGCAGTCGTTCCGCTCGGGAGGAATGTTTGGTGCTACAAATAATTTCGGGCGCCGTTCGGTCTATGGACAAGAGGAGAATAGTCGTCCTCAATTTAGCCGTACGGGCTCAACCGCGGTGGGCCGTGCCTTTGAACAACAAAAGAGCAGCGAGCAGAGCTCGCGCGTAGCAACTCCCTCGTCTTATACCTCGCGTCCGGCAAATCTTTATCGGGTGTCCGATATTCAACGCTACGGTCAAAGTTCTGCAAACACTCTTCGTACCGGTCTTTCGGTGGGTTCAATAGTGCAGCACGACCGTTTCGGCGTTGGCGAGGTGCAGTCGACCGAAGGGGTAGGAGAGAATGCAAAGGCTACAATAAAATTCCAGAATGCCGGAGTAAAAACTCTGTTGCTTAAATTTGCTAAACTAAAAATTATAGGATAATGGATGAGAATATGATAAACAAAATACCATCGCCCTGTTATGTGATGGAAGAGACGTTGTTGCGCCGTAATTTGGAGCTTATCAGCCGTGTGGCGCGCGAGGCCGGAGTGGAGATTATCTTGGCATTCAAGGCCTTTGCTCTGTGGAAGAGCTTTCCAATCTTTCGTGAGTATATAAATTCGGTTACGGCAAGTTCAATACACGAGGCTCGCCTTGCTTTTGAGGAGTTTGGCGGCCGTGCACACGCCTTTTCGCCGGCTTACACGGCCGAGGAGTTTGATGAGATGATGCGTTGCAGCAGTCACATCTCTTTTAATTCACTTACTCAGTATGAGCGTTTTTATCCGTTGACAAAAACTGCCGGACATAATATCTCGTGCGGAATTCGCATAAATCCCGAATATTCCGAGATTGAGACTGAACTTTATAATCCCTGTGCTCCCGGTAGCCGCTTTGGTGTTACGGCCGACCTTTTGCCCGATGAACTGCCTGTGGGAATTGAGGGCTTTCATTGTCACTGCCATTGTGAATCCAGCTCTTATGCATTAGAGAATACTCTTGTGCATATTGAGGAGAAATTTGGCAAGTGGTTGCCAAAGATTAAATGGCTTAATTTGGGTGGCGGACACTTGATGACTCGCAAGGATTATGACGTTGAACATCTTATAGCTCTGCTTAAAGGGTTGCGTAGCCGTTATCCCAATCTGCAGGTGATTCTTGAACCCGGCTCGGCCTTTGCTTGGCAAACGGGTTCGCTTGTGTCCGAGGTGGTGGATATTGTTGAGAGCCGTGGAATTCGCACTGCTATATTGAATGTGAGCTTCACCTGTCATATGCCCGATTGTTTAGAGATGCCCTATCAGCCTAAAGTTGCGGGCGCAGAGTCGCTTGATGCCGATGCGGTAAAAGGTGCTCCGTTTGACGAGAATATATATCGTCTAGGTGGTAATAGCTGCTTGAGTGGCGATTATATGGGTAGCTGGAAATTTCCTCGGCCGTTGAAAGTGGGCGATAGAGTGGTGTTTGAGGATATGATACACTATACTACTGTGAAAACAAATATGTTTAATGGTATATCGCACCCGAGCATAGCCTTGTTGCGTAAAGATGGCGAGCTCGAGATGTATAAGGTCTTTAAATACGAAGATTACAGAGATAGAATGTGTTAACCGACAAAAAAATCACAGCTTGGCTGTGATTTTTTTTGTCGGGGTTGTGCTTTGTTTTTCGGAGTTTTTGCTTTTTGGTAAAATAATGTGTGAAATTGTAGTAAAAAATATCTTATTTTTTTTGCAGGTTTAAAAAATTAAACTACCTTTGCACCCGTTAAGCGAAACACAACGCAGAAACAGCGTTAAAAATGCGGAAATAGCTCAGTTGGTAGAGCACAACCTTGCCACAAAAGAAAAAGGGTTCAACCTTGGCGAGGAGCGAAACTAAAAGAGCAATGCGTTAAAAATGCGGAAATAGCTCAGTTGGTAGAGCACAACCTTGCCAAGGTTGGGGTCGCGAGTTCGATCCTCGTTTTCCGCTCTAGAGGACAGCAGTTAGCTGTCTTTTTTTGTTTGTATAATACTTTGAATGTTTTTATAAATTTTAAAGGCTGCGAATTTTCGCA
>JAZRMQ010000056.1:0-5221 GCA_045647745.1 Bacteroidaceae bacterium | reverse complement strand
TTTTTTTTTTCGTTGAGGACCCCGGGTTTTATTGAGAACCAAACAGAAAAAAAAAAAACCCCGCAACCTTTTGGTTGCGAAGTTTTTTATTTGAATATAACTTTTTAGTCTCTCAGACGGAAGCCGAGTGCTTTAGAAATTATCTTAGCCTCGCAACGACGTAGCAGAAGAAAGGCTATCAAATTCAAAGTCAAAGCAATGAACGGATAGAGCATTGGAACTTCCACTGCAATAGATGTGCCACCGGAAAGCACTAAGGTATACACAAAGAAAAGAATGTAATAACCGGCAAACAGCAACATTGTCAATATAGTTGTTCTCTTTTGCAGTTCAAAGTTATTATACAACGAAACAATTAAGCCAAAGAGATTAACAACTGCAGTAAATATAAGCACTATTCCGAGCGCGATGACCGACCTTGATACCTCGCCATCTGATGCGGTGTATTTAAAATTTGACATCTGCGCCACCGCACCATCAGGCTCGCTGAAACTCACTACCGGAGCAAGAAGAGCAAGCACTGTTAGCACAAGCGATGCCACATACATCAATTGATAGAAACGGAATTTCATATCAAAAAAGGTGTTTATATTAAGCCTCCTCGCTGTCTACCTCTTTTGAAGGATCGCGGAAGTAAATTTTATCCTCAAGAAATTCCTGCGCTGCAATAAGTGTAGGCTTTGGCAATCTCTCAAAATAGCGAGAAATCTCTATCTGCTCGTGGTTCTCGAACTGCTCCTCAAGATTATCTGTTGACGATGAGAACTCATTAAGTTTCTTGAGCAACTCCTCTTTCATCTCGGCTGCAATCTGGTTTGAACGTTTGCCAATGATTGCAACTGACTCATAAACATTACCTGTTTCATTTACAAAATCTGCCATATCACGTGTGACAGTGTTTGTTGGAGCATTTGTTTTCTTGTAATCCATTTTATTTCAATTATTATATTGTTATTCTTTTATTTTGACAAATTGTATCGCCTCTTTATAAAATTTATCGGCCTCTTTCATATACTTGCTATCGGGAAATTCGGTCTTGAACGCATAATACTCGTCGATGGTATTACGATAGCGTTCCAACTTTTTAGCCTCGATACTTTTGTGAGCCATCTGGTATTTTGCTCTGAGTATCAAAATTGACAACTCCTCGCGAAGATTTGTATAGGGATAATCCTTCAATGCATTTTGCGCAGTGACAATGCTTGCCTGATAGTTGTTGCCAATGTAGGCCAAATCACCAAGGTCGTAGTATAGCTTTGCCGAGAGATATATCTTTTTTGCAAGAACATCGTGCATCTTCATTATCATCTCCTGCGCCTCGCTGTTGTATGCGCTGTGTGGATAATACTCCATAAACAGCTGCAACTCATTAATGGCTGTGTATGTGTTTGTTTGGTCAAGCTCGGGCTCGGGAGTGTCCATAAACAGAGATTTACCCGAGTAGAAACGAGTGTACTCGGCATACTCTCCGCGAGGGTAGTTTGAATAGTGCACTTTGAAATATTGCGATGCAGTCTCGTAGTCCTTCGACTCGTAGTAGCACCTTGCAAGCAACACAAGCGACTCCTCGGCTTTGTCACCACCCTTTAGCATTGTCACCATCGACTCAAGCAACTCAGCAGCATTGACATACTTACCCTCAAGATAATATGCCTTTGCTGTCTCGTATCTATAATCGTAGTCGTTGGTCTTGTACACCTTGTTGTATGTGCTACAAGATGTCAAGGCGACAACAGCCAATAGAAGTATGTATAATAGTCTTCTCATTCTTGTGGTTATTTCCCGAACCGACAAATCAGCGCCTACTGAACGCCATTATTAAAAATTTTTGCAAAGATAGTGCTTTTTGGTAGAAAATACAACCATAAAAAGCTCATTATTCGTTACTAAAATTTAAAATATCAAAAAAGTCGGCGACACAAGGGGGCTATTACTTAACAACAACCTTTACATTTTCGACCAAATATACACCGCAAGGCAGCGCAAAGCTATAAGCATCATTCACAAAAGCCTCGGCAATTTTGCGCCCTGCAACATCATACACAGCAACGTAACGGGGAGAATCAACAACCACCATCACTCCACCGGCAATGGGCTGAACATTGGCGCAAACATCGTCAACAACCGACACGACACCCACGGTCCCGTTTGTATTCTCCATTCCGGCAGTCTGATAGACACGCACCCAATCGAAACGAGTCTCATAGGTGTGAGTAACGTCGGCATCGGCAGCCCAAGCATTGTTACCAACACTTTGATTGAGAATAAGATGGAAGTGCTTATCAAATGGCCACTGTCCCTGAGAAAGATGCGACTCGTTTGCCGACTTTGTGTAGCGGAAAACCTCTTTTCCATCAACGTACCAAACCAAAGAGGTTGCATCCCACTTTAAGCCGTAGGTGTGGTAACGGTCGTGAGAAGTTGCGACATTAAAGCTCGATTGAGGGTTACTAGTGTTATGAAGGTCGTAAGTCCAGTTACTGTGAACTGTGTGCCAAGAGCGCTCCTGAGAGTCGATTGTCTCCCAAATGTCAATCTCGCCACAGTCGGGCCAACCGGCACTCTGGTCCTCGGGCATCATCCAAAAGGCCGGGAAGTTACCTTTCCACGGATTAGACTTTATACGTGCCTCAACGTAGCCGTATGTAAAGCCAAAACGTTTGTTGCTCTTTATTCCACCGGTAATCATCGGCACAGGGTCGCTTGTTGTATCGGGATTAGGAATAGCACGAGCTACAAGATCGCCACCCTGAAGATAGATAACCTCCTTACTATCGCTCAGCCAACGGTTCCAAGTGGCACCATAACGCTGGCAACGCATCCACTTTTCATCAACGGGTTGTGAGAAATCGGCAGCGTTGAACTCATCACTAAAGACAAGTTCCCACTCGCAGCTGTCACCGGGCACAAACTCCGCAAACAGCATAACATCGCCATCAACAAGCTCATTACCAAGCACAGCCTTGCCATCAACAACAGGAAGAATAGTCTCACACCACTGAACATTGCCATTAATCATCTGCTCGCCACCAATGTTATGACCGTGACGAACAACAAGCTCATTACAGAGATAACCGGGAGCACCACGGAGCACCGCAGTAAAGCCATTGCCGGGAGTTACCACCATTGGCAACGCTGTGTAATTTTCGCCATCAACACTACCATTGATTGTATTAATAGTCAATGATTTATTACCACTGACAAGATTAAGCAAGAAATCTACTACCACACCATTCTCAGCAACAAGAGCCTCTGAGCCACCGGGGGCAAGGTTGGCATTATCCAATTTCAGACGAGCACGATAAACGCCATCGGGCAACACCTTATTCAATCGGAGTATAGGAAGCAATGCCTCCCCGCTATTGGCAGCATTGCCGTCACTATCTTTTCCATCGTGGCAAGAGAACGCCACCAACTCGCTGGAGAGTGCCGGGAGCCCATCAGCGTCAAGCATTACAGCAAAGCGTCCATCGTTGCTAAGGTCAATATAAAGATAGGCATCCTTGCCTGCCGCACCGGCAATATCCAGCAAAAGGTTTCTTGTACCCGCGAGAAGCACTGGAGACGAAGTAAAATCATAATAAGCAGCGTCGCCGGTTATCTCGAACAGGGCGCTATTAACGCCAAGAGTAATATTATGAGCAACCGCCACCTTCTCGCTCTTATCGAAAGAGAGAGCGTACCCGTCACCGCTGTCACCACCCTGCGACTGCACAAAGTTTGCAGTTATTTTTACATCACCATCGACATATTCTGCCGGAATTGTAAGAATATCGCCCTCTAACATATATGCAGGCAGTGACAATTCGCCATATTGTTCAACGCCACAGATTGCCCTTTCGCCTGTAAGATTATGGCCGTGCAACACAGTAATATAATCAAGGCAATAGCCATTAGCAGGAGCGACCTTTACCGATAAAGATTTGCCATAAGGCACTACCGAAGGCAACGGCGAGCCATCAACGGCAAGCAATGCTCCATTCTGGGCAACAACCTCAAGCGTGCCGTTATCTTTATGCACATTCAATCGCACATCGCAGATAGCACCGCCATTCTTTATAATTCCATTGCCATCCTCGGCACGACCGGCAGGGTCGATAGAGGCCCAATCGACTTTATAGCGCATAAGATAAAAGCCGGGGGCAAGGTCGGCAGGCAATGTAAATGCCGGTGGGTTAAGAACATTAGCATTTGACACAACAGTTCCCTTACTGTTGTAACCATTACCCGAACCCGGAGTCGGCTCGGCATAAGAGAATGCAACAGCATCACTGCCGGCAGGGAGTGAACCATCAGCATTCAGCGCCGCATCAAAAGCGCCATCCCTGCCATAGTCAATATATACAAAACCGTGCATCCATTCACCGGTAAAGCCAAAAGTTGGAGTAAGAACCTCGCCGGCCTTCGCGCTGAAACAGGCATCATTAATTTTGCTGTATACCTTCAAAGGAGTAGGCAGTTGCAGTGTCTGCGCGCCAAGAGAGATTGTATTCAAGCGACGGCTGCCGTGAGTATAATTTTGATTTTTATCAACCACTATCGGATAATTGTTGTCCACAGCAACGTTCTTGCTTATAAGCTCCATCTTGTCAATATCGGGCATATTGCCACTCTCGTTAAAAAGACGAACGACATTCTCGCCCTTGTTGAGAGTCGCATCAAACTCGGTGTAACCTACCGTGCCCCAACCACCTGAGCTGCCGATATTAGCCACAGGCTCGCCACCATTAACACTCAATTTCATTGTTCGAGTCTCTCCGGTTACAAAATATATACGCAGAGTATAATTGCCACCCTCTTTGCTATAAACGTTGCGCCACTGCAAATCATTGCTATCTCTGTTACCTAACCAACAAGCAGCCACACCGCCCGAACAAAAACTCTTCTCGGAGTAGACAGCAGTGCCATAAACCTCATTGTTTTTCAACTCCTGATACTCTGTGAGCCAAGCAGTCTCGGCCTCATAAAGCGAACGTTCAAGGCGCTGCTGAGCAGTCAGTTTATATATTCTTGTTCCGTGCGCAGGAATTGTTACTGTATACGAGCCCTCATAAATGCCCAAATTTCTCTTTTCAAAGAGGTCGCGCACAGCCACCTCGCCGGCAAGGTCAACCTGTGAAAAGTCGATACTCATATTTATCGCCGCATCGGTCGGGTTATAAAAAGCCACCGCACGGTTTTTGCCATATTTCTCATCAACGTCCTTCACAAGCACGTAGCC
>JAZRMQ010000055.1:0-2935 GCA_045647745.1 Bacteroidaceae bacterium | reverse complement strand
ATCAAGGATGGCGAGGAGCATACATACTATGTATACAATAACTGTAGCCACGAGGAGGCGTACAAGGAGACCGGTATGCAGGGAGTAAGCTATACAACAGGTGTACCTGCGATGATTGGTGCAATGATGTTCTTGAAGGGTATCTGGAGCAAACCGGGTGTATGGAATGTTGAGCAGTTCGATCCCGATCCATTCATGGAGCAGCTGAATATCCATGGCTTGCCTTGGCACGAGGAGTTCGACAAGGATTTGGAACTTTAATCAGAGAATGACTAAAAAGTGAAATTTCTGCGTTACGCTTGCCTTTAAAATCCTCATTTACGCTTAGTAAACTGCGGTTTTAAAGTCTTCGCAAGCCTTGAAATTCATCTTTTTATTCATTCCCTAACATAATGTTACAAGGCGGCTCACATATGTGGGCCGCTTTTTTTATACCCCTATATAGTTTGCCGGTGAGCGCGAAAAATTAAACTGTCCCTCTTTTCAAAGAGGGACGAGCGACAACGTCGCGGAGGGAGTTCAACAACATGCTATAATTCCGAACTCCTACCCCGCTGGTACTTGCCTTTGGCGAAATTGCTTTCGCTCGCTTTGTGTGTAAATAAACTTCTACGCATTAACATTGTTGATTTCTTTATCACTCGCAGTATAACATCAAACAAGTTTGTGTTAAGCTCGCTTAATCAAGAAATTCGCTTACTCCAGCTTTGTTGTTTTGTTGTTTTGTTGTTTTGTATAACTCATAACTCACACGACTTTTTATCCCCCCTCGGCTTTCAGCCACTCCCCCTTGCAAGCAAAGGGTGGCGCTTTTTGTGTTTTGCTTGTCAGTTTGTTTTTTTATTTCGGTTATCCCTTTTATTTAACGTTATGTAGGTTAAAAGTGTGAAAATGTGTTAAATTTTCTGTTCTAAATAGCGCTCTTTTTCTCAATAATTGCACAAATAGGGTTAAAATGTGCAATTTTTAAAGGTGCGTTCTCTTTTTGTAATAATTTTGCAGCGGTTATAAAGAGAAGAAGATTTTAAATACTTATATATGGTTCACTTTTTAAATTACGTTGACGACGCAATCAAGAAAAATTGGGACAAACCCGCGGTATCAAATTATGGTGCAAACACCTACACTTATGGCGAAATGGCTGCATCCATTGAGAGAATGCACCTGTTGTTCAAGGAGTGTGGCATAAAGAAAGGCGACAAGGTTGCGCTTTGTGCGAAGAACTCGGCGGAGTGGTGTATCTCGTTTCTTGCGATTGTATCATACGACGCTGTTGCAGTTCCCCTTTTGCCCGATTTCCTCCCAAGCAATGTTGCCGACCTTACACGTCTGTCGGGCAGCAGAATGTTGATGCTCGACAATAATATATATGATGCGCTTTCACGTGACGGTGTGCTGTCACAGTTCGAGTCGTTCAAGGATTTCCATGGTCTTGTGGATGTTGTGTCTTTGGATGCTGTGGCAGGCTCATCGAAGGAACTTTCCAAGATGTGCGCCGATGCAAAGAGCGCATTCGCAAAGAGATTCCCTGGCGGTGTGGCTGCAAAGGACGTGAACTACTGCAAGAATGATGTTGAGAGCCTTGCACTCATCAGCTATACTTCGGGTACAAGCAGTGCTCCAAAGGGTGTTATGTTGCGTGCGAAGTCAATCTCCGGCAACATTGAGGTGGCACGCCGTCTCATCTGTCAGAAAGAGGATGGCAAGGTGCTTTCAATGCTTCCTTTGGCGCATATCATGGGTCTCTCTTTTGACTTTATCTTTACACTTGCGGGTGGTTGTCACTTGAATATCCTCACTGCAAAGCCCACGCCTGCGCGTCTGCTTGCGGCATTGGCCGATGTTAAGCCTTTTATGTTCATCACAGTGCCGTTGCTCATTGAGAAGATTTTCCGTTCAAAGGTCATTCCTGTGCTCAAGAAGCCTGCAATGCGTTTCATACTTGCAATTCCAGGCTTGCGTGCACTCGTAATCAAGAAGATACGTTCAAAGGTGCTCTCAGTCTTTGGTGAGAACATCGAGTATGCAGGTCTCTTTGTGGGTGGTGCAGCCATCGGCAAGGATGTCGATGATGTGATGCAGCTGCTCAAGATTCCTTATGTCGTCGGCTATGGTATGACCGAGTGTGGTCCGCTCATCAGCTACAAGGGCTGGTCGCACCCCATGATTGGCAATAGCGGTGATGTTGCATCTCCTACAATCGAGGCGCGAATCGATTCTCCGCATCCTGCACGAATCCCGGGCGAGATTCAGGTGCGTGGCGAGGTTGTTACCGAGGGGTACTATAACAATCCCGAGGCTACTGCTGCAGCATTTACAAGTGACGGCTGGCTCAAGACCGGTGATATGGCAATACGTGACCGCAAGGGGCACATCTACATCAAGGGACGTTGCAAGAATATGATTCTCACCGGCAGCGGACAGAATATCTACCCCGAGGAGATTGAGGAACTGATAAACAGTCTGCCAATGGTGGTTGAATCCTTGGTGGTGAGCCGTAAGTTCGCTATTGTGGCGTTGGTGGTTGTTGACAAGGAGGTGGTAGGCAGTGATGAGAAACGTGCCGAACTTGAGCGTCAGGTATTTGCATTGAATGCAAAACTACCTTCGTATAGCCAAATCAGTATCTGCGAGATGCGTACCGAGCCTTTTGAGAAGACTCCAAAGCAGAGCATCAAGCGATTCATGTATAATTGATGATGTTTGCAGGTTAACATATCTCTTTGTTGAGAACGCTGTCGATGGCAATGCCTTCGATTGGCTCTTATGGAAAAACATTGGTTCTGTAAAAATTTTTACGGAATCAATGTCTTTTTTATGACACTTTTTCCGTATCTTTACAAATTGAGAGAATTATCTTGCACGGAATAGGCGTTTTTTGTTCCTGTCCGTGTTGCCGATAGGCTTTATATGCCCTTCTCGGCGCGGTTGATGT
>JAZRMQ010000054.1:0-22133 GCA_045647745.1 Bacteroidaceae bacterium | reverse complement strand
GCCTAAATAGTAAAGCAGCGTGTTTATATTATTTGGCTTACCGAATATAAAATCACCCTCTATTGAGCCATTTGGTACATTATACACCTTGTCGGCATAACGTGCAATATTACCATAGTCGCTTGAGCCTTCACTGAATGTTAAATTTGAGAAATTTATAACAGTCTTTAGCCCGGTGCAATCACCGAACGCCCAATCTCCAATGCTTGTTACACTATTAGGAATTTTAATGCTAGTAAGCCCGTGGCAACCAGAGAACGCAGAACTTCCAATGCTTGTTACGTTGTTAGGAATTTCAATGCCGGTAAGCCCGGTGCAACCAGAGAACGCAGAATTTCCAATGCTTGTTACGCTGTTAGGGATTACAATGCTTGTTAGCCCGGTGCAATTATAGAACGCAGAACTTCCAATGCTTGTTACACTATTAGGAATTTCAACGCTTGCAAGCCCGGTGCAACCATAGAACGCATAATCTCCAATGCTTGTGACGCTATTAGGTATTTCAACGCTGGTTAGCCCGGAGCAACCAGAGAACGCATCATCTCCAATGCTTGTTACGCTGTTGGGGATTAATGTGTTTTTACAACCGGCAACCAATGTGTTTGTTGCAGTCTCTATTATTGCATTGCAATTATCACGGCTATCATAATTCGCGTTACCGGTTGCTACTATTATGCTGGTAAGGCCGGTGCAATCAGAGAACGCATCATTTCCAATGCTTGTGACGCTGTTGGGGATTTCAATGCTTGTAAGCTCGGTGCAACCAATGAACGCCCAATCTCCAATGCTTGTTACGCTGTTGGGGATTAATGTGTTTTTACAACCGGCAACCAATGTGTTTGTTGCAGTTTCTATTATTGCATTGCAATTATTACGGCTATCATAATTTGTGTTGCCGGTTGCTACTATTATGCTTGTAATCCCGGTGCAATTATAGAATGCAGAAGGGGCAATGCTTGTGATACTGTTTGGGATTACAATGCTTGTAAGCCCGGTGCAACCAATGAACGCCCAATCTCCAATGCTTGTTACGCTGTTGCCGATAGTCACAGACGTTAAGGTGTTTTTATTGCAGAAAGGAGATATACCATCATTTGCATAAAGCTTATAAAACAAATCACGCCCTAAATACAACGTCTCCAATGGGCAATCAGAAAACAAACCTTTAGAAAGATTACTATTATACCCTAAAGATAATGTACCCTCGCCATCTTCAATGCGCAAATCCTTTAATGATATACAACCATTGAATACATTATCTCCAATGCTTGTTACGCTGTTAGGTATTGTAATACTTGTAAGTCCGGTGCAACCATAGAACGCAAAATCTCCTATATGTGTAATTCCTTCCCCTACAACAACGCTTGTGATGTTGTTTATTCCGTAGTCGTTCCAAGGGGTGTCATTTCCTGAATAATCATACATTGCGCCTGTTCCGCTTATGGTAAGTACACCATCGCTGAGGTTCCATCCTACATTGTCACCACAAGGGTGAGCGCAGCATACTCCATTTTCGGTTATACCAATGTGGGTGGGGGTAAGGCGCCCGGTATTACGCCCCACAATCTTTATATTTACAGCATCTACAGCTTGTGGAAATTGCACATCGAGGTACACATAGTCGTTAGGAATTGTACCGCTAGACCAAGTAGAATGATAGAATGTGGAGTAATCGCCATCGCATAGCTCGGCAAGAGAACCCTCGCTTTCTTCGAGCGAGTTGGTAGAAACATCTGCTGCTGTGTAATTTATTTTATCCCCATTGCTGTCGTAGAACTCGAGTTCACCAAGCGCCACAATCGGGTATCCTTCGTAAGAATCCTTCGAGTTTGTAACAAACACAGTGAGACGTATGCCACTTTTTGCACTACTGAAGGTTATTTTACCCGACTCCCATACATAACAATTGCCTTGCTTATTACCCGGAAGAGAGTTATTCTTGCTGAAATATAAGGTTTCATTGTCAGGTTCATCTACATTGGCTAAGTAACGAGCATTGCTGCTGTTGGCGGCTATCTCAGGGATTACAACACTGCCGACGTACTCGTTGTAATAATCATCATAAGTTCTTCCTTTGTAAGTAACCTTAACTGTTTTGTTTGCAGTATTGATGATATTGTAATAAATACCACCAACCTCAAAATCGTGGGCAGCCACTGCTGTTGTGCACAGCAGTAGCAGTGTAGTAGTAAACAGGTGTCTGATTGCTCTCATAAAGTTTATGATATCAAAAAACTTTCGTTACTTCAAGTTCTCCTTGAAGAATTCTGCGATTTTCTCAAACAGGTGATAGCGTGTATTGCGGCCATAGTAGATACTGTGGTTGCTGTCGGGGTAAATAGCCATCTCAAACTTTTTATTAGCCTGTGTGAGTGCGTGTGTGTAGCGTATCATATTGCGCAGATGAACATTGTCGTCGGCTGTTCCGTGGATGAGTAGCAGGTGACCGTTGAGCTTGTTCACATTTACAATTGCCGAGCCTGCATCGTAGCCCTCTTTGTTCTCCTTTGGAGTGCGCATATAACGCTCGGTGTACACCGTGTCATAGAAACGCCAATCTGTGGGTGCGGCAACAGCAACACCGGCTTTGAACACCGCCTCGTCTTGGCTCATTGACATTAGAGTGTTATAGCCACCGAAGCTCCAGCCCCAGATACCAATGTTATTTTCATCAACGTAGGGTAGTGAACCCAGATATTTTGCAGCCTCTACTTGGTCGGCCGGCTCATATTTACCGATGTTGAGATAGGTGCACTTTCCAAATTCTGTTCCACGGCCACCTGTTCCACGTCCGTCTACACACGCCATAATAAAGCCCTCGCCGGCCATATAGCTCTCGAACATTGCATTGCCATAGTTACCCAAAGACCAACTGTCGTGAACCTGTTGTGAGTAAGGGCCGCTGTATTGGAACATCACCACCGGATATTCTTTGTTTGCGTCAAAATTGGCAGGCTTCACCATCCAGCCGTTGAGCTCAACGCCATCGCTTGTGGTAAATGTAAAGAACTCTTTTGTCGGCATATCAAATTTTGCAAGGCGCTCCTTCAGGCCGGCATTGTCAATGAGTGTCTTGATTACCTTGCCGTTATTGTCGTTTGTTGTAACAATGTGCGGTGTGTTTATGCTTGAGTAAGTGTTAATGAAATATTTCATTCCTGCGCTGAACACTGCGCTGTTTGTTCCCGCTTTTGCAGTGAGCTTGCTCTTCTTTCCTTTGGCGTTTACCTTATATATATATTCACGCAGTGGGCTACCCTCGTTGCTCGAGTAGTAAAACTCGTTCTTTTTACTGTCCCAACCATAGAAATGTTTTACCTCAAAATCGCCTTTTGTGATAGGGCGCACCAGTATGCCGTCGATGGTGTAGAGGTAGAGGTGATTATATCCGCTACGCTCGCTCTGGAACACAAAATGCTTGTCGTAGAACTCAATGCCGGTGTACACTTGCTCGTTAAGATAGGTGTCGCTCTCCTCGCGCATAATGGTCTTGCTACTGCCCGAGCGTGGGTTCACTGCCTGAATCTCCAAAATACTCTGATGACGGTTGAGTGTTAGCACGGCAAGAACATCGGGGTTCTTGGTGAATTTTATGCGTGGGATATATCCCTCCTCGGGGATATTTACATTGAGTTTGCGTGTCACACGGCTCTTGATATCAAATGAGTGAACCGAGAGTTTAGAGTTTGCTGCGCCTGCAACAGGGTATTTAAAGCTGTAAGGCTCGCAAAAATCATCGTATTCAATGCTTGGTGCTCCCGTTGGGATGTACATTGGCATATCATACATCATCACCTCGCTCTCATCATATTTTATATATGCAATCATCTTGCTGTCGGCACTAAAATCGTATGAGCAGTTATTCATAAACTCCTCTTCGTTTACCCAGTCGGGGATGCCGTTGATGATTTTGCGGAACTCGCCGTCGGTGGTAATCTGCGACTCGGCATTGTTAAACATTAGTTTTACAAGGAAAATGTTGTTGTTGCGCACAAAGGCAATCATTGTGCCGTCGGGTGAGAACTTTGGTACCTGCTGTGCTCCGTTCTGCGACAATGGCTCCACCTTGTTGTTCTTGCAGCTGTAGATGTAGTGCTCGGCAGTGAAAGAGTTGCGGTAGATGCCCTTTGTCTTTGTCTGCAACAGGATAAGTTGCTCATCGGGCGAGAACTGGTAGCCGTCGATGTGTTTTTGCTCAAAGCCACGTGCTGTCGCTGCGTTGAAAAGGGTGTCAACAATCTCTCCGTTCTTGAACGAACCTTTTAAAATGAGGCTGCGGTCGTCGCTCATACGGGCAAAATGCTCTCCGTCGGCCATTGGTTTGATGGCTGCATAGGTCTGCGGCCAGTAACCACCATACATAACATCGTTGAGTGTCACTTTGTCGCCGGCTGTCACCGACAGCGACATTACAAATAATGTGAATAATGAAAATAGGTGTTTCATAATGGTTTATTGTTTTTTGTTATTTTGTTTCTGTTTCTTTATACCACGATGCATACATTATATAATCGCTTGCAATGCGCTCTACAATATCTTTCTGTTGCTCGGGGCTAACTTCTTTTATCTTTTTTGCCGGCACGCCTGCATAAATCCAGCCACTCTCCACGCGCATCCCCGACGTCACCAAAGCATTTGCTGCAACAATGGCGCCGCTCTCAACAACAGCGTTGTCAAGCACTGTTGCCCCCATACCAATGAGGCTGTTGGCCTCAATTATTGCGCCGTGAATGGTTGCATTGTGCCCAATGGACACATTGTCGCCGATGATGGTCTTTGAGCGTTGGTAGAGAGTGTGCACCACCGCGCCATCCTGAATATTCACATTGTTGCCAATGGTTATGCTGTTTACATCGCCACGCAACACTGTGCCGTACCAGACAGAGCAGTTGTCGCCCATCGTTACATCGCCAATCACCGCAGCTGTCTCGGCAATGAAGCAATCCTTGCCAATAATTGGCTTATATCCGCGTATCTCTTTTGTTATAGCCATCACTCTCTGTTTTTATTATCGGCTGCAGCCGGTGTGTTTCCTTGCCCACCTTTGTTGGTGTGTCTTTTATTTCGGTGGTGTGGGTGGCGGCGCTTGGGCTTGCTGTCGTGCTGCTTTGTTTCGCTCACAGGCTGCGCTGTTGCCTGTTTGGCCTCTTTGCGCTTGTTCTCTGCGCCTTGCGGCTTCCCTCCATTGCGCTTGTGATTGCCTCTCTTGCGGTTGTTGCCACCGCGTTTGTCTCTGTTGCCGCGTTGTTGTCTGTTGCCACTCTTTTTGCCTTTAGGCTCATAAGCCGGAGGCTCGCCAAGCGTTGCCGGAATTTCCATCTTGGGCACATCCTGCTCGATAAAATCCTCTATGCGCTTAAAGTACTCCTGATCCTCTACATTAACCAATGTGATGGCGCGTCCTTTTGTGCCCGCGCGTGCCGTGCGCCCAATGCGGTGTATATAATCGTCGCAATCGCGTGGCACGTCGTAGTTTATCACAATGCGTATATCGTCAATGTCAATGCCACGCGCAAGAATATCGGTAGCAACAATCATATCAATCTTGCGGCTCTTATATTGGAACATAATCTCATCGCGCTCACTCTGCGAGAGGTCGCTATGCATCTCGCCAACATTAAAACCGTGTTTTTTGAGTGTGTGCGAAATCTCCTTAACCTTTGTTTTGCGCGAAGCAAAGAGTATCACTCTTTCGCTGCTCTCGTTATCAAAGATTGAGTTGATGATTCCCAATTTCTGTCCCTCGTGGCAGATGTAAGCCTGTTGCGTTATTCCATCGGCCGGCTTTGCCAATGCAAGGGTTATTTGTACCGGGTTGGTTAGAATATCGCCGGCCAGCTTGCGTATCTCTTCGGGCATTGTAGCCGAGAAGAGCATTGTCTGTCGCTCCTTTGGCAACTGCTTGGCAATGGTCATAATATCGTTGTAAAAACCCATATCAAGCATTCGGTCGGCCTCGTCAAGAATAAAGAACGAGACCTTTGAAAGGTCTATATTGCCTAAATTTATGTGGCTGATAAGTCGGCCGGGTGTTGCTACTATAATATCTGCACCCTTTGCCATTCCACGAAGCTCCTGCTCATATCTCTGTCCGTCGTTTCCGCCATAAACGGCAACGCTCGATACGTTCATAAAGTAGGTAAATCCCTCGAGCTGTCTGTCAATCTGTTGCGCAAGCTCTCGTGTGGGAGCCATAATGATACAGTTGATAGAGTCCTCGGGGTAATCTCCGCAGCATAGTTTGTTGAGCACCGGCAACAGATAGGCAGCAGTCTTTCCCGTTCCCGTCTGTGCAACACCAATGAGGTCGCGTCCGGCCATCAGTGGTTCCAATGTCTGTTCCTGTATCGGCGTACACTTCTCAAAGCGCATCGCATCAAGTGCATCAAGCACTTCATCTTCAAAATCAAAATCTGTAAAATACATATTTTATCTAGGTGCCTTTATGTAAAGGACTACTGCAATTATTGAATAAATTATATTCGGCAACCAAGCCGCCAGAGCAATGGGCATTTGGTCGGCAAATGCCGAGGAAATACTTTGGAATAATATGTATGAAAAGCTTAGCGCAAGGCCTATACCCAGCGACAGTCCCATACCGCCTTTTGCTTTTCTCGAAGAGAGCGACACTCCAATGACGGTCAGGATAAACGCCGCAAATGACATTGCAATTCGTTTGTGATATTCAATCTCAAAGCTCTTGGTGTTTGCAATGCCTCTCTCTTTCTGTTTGTCGATATATGCTCCCAGCTCGGGGGTTGTCATAGTCTCCTGCTCACCCTCCGATATTAGAAAATCGCTCGGTTCTATCCGTAACAAAGTGTCAAGAGGCTCTTTTCTGCTCTCTCTGATAATCTCTCTATCCTCTTGCAGGTCGCGAATTCTCCAATGACGCGCTGTCCACACACCCGGCCTGTCGGGGTTATATGTGATTGTCCTTGCCTCCATATGCGAGACAAGCTTTTTGTCCTCGAACTTGTCAAGCATAAATCTCCAGCCGGTGTTGTTGCGGTTTTCGTATCGTTCAATAAAGGCGATAGTGTTGTCGTCTATCTTCAACTGTATATCGTTAGCCGATTCAACCTTCTTCTTTCTGCTGTATTTTTGCTCGAACTCAAGCATTTTAGACGTTCCGTTGGGAATGATGAAAGCGCTCATAAAATATGTGAACAACGCAATTATTCCGGCAGCAATCATATAAGGCTTTATCAAACGCCTGAAGCTAACGCCCGAGGAGAGCATAGCAATAATCTCGGAATTACCGGCCAGCTTCGATGTGAAATATATCACCGAGATAAACACGAACAGCGCGCTAAAAGTGTTGGCGTAGTAGGGTGCAAGGTTCGCATAATAATTGAAGATAATCTCATTCATCGGCGCGTTCGAGCTGACAAATCGGTCAATCTTTTCGTTGTAGTCGAACACAATGATGACTATAATAATCAATAGCAGGGAGAAAAAATATGTCCCCAGAAATTTCTTTATTATGTATCGGTCGAGCCGTTGTATCTTAAAAATATTAAGCCACTTCATAGTGAATTGCTTTTTCTCTTATCCCTCCTCGTGTTTTTTCTTTGTTTACAATCTTCTTGTAACCTCCTCAAGCATACTCTTTTTCCAGCTTGCGTAGTCGTCCATCAAAATGTGTTTGCGTGCCTCTTGTGTGAGCCAAACGTAGAATGCAAGGTTGTGAATTGATGCAATCTCCAAAGCCAACAGCTCCTGTGCAGCGAATAGATGGCGTAAATAGGCCTTGCTGTACAGAGTGTCGACAAACGATGCGCCATCCTCCTCAATTGGCGAGAAATCATATTTCCACTTCTCGTTGCGCATATTCATTATGCCGTGCTTGGTGAAGAGCATTGCATTGCGGCCATTGCGTGTGGGCATTACACAGTCGAACATATCAACGCCACGCTCAATAGCCTCGAGAATATTTGCCGGTGTACCGACACCCATCAGGTAGCGAGGCTTGTCAGTTGGCAGAATTTCGTTTACAACCTCAATCATCTCATACATCTTTTCGGCAGGTTCACCCACAGCCAAGCCACCAATGGCATTGCCGGCAGCTTCTTTCGATGCAATGAACTCGGCCGAACGACGGCGCAGGTCGGGGTAGACACAGCCCTGAACTATGGGGAACAACTGCTGTTCGTAGCCATACATTGGTTCAGTCTCTTTCAAGCGGCCAATGCAACGGTCGAGCCAGCGGTGGGTTCTCTCCATTGATTTCTTTGCATACTCATAATCGGCAGTGCCCGGTGTACATTCGTCGAAAGCCATAATTATATCCGCGCCAATGCTGCGCTCAATGTCCATAACCCTCTCCGGTGAGAAAAAGTGCTTTGAACCATCAATGTGCGAGCGGAATTCCACACCCTCTTCGCTCATCTTGCGTATATCCTTTAGCGAGAACACCTGAAAACCACCGCTGTCGGTGAGAATAGGGCGGTCCCACATATTGAATTTGTGCAAGCCGCCGGCCTTTTCAAGAATATCGAGCCCGGGGCGTAGATAAAGATGATAAGTGTTACCCAAAATTATCTGAGCCTTAATGTCCTCCTTCAGGTGCGGAATTTGCACACCCTTTACAGAACCCACAGTTCCCACAGGCATAAAAATAGGAGTCATTATATCGCCGTGGTCTGTCGATAGAATTCCGGCTCTCGCCTTGCTTCCGCTGTCAGTATGTAATAATTGAAATTTCACGTTCTTATGCCATTAGGTTTACAGGATTCTTTACTTTCTCTTTGAGCAGAGCAATGTCCAATACCTCCTTTATGTCGTTTACATGGTGGAAAGTCAATCCCTTGAGGTAAACCTCGGGGATAGCTTCGATATTGCGTCTGTTCTCCTCGCATATTACAATGTCGGTTATTCCGGCGCGCTTTGCTGCCAAAATCTTCTCTTTGATACCGCCTACAGGCAACACTTTACCGCGCAGGGTAATCTCACCGGTCATTGCAACATTAGGTCTTACGCGACGCTGTGTGAGTGCCGAAACCAACGCGGTAGCCATTGTGATGCCGGCCGAAGGACCGTCCTTTGGAATTGCCCCCTCGGGGACGTGCAAATGAATATTCCATTTTTCAAAAATCTCGTACGGGATTGACAACTCCGCAGCGTGTGATTTTATATACTCGAGTGCCAGCATTGCCGACTCCTTCATCACGTCGCCAAGATTACCGGTGAGTGTCATCTTCTCGCCTTTGCCTTTGCTCAGGCTTGTCTCAATGAAAAGTATCTCACCACCAACGGCTGTCCAAGCGAGTCCTGTTACCACTCCGGCATATTCATTGCCCTGATACTTGTCACGCGAGAACTCCTTTACCCCAAGCAACTCCTGCAGGTCGGCAGGCTTTATGCTTTTGTTATTTATGCTGCCGGTTGTAGCCTTTTGGCAAGCAAGACGGCGGCAAATCTTTCCGATTCTCTTTTCGAGTGTTCTCACTCCCGACTCGCGTGTGTAGTCCTCAATGATGTGCTCGATAGCCTGTTTGCTGATGGTAATCTTTTCGTCGGCAATACCATTAGCCTTTTTCTCCTTTGGTATCAGGTGGCGTTTGGCAATCTCTATCTTCTCTTCGGTAAGGTATCCGCTAACCTCGATAAGCTCCATACGGTCGAGTAGTGGTGCCGGAATATTTGATAGGTTGTTAGCCGTTGCAATGAACATTACGTTCGAGAGGTCGTAGTCAATATCAAGGAAATTGTCGTGGAACGTGTTGTTCTGTTCGGGGTCAAGTACCTCGAGCAATGCCGATGAGGGGTCGCCGTGCATTGATGCCTGTCCCACTTTGTCAATCTCGTCAAGAATGAACACGGGGTTGTCTGTGCCGGCTTTGACTAGGTTTTTCAGTATACGGCCGGGCATAGCACCGACGTAGGTCTTGCGGTGTCCGCGAATTTCCGACTCGTCGTGTATGCCTCCTAATGACATACGGACATATTTGCGCTTCAAAGCCTCGGCGATTGATTTGCCAAGCGAGGTTTTTCCCACTCCCGGAGGGCCATAGAGGCAAATGATTGGCGCTTTAAGGTCGCCACGCATCTTAATGACTGCAAGATGTTCAAGAATTCTCTCCTTTACCTTCTCGAGGCCGTAGTGGTCGTGGTCGAGTACCTTTTGTGCATTGTTGATATCAAGGTTGTCTTTTGAATATTCGCCCCAAGGAAGGTTTGTGAAAAGCTGCAGATAGTTGAGCTGTACGTGATAGTCGGGTGTTTGAGGGTTAATTCTCTCAAGTTTAGACACCTCTTTGTTGAATATCTCGGCAACCTCCTTGCTCCACTTTTTCTCGCTTCCTTTTTTACGCAGTTCGTTTACATCTTGGTCCTGCGGGTTGCCGCCAAGCTCCTCTTGAATGTTTTTCAACTGCTGTTGCAGATAGTACTCCCTTTGTTGCTGGTCAATGTCTCTCTGTGTCTTTGCCTGAATACGGCTCTGTATATCCACCAATAGCTTTTCGTGATTGAGGATAGAGAGCAGATGATATGCTCGTTCTCTTAGCGACGGCTCTTCGAGCAACGCAATCTTTTCTGTTATAGGGGATTTTACATTTGCGCAGAGGAAGTTTATCATAATGCTGTCGCTGCCCATATTTTTCATTGCAAAGGCAACCTCTGGGTTTGTTCCGTTTGCTTTGAAAATCTTTGTAGCTGTCTTGCGGCAATTCTGTATCAACAATTTGAACTCATTGTCCTCGGGTGTCTCAATATCTTCGTGAGAGGCAACTTTTCCCATATGGTAAGGGCTGATGCGTGTTATCTCCAACAGCTCCAACTTTTGATAGCCTTGTAGTATGACAGTGGTTGAGTTGTCGGGCATTTTAAATACCTTTACAATCTTTGCAACTGTACCAAAGCGATATAAGTCGTCCATTGTCGGAGTGTCGACAGTTGGCTCCTTCTGACACATCACACCCATATATCCACCGCTTTTCTCAAGCTCTTTTATCAGTTGTAGCGATGAGTCGCGGCCTACAGAAATTGGCAGTACAGTGGTGGGGAAAAGCACCATATTCCTCAGTGGTAATATGGGCAATTCATCGGGAATTCTTGCGTAGCGTACATCCTCTTCGTAGTTATCCTTAAATTCAGTTATAAATGAAAAGGAACTATTTTCCATATTCTCTTCAGACATAATATCCTCAAATTCAGATGGTATTTCTTTGTCTTCTTTTTTTGCCATTATCTTAATCAATATTTTTGTTAAAATATACCTTTTGTTTTCTCTCTGATTGTGTCGCGCGAAGATACTACATTTTATTGAATTATAAAATATTTAATATATATATTAACAGCGGAGTGATAAAACTCTCACTGAGGTTTGAGGGAAAAATGTAGCTCTTTTTGTTATACGTACACATAGCATTTCTTTGAAAATAGAACGAAAAAGTTTCTCTAATTGATTGGTTTGATGTAATTTTGTCGCATTGAAACAAAAGACCGGTTTATAGAACTGTATGAGCGAAAAACTATCGATACTATTTCTTGTTAATCCTAAGTCGGGTGTGAGTAGGAAAAAACGAGTGTCGCAAATGGTCGAGCAGTATATTGACCATAGCCGGTATGATGTTGAAATTTCTTGCACGCAATATGCCGGGCACGCTTACGAGCTGGCAAAGGATGCCGTAGCTCGTGGCCTCTATGCTGTTGTTGCTGTGGGGGGCGATGGCACGGTCAACGAGGTTGGTCGCGCTCTTGTCCATACAAATACGGCTTTGGGGGTTATCCCTTGTGGCTCGGGCAATGGTTTTGCCCGTCATTTGGGTATTCCCATCGGGGTGAAAAAAGCGATAGAATTTATCAATAAAGCCGAGCCGGTGCAGATAGATTATGGTAAAATAAACGGACAGCCTTTCTTTTGTTCCTGCGGTGTGGGCTTTGATGCTCTGGTGAGTAGTGATTTTGCCAAGGGAAGCAGCCGCGGAGTCTTTAACTACATAAAACAGTCGTTGGTCGACTGGGTTACTTATAAGCCCGAAAATTACCTTGTTGAGACTGATGCTCTTAAAAATAATTTCAAGGCTTTTGTTATTGCTTGTGGTAATGCTTCGCAGTATGGTAATAATGCCTATATAACACCTTTTGCATCAATGCGTGACGGCTTGATTACAATTTCAATACTCTCTCCTTTTAACACTTTTGAGGTGCCTTTGATGGCAACTCATCTGTTCACGCATACGTTCGACGAGAGTAGTCATATGACTACGCTTGATGTTCCTTGGGTGCGTATCGTGCGCGAAAAATCGGGGCCTGTGCACTTTGATGGCGAGCCTTGTATGATGGACAAGGAACTCTTTATAGAGATGGTCTCTAACGGCGTGACAGTGCTGGCTCTCCCGGGGTGGGACGGAACTTGTGCTCCGGTGCCATTGTATCGTCAATTCTATGAGATTTTTGCAGGTTCTTTGCCCGATATTTCCGATTTTGAGATAAATAAAAAGTAGTCTTTATTTTGAAAAATATTTACTTTTTATTCTTGGCGATTTTACAGCTTCAGATAAAAGCTGCTCAAGATTTTCTTTGCGTCGCAACTATATTCTCCCGGTGACTCCTCTAAAATCAGAGTGCTCTCTTCGGCGCTGTTTTGTTTATTGAAGCTAAATTCAATAAGTGCTCTTTTGGGGCTTTTCTTCGGCGTTGTCTTTATGAGTGTTATTCGCGTGGGGTAGAGGTCTTGCTCCATTGCGGCGGCTGCCCACTCCTCCATAATGTCGCAGGGAATAACTATTGAAACACGTCCCTCTCTGCTTAAAATATCAACACATTTTTTGAAAAACATTCTGCAGTCGAGAGTGTCGCTGTGCCTTGCCAGCGTGCGCGATGTGTTGTCACATTTTAGGCTGTTTACAAAATATGGTGGGTTGCTGACGATGGTGTCGAAGCGTGCCCCTGTGTTATACTCCAAAAGGTCGCAGTTGACAATCTCTATTCTCTCTCCCCAAGGAGAGTTGTCGGCATTTTTGCGTGCTTGCAACGCTGCCTTGCTGTCAATCTCAACACCTGTTATATCTGCATCGCAACGCTGTGCAGCCATAATTGCTATTAATCCAGTGCCGCATCCGATATCAAGAATTCTTTTGCTTCCTTCGCAATTGAACCAGCCGCCCAGCAGGCAACCATCTGTGCCAACCTTCATAGCACAATCATCTTGCTCAATGGTGAAACGTTTGAATTTGAAATAGCTGTTGGACATTGCAGTGTTGTTTGCCGGTAAAAAGAAGATGTATATTGTGTTCGTCTTTAAAATAGATAAAGAGGCTGACTAAAAAGTATTTTAACAGCCTCTTTGCAATGAGCCAAATCCGGGACTCGAACCCGGGACCTACGCATTACGAATGCGTTGCTCTACCAACTGAGCCAATTTGGCATTTTGTAGTGTCAATCCTTGTGATTTCCGTTGCAAAGATAGCAAAAACGAATAAAATAGCATCAACCTTGTTTGAATATTTTTATGATGAGTGCGTAAAATATTCTTGTTTCACATTTTTAAAATGTAATTGTGAAAAAATGCAATAATTATGTTTGTTGGTTTTCTTAATTCGATATTTTTCTTACCTTTGTGATAATTGAAAAATTACAATAAAAAAAGTAAGACTATGGAGGTGAAAAAGTATATACAGGAGAACGAATCGCGTTTCCTCAAAGAGCTTGAATCGTTGATAGAGATTCCAAGTATCAGTGCAAAAACCGAGCATAAGGCCGATATTGCCGCTTGTGCCGAAAAATGGGCGCAGTTGTTGATTGAAGCTGGCGTCGACAAAGCCGAGATTATGCCCTCAAAGGGTAATCCGCTTGTCTATGCCGAGAAAATTGTTGACCCGGCGGCGCCCACAGTGCTTGTCTACTCTCACTATGATGTTATGCCGGCCGAGCCTTTGGAGTTGTGGAACAGCGACCCTTTCAAAATGGTGATAAAAGATGGCCGCATCTGGGCTCGCGGTGCCGATGATGACAAAGGACAGGCGATGATACAGGCAAAGGCTTTTGAATATGTTGTCAAAGAGGGCCTGCTCAAACATAATGTGAAATTTATTTTTGAAGGCGAAGAGGAGATTGGCTCGCCAAGTTTGAATGCCTTTCTGAAGGAGAATAAAGAACTGTTGAAAGCCGATATTATCCTTGTCAGCGACACAAGTATGCTTGGCGCAGAACTGCCATCGTTGACCACCGGCCTGCGTGGCCTTGCCTATTGGGAGGTTGAGGTAACAGGCCCTAACCGCGACCTGCACTCGGGGCACTTTGGTGGAGCTGTGGCTAATCCTATAAACGTTCTTTGCGAGATGATTGCCCAAATGACCGATGCTGACGGCCGAATAACAATTCCGGGCTTCTATGATGACGTGGAGGAGCTTTCTCGCGAGGAGCGTGAGATGCTGGCTTCAATACCTTTTGATGAAGAGAAATATAAAGCTGCTATCGATGTAAATGCTTTGCGTGGCGAGAAGGGGTATTCAACACTTGAGCGCAATAGCTGTCGCCCCTCGTTCGACGTTTGCGGAATTTGGGGCGGTTACACTGGTGAAGGCAGCAAGACTGTTTTGCCTTCAAAGGCTTATGCAAAGCTCTCTTGTCGCCTTGTGGCACATCAGGATCACGAGAAGATATCTCAAATGTTCGTCGATTATTTTACCTCTATTGCTCCCGATTGTGTAAAGGTGAAAGTAACTCCGATGCACGGTGGACAAGGCTATGTGTGCCCAATAACACTCCCTGCGTATAAGGCAGCCGAGATGGGCTTTGGAAAGGCATTCGGCAAAAAGCCGCTTGCAGTGCGTCGCGGAGGTAGTATCCCCATAATCAGCGATTTTGAGAAAATTCTTGGTGTAAAGACAATTTTGATGGGCTTTGGTCTTGAGAGCGATGCAATCCACTCACCCAACGAAAACTTTAATCTTGATATCTTCCGCAAGGGTATTGAGGCTGTGGTTGAATTTCACAAGAACTATACAAAATAATACTTGAAACTTTTTGGCAATAGGAGCGCAATCGGTTGGTTGCGCTCCTATTGTCTCTTTTTACGCTTGTTGCTTTTATTTGTTGCGGTGTTTTAACCATTTATTGTAAAAATATCAAAAATGGGTTAAATTAGTGACGTTTTTCAAAAATATATAACTACATTTGCACTCATAGGAGGTGCTTGGCAGCGATAGTTTGAAGAAATATGCACTCCTTGATTTTTTGTACATAACAATAAAACTTTTTACTATGGCTTTACACGTAATAGACCACCCGCTGGTGTTGCATAAGCTGAGCATTATGCGCAACAAAGAGACCTCAACAATGAAATTCAGGGAACTGCTGGAGGAAATCTCGATGCTGATGGGGTATGAGATAACTCGCGATATGCCTTTGACTTATGAGGAGATTGAAACTCCCTTGATGTCAATGAGCGCTCCCAAAATTGCCGGAAAAAAGGTTGTTATTGTTCCAATATTGAGAGCCGGCCTTGGAATGGTTGATGGCTTGATGAAACTTATTCCATCGGCGCGAGTTGGTCACATTGGATTGTATCGCGACGAGGTTACCTGTCAGCCTGTTTTTTATTATTACAAAATGCCGGCAAACAAGGAACGTGCGGTTATATTGACCGACCCTATGCTGGCGACCGGTGGTAGCGCTTGCGATGCTATAGCTCGCCTGAAAGCCGATGGCTTCAGTCGCATAAGATTGATGTGCTTGGTGGCCTCTCCACAGGGAGTAAAAGCTGTTGAAGAGAAGTATCCCGATGTGGATATTTACGTGGCTTCGGTTGATGAGGGGTTGAATGATAAAAACTACATTCTTCCGGGATTGGGTGATGCCGGCGACAGAATTTTTGGTACAAAATAAATGACACGGAGCGGAATATCATATTCCGCTTCATTTTTTTCATATTTATAATGTAAAATAGTTCTTTGTGTGATTATTTTTTATTACCTTCGCGGAGTAAAATAGTTTGCTATGAAATACGGGGAACATAAAAATATCGGTATTGCAGGATGCAAAAAGAATCCTGTTGCTGTTTCTGCCCCCGTTTTTTTTATTATTGATGTAAATTTTTTGTAGTTTTTATTATAGTCGTTTCGCTTGAAACGACTTTTTTTGTATATTAGCGAAAATTATTTGGAAAGATTATGGAACCTCTATTACACGAATGTGGCGTTGCTATGATTCGCCTTCGTAAACCCCTGAGCTATTTTCAGGAGAAGTATGGTACTTGGGCATATGGTATGAATAAACTATTCCTGTTGATGAACAAACAGTATAATCGTGGTCAGCAGGGTGCCGGTATTGCTTGCGTTAAACTGAAAGCGTCTCCGGGTGAGGATTATATGTTCCGTGAAAGAGCAGAGGGCTCGGGCGCAATATCCGAGGTTTTTGATTTGGCAAACAAAAGCATTCTCTCTCACCCAAAGGAGATGAAGAATAATGCCGATTATGCTTATCGTCATTTTGGCTTTGCCGGTGAACTTTATATGGGACACTTGCGCTATTCGGCCACAGGAAAAACCGGAATGCAGTATGTTCACCCATTCTTGCGCCGCAACAATTGGAGAGCAAAAAATTTGGCTCTTTGTGGTAATTTCCATATTACCAATGTAGAGGATGTGTTCCACGAACTTGTTTCTCACGGCCAGCACCCACGCGTGCACGCCGATACATACATAATGCTTGAACTTATGGGGCATCGTCTCGACCGCGAGGTAGAGCGCGTGTTTAAAATGTGCGAGGCCGAGGGCTTGACGGGAATGGATATTACAAACACCATCGAGGAGCGTATGGATGTTGCAAATGTATTACGTACATCAACACCAATGCTCGATGGCGGTTATGTATTCTGCGGTGTTACCGGCAGCGGCGAGATGTTTACAATGCGCGATCCTTGGGGCGTGCGCACCGCCTATTGGTATGCCAACGATGAGATTTTTATTATGGCAAGCGAGCGTGCAGCATTGCAGACAGCAATGAACCTTAAAGCCGAGGAGGTTATTGAACTAAAGCCGGGCGAAGCAATACTCGTTAACAAACGTGGCGAAATCCGTTGCGAGCAGATTATTCCTCAAAAGGCAATGCTCCCTTGCTCGTTCGAGCGCATCTACTTCAGCCGTGGAAACGACGGCGATATCTACACCGAACGCAAAAAACTTGGTTCAAACCTCAAAGAGCAGATATTGAAGGCTATCAACTACGACCTTGACAACACCGTGTTCTCATTCATTCCAAATACTGCCGAAATGGCATTCTACGGAATGGTAGAGGGAATGCAGGAGTATCTCGATGAGTGGAAAGTCAGGGAAATTAATTCCGGCAAGAAGTTTACAACCGAAGAGTTGAATGCTATTGTAACTAAAAAGGTGCGTCAGGAGAAATCTGTGAACAAAGATATCAAGATGCGTACATTTATATCTACAACCGATAAACGCAACGACCTCGCATCTTATGTGTACGATATTACATACGGCACAGTTAAGCCTAAGGTCGACAATCTCGTTGTTATTGACGATAGCATCGTTCGCGGAACAACATTGAAACAGAATATTCTTAACATTCTCGACCGCCTTGAACCAAAGAAAATTGTCGTAGTCTCTTCAAGTCCACAGATTCGTTACCCCGATTACTATGGTATCGATATGGAGAAATTTGACCACTTTGTGGCCTTTAAGGCAGCTCTTGAGTTGTTGTACGAGAATGGTAAACATTCGCTTATCGACGAAACATACAGGGCTTGTATCGAGGAACTTAAAAAGCCCGATGCAGAGCAGGTTAACTGCACTCGTGCAATATACAAGCAGTTTACAGCCGATGAAATATCACGCAAAATTGCCGATATGTTGAAGCCGGTTGACCTCAATGCCGAGCTGGAACTTGTGTTCCAGAGCCTCGAGGGCTTGCACGATGCTTGCCCCAATCACTTGGGCGATTGGTATTTCAGCGGCATCTATCCAACTCCCGGTGGCAACCGCTTGGTGAACGAGGCATTTGTTTACCACTACGAGAAATACCTATATAAATAAAAGAGGTGAGGTAACAGAGAAAAATAATAAATAAAATATACAATTATGAAAGAAAAACTGAAAAAGGTGTTATTGCTTGGCTCCGGCGCTTTGCGTATCGGTCAGGCCGGTGAGTTCGACTATTCCGGTTCGCAAGCATTGAAGGCTCTTCGCGAAGAGGGTATCCAATCAGTGCTTATAAACCCCAATGTTGCAACAATTCAAACATCGGAAGGTATTGCCGACAAGGTATATTTCCTTCCCGTTGACATTCATAATGTCGAGGAGATTATCAAAAAGGAGCGTCCCGATGGTATTCTGCTCGCTTTTGGTGGACAAACAGCGCTTAACTGTGGTACTGAACTCTATCAAAAGGGTATTCTTGAGAAATATGGCGTCAAGGTGCTCGGTACATCTGTCGAGGCTATTATGTACACCGAGGACCGCGACCTCTTTGTTAAGAAACTTGACGAGATTCCAATGAAGACTCCTGTCAGCCAAGCTGTTGAGTCAATGGAGGATGCTCTTGCAGCGGCACACCGCATCGGCTTCCCTGTGATGGTTCGCTCGGCTTATGCTCTCGGTGGCTTGGGTAGCGGCATTTGCAAGGACGAGGCAAGCTTTAGAGAACTTGCAGAGAGCGCATTTACCTTCTCTAACCAGATTCTTGTGGAGGAGTCGCTTAAAGGTTGGAAGGAGATTGAGTTCGAGGTAATCCGTGACGCCAACGACCACTGTTTCACAGTGGCAAGTATGGAGAATTTTGACCCGCTTGGTATTCACACCGGTGAGTCAATTGTGGTAGCTCCAACCTGCTCACTCACCCCCGAACAGGTGAAATTTATGCAGGAAATCTCGGTAAAGGCAATCCGTCATTTGGGTATTGTCGGCGAGTGTAATATTCAATATGCATTCAATGCCGAGACAAATGACTATCGTGTAATTGAGGTTAATGCTCGTTTGAGCCGTTCTTCGGCTCTTGCATCAAAGGCAACAGGTTATCCTCTCGCTTTTGTGGCTGCAAAGATTGCTCTTGGCTACACTCTCGACGAAATTGGCGAGATGGGCACACCAAATAGTGCATACAAAGCTCCCGAGCTCGATTATCTCATCTGTAAGATACCACGTTGGGACTTGACAAAGTTCGCAGGTGTATCACGCCAGATTGGCTCAAGTATGAAGTCTGTGGGCGAGATTATGTCAATAGGTCGCAGCTTCGAGGAGGTAATCCAAAAGGGATTGCGTATGATTGGTCAGGGAATGCACGGTTTTGTGGGCAACGAGCACACACACTTTGACAACCTTGACGAGGAACTTGCCAACCCAACCGATATGCGTGTATTCTCAATCGCATCGGCACTCGAAAAGGGTTACACCGTTGAGCGCATTAGTGAGCTGACAAAGATTGACCCTTGGTTCTTGGGTAAACTAAAGAATATTGTAGATTATAAAAAGGTACTCGAGGGTTACAATACGCTCGAAGAGTTGCCGGCCGATGTTTTGCGCAAGGCAAAAGAGCTTGGATTCTCTGACTTCCAGATTTCTCGTTTCGTTCTCAAAGAGCAAAAGAATATGGAGACCGGTAACCTTGCAGTGCGTGCACGTCGTAAAGAACTCGGTATTCTCCCTGCTGTCAAGCGCATCAATACAGTTGCTTCGGAGCACCCCGAATTGACAAACTACCTTTATATGACATACGGCACAACAGGTTACGATGTGAACTACTACAAGACCGATAAATCGGTAGTAGTCCTTGGCTCAGGTGCTTACCGCATCGGTTCATCTGTTGAGTTCGACTGGTGCTCGGTGAATGCAGTGCAAACAGCACGCAAACTCGGCTACAAGTCAATAATGATAAACTATAACCCCGAGACTGTATCAACCGACTACGATATGTGCGACCGTCTCTATTTCGACGAGTTGTCATTCGAGCGTGTGCTCGATGTTATCGACCTTGAGCAGCCCGGTGGTGTGATTGTTTCTGTTGGTGGTCAGATACCTAACAACCTTGCAATGAAATTGCATCGTCAGGCAGTGCCCATCCTTGGAACATCGCCACTCTCAATCGACCGTGCCGAGAACCGTCACAAGTTCTCCGCAATGCTCGACCAGCTTGGTATCGACCAACCCGCTTGGAAGGAGCTTACAAGCCTCGAGGATATGAAGGAATTTGTAGAAAAAGTTGGCTATCCTGTGCTTGTGCGCCCATCATACGTGCTCTCAGGTGCAGCGATGAATGTCTGCTACAACGAGGAAGAGTTGCACGAGTTCTTGAAGATGGCAGCCGACGTCTCTAAGGAGTTCCCGGTTGTTGTATCGCAGTTTATGACCGATACAAAGGAGATTGAGTTTGATGCTGTAGCGCAGAACGGCGAGGTAGTGGAGTATGCAATTTCAGAGCACGTAGAGTTTGCCGGCGTACACTCTGGCGATGCAACACTTGTGTTCCCTGCACAGAAAATCTACTTTGAGACAGCGCGCCGCATCAAGAAAATCTGCCGTCGCATTGCTAAAGAACTTAATATCTCAGGTCCTTTCAACATTCAGTTCCTTGCAAAGAACAACGAGGTTAAGGTAATTGAATGTAACTTGCGTGCATCACGTTCGTTCCCATTCGTGTCAAAGGTGTTGCGTCGTAATTTTATCGAGACAGCTACACGCATTATGCTTGGTGCTCCATACAGCAAGCCCGATAAATCAGCATTCGATATTGACCACATTGGTGTTAAAGCATCACAGTTCTCATTCAGCCGCTTGCATCAGGCCGACCCAGTATTGGGCGTTGATATGTCATCAACCGGCGAGGTTGGTTGCATTGGCGATGACTTTGAAGAGGCACTGCTCAACGCAATGATTGCCGTAGGTTACAGTGTGCCCGAGAAGAATGTGATGGTGTCTTCAGGTGCAGCAAAGTCAAAAGTTGATTTGCTTGAGCCTGCAGCACTCCTTGCACAGAAGGGTTACAACCTCTTTGCAACCTCAGGCACAGCCAAATTCCTCAACGAGCACGGCATACAGACAACCCCCGTTATCTGGCCCGATGAAGACCCTGCTGCCGAGAACAATGTAATGCAGATGATAGCCGACCACCGTTTCGACCTAATAATAAATATTCCAAAGAACCACACCAAGCGCGAGCTTACCAATGGTTACAGAATACGTCGTGCGGCAATCGACCACAACATTCCACTCATTACCAACGCCCGCCTTGCAAGTGCGTTCATCCGCTCATTCTGCAAGATTGACGTAAACTCAATGCCGGTAAAGAGCTGGGACGAATTTAAGTAATTGAAGAGAAACATATAACACACAAAAGGCTACCAAACGGTAGCCTTTTGTGTGTTATAATATATTGATTAAACCTATATTTTTGTTATCTTCGCAAGGTGTAAAAATCTTAACGCGTATGAAATTGTTTAATTCTATTCTTTGCGGTGTGTCGTTGCTGGTTGCTGTTGCTTGTGGTGGTGCTACGGCCGAGGAAAATAAGTGTGAGGGTGGTGGCAAATGTGCCACAGAGTGTACAAAAAAGGAGTGTATGGACAAGAGTGATTGTAAAAGCGTAGCGGTAATTGAAAATATTATGTCGCGCCGCAGTGTAAGAAACTATAAGCAGCAGGCTGTGCCTCGCGATGTGCTCGAGCAAATTATGGAGTGTGGTGTTAATGCACCCAACGGTCAGAACAAGCAGTCGTGGGAGGTGCGCGTGGTAGAGAATTCCGAGTTACAGAATGAGATTAAAGCTCTTATGGCAACCGTTGGTGGCGAGCGTGCTGCGGGTTGTTTCTACAACGCTCCTGTGTGGGTGTTCATAGCCCGTGACAAGGGTTACGATTTTTCGGCATACGATTGTGGCTTGATGGCCGAGAATATGATGCTTTCGGCAAATGCTCTTGGTGTTGCTTCTGTCTGTCTTGGTAGCCCTGTGCGCTATATATTGATGGCCGAGGGTAACGAACAGGTTTTGTCTAAACTTGGTTTTAGTGAGGGGTATGAACTTAGCTTGTGTTTATCAATGGGTTACCCCGATGGTGAAAAGCCCGAGGCAAAGCCAAGGGATTTGGGTAAGGTTAAGTATATAGATTGAAATTAATAATATAACGTGAGTTCGATATAAGAATTTATACTAAAATTTAGTGTATTTTGTCATTC
>JAZRMQ010000053.1:0-35462 GCA_045647745.1 Bacteroidaceae bacterium | reverse complement strand
TCTGTTGATTTTTGGGTGATGCGGACCTTCCTCAGTTAGTCACTCGCCAAGGCGAGCGCCTAACTAGCGGGCGAACATACCTCTCACTTAATCCAAAAATCACCAGGGTTCAAGTTGTGTCCTTTAACGGTGCCGGTGTTTCTTTGATATTACCACTGTACGCGTAAAAGTCCGATATGCTTGCCAATGAATAAATTCTCCGCCAAGGGCGGAAAGTTACGCGTAAGCAATTTCAAAAAAGTTAAAACTACAATCAATTCTGTATTTGGAATTACCTTCTACAAAGGTCTTATACCCTTGTCGTCGCAAGCAACGCTCTCCCGCGTTGTCATCGCCACTTTTATAAGAAGCAGGAGTTCAAAAGACTCCTGCTTTCTTTTTATACAGGTATCGATAACCTCCTCTCCTGATGATGCCTGTTTCTCGGGCTCACCTGCAAAAAACAAATGAAATTATTATTGTTTTTCGCTCAGTTTAGCAATCTTTGAGTTTAAGCTCGAATGTTTCCTGCACTCGATGTAAAAAAAATTATGCTTAGCTTAATATTTTTGTTCGTTTGTGTTTATCTTTGTCTTCGGAATTAATCTTTTCTAAATTAATCAGTTTAATACATCTTTAATTTATACTATCGGTATGAGAAACGCACGCTTTGACGTTTTAAAAGGAATTGCAATAATTGCAGTTGTTTTATATCATTTAGGTGTTTGTAAATACGGTTATCTTGGGGTAGATGCGTTTTTGGTTATTGCCGGATATTTTACGATGGCGAGTGTACAAAAAACATTACTACAGCCAAATAGGGGGGGGTATTTGAATTTTGTTACAAGCAGGATTACGAGACTGCTTCCTTTGTTATTGATTGCCGGCTTGTTTTCATTTTTATTGGGATTATTTTTAATGTTGCCTGACGATTTTGAAAATTTAAGCAATTCAATCGTTGCCACGAATTTCTTTTCTAATAATATACTTCAATGTATTACTACAAAAAATTATTGGGATGTTGTAAATGATTATAAACCATTAATGCACACTTGGTATGTGGGGTTGATTATGCACTTCTATTTAATAATCCCGCTTATTTATTTTTTAGCTGCGAGGTATTTTGGTTCTAATAGAAAAACATTTGTCAAAATTAACATCTCGATTTTTGTTTTATCTTTGTTGATGTATCTATTTTTGGGAACTGATGCTGAAAAATTCTATTATTTGCCATATCGTTTATTTGAATTTTGTGCAGGTGCATTGGTGTATGATTGGGCGTCTAAGATAAAAAAACAAAATAAATCTATTAAAATGCAAGGTGCTCTTTCTGTCACTTATGTACTCTTGCTTTTAATATTATTTGTGAATGAGGATTTTATTAGTGGCCGTGTTAGGTTGATTACCACTGTTTTACTCACTTCTTTGTTATTGTATGCATTTAAGTACTGTGAAACTAATATCAAATTATTCTCAAATAAATTACTTTCTGTTATTGGTGCCAGCAGCTTTAGTATTTTTGTGTGGCATCAGGTTATTTTTGCTTTTACACGATACTCATTTACTAATGATTTAGTCAGTTTCGATGTTGTATTAATAATGTTTGCTATTATAATTGTTCTTTCATATTTATCTTATAAATACATTGAAAGAATGAAAATAAACAGGATTACTTTGATTGCCTTTTCAATTCTGTTTATATTTATGACCACTATTTCTTTATATATACACAAGAGGGCCGGTGTTATTAGAGATGTACCTGAATTGGAGGTAGTTAAAGATAATGCACGCAGAGGTATGTGGGCTGAATATTGTGATAGAGGATATGAGTATGACAAAGATTTTTCTTCCGAGGACAAACCTCATTGGTTTATAATTGGCAACAGCTTCGGTCGTGATATGGTGAATAGTATACTTGAGTCTGATGTTGCTGATAAAGTTGAAATTTCATATAGCAATGATGTTAGGTTAAGCAAGGAACATACTGCGCGCTTTGATAAAGCAGACATAGTCTTTCTTTCTACTCTGGGGGTGAATGAGGAGACTATAGAAGAGGTTAAAAAGAGAGTATCTGCCAATTGTAAATATTATATTATTGGAGAAAAGAATTTTGGAGAATGTAATGGTCAGGTATACAGAAAGCGCTTTGATGATGATTACTTTGAACAGACAATAAAAGTTGACGATAGGTACACGCAGAAAAATGAGATTTTGAAAAATATGTATTCCGATATATATATTGATATATTAGGGATGGTTAGTTGCGGAGAGGGCATTGTTAGGGTCTTCACCGATGATGGCCGTTTCATAAGTCAAGATTGCCGACATTTAACAAAAGCCGGTGCTCAATATTATGCAAAGTTGATTAATTGGGGTCGTTTCCTTGAGTAATAATTAAAGTTTAAATGCGCTGTCAATAGTGACAGATTGGCTGCGCGCTCGGACTCTTTTTCGGTGGATATATTCCATCTTATGACTTTTTTAACAATGAGTTGTATCGTTCAATATACTCATTAAATCTGTCGTTCTTGTTGTATAAGGATTCGGCTCTCCCGCGTTGCCATCGCCACTTTTATAAGAAGCAGGAGTTTAAAAGACTTCTGCTTTTTTTTGTCTATAATTGTCATCCAGAGCGTGAACGAAGGAGTTTAAATTTATTGCTTGCCTGCAAAATATAGGGGCAATCTATCGCTGTATTAATTTTACAGCCGTTTTTAACCTTGTTCAGTTGTCTTATATTCTTTCTATAGTCTTGCTATATGTACTTTCTGTGCGACAGAAAGTACCAAAGAGCTGGGCAGTCGTGTACGGCATTCGGTGCTTCCTTTGTTGACAACACCGCATTTTCGCATCCCACGCGGTGCAAACTACGTCTGCACTACGCGTGACCTTTTGCTACAAGCATTGTTGATTAAGAAACTTAATTCCGCAGCACCCGACAAACAGCAGAAAGGATTGAAGTGGCAAGTTTGTGACGGCCGAGGGATGTTGCAAAGCAACACGCGAGCAGAAGGAACACACGACTGATTTTGTCTCTGCCGGGCGCTTTTGCTACTTTTCACGCGATGAAAAGTAGGGAAAGAACGACTTGAAGAAAATTCAAGTGAATAATTAAGGTTGAGGACTGCTGTAGAATACAATGCGATTGGGAAGTAATCCTAAACCTTCCCCCAGACTTTTGCAAATTCACTGGCTTGTCATACTGAACGGAGCAAAGTGCAGTGAAGTATCTCTAAATATGCCAGCAAGAGATTTTGGATAAATTGTCCGCAATGGTAAAGGTGGATGATTAGGCGGCAATAAAGGCTTTGCTTCCAAATGTCAAGATGCTCACTAAAGTGCTCAGAAAGCTGCTGTCAGAGGATATAAAGGAGATGGAGTTTTTTTGCTTCCGTTCTATAATGTGAAAATATAATATACTAAACACTGTTTTTACTCGTTAATTAGTCTATAAAAGACTTTTTAATATGAAATGCTTTAATAATTTCAGGAGTGCGAAATATGCTCTCATCGTGGTGGCAGCAGTGATTGCTGTGGCGTCGTTGTTAGTGTCAAATATCATTGTCGAGGATTTGAAACAGGAGGAGGAGCGTCGTATGATGGTGTGGGCTTCGGCAATGAGTTCGCTCATCAATGCCGATGTTGACGAGGACGTGAGCCTTGAAGAGGAGATTTTGAGCAGCAACAAGACTATCCCGGTGGTGATGATTAACGAGGAGGGTGATATTCTCTCCTATAATAATATCTCGGAGTCTAAACTTGCCGGCAGAGCTGCCGAGATGTGTGCCTCGGGGACAATGATTGAGGTGCCATTGGGCGACGGCAACAAACACTATATTTACTACGACGACTCAGATACATTGGTGCAGTTGGCCTATTATCCGTATATTCAGCTTGCTGTGGTTGTTGTGTTCTTTGTGATATGTTTTGTGGCTATCCTCAATTCTAAACGTGCCGAGCAGAACAGAGTGTGGGTGGGGCTGTCAAAGGAGACTGCCCATCAGCTTGGAACGCCAATATCGTCGTTGATGGCGTGGGTTGAGATTTTGAAAAATAAATACCCTGCCGATGAATTGCTGCCCGAGATGGAACGCGACGTGGAGCGTCTGCAAATGGTGGCTGAGCGATTTTCAAAGATTGGCTCAAAGAGTGAGCTTGCGATTGTTGATGTGAACGCTGTAATAGAACGGGCTGTGGGGTATATGAAACGTCGTAGTCCGGCAAAGGTGCAATATGACCTTGTGCTCTCTTCGTCGCCGACGCTCGTAGGGCTGAATGTGCCCTTGATGGAGTGGGTGATGGAAAATTTGTGCAAGAATGCAATCGATGCAATGAGTGGCAATGGTTGCATCTTGGTTGCTGTGACCGATACTGCCGACAAGGTGGTGATTGATGTAGCCGATACCGGTAAAGGTATTGCAAAGTCACAATGGAATTTGGTATTTAAGCCCGGCTTTACTACCAAACCTCGCGGATGGGGACTGGGGCTTTCTTTGGCAAAAAGAATTGTTGAGGAGTTTCACAAAGGGCGTATATTTATAAAAAAATCGCTTCCGGGAAAGGGAACAACATTCCGCATCGAGCTGAAAAAGTAGTAAAAAGAGCTGTTTTTAAAGTTTTTTTCTCAAATTAGGTGTTTCTAAAGAATTTTATTACTATCTTTGTGACCTAAAATCGGATAGTGTGGGTGTTAAGCACTACTTTTGAGGAGTTATATTATTGATAGAGTTGATTTTATAGTAGCGATGGGAAGATTTGATAAATATAATGTAGACCTCAAGGGAATGAGAGTAGCCTCCCTTGATTTGGAGTTCGACCTCGATAATGCTTTTTTTGCAGATATTGATGGCGAGGAGTTTCAAAAAGGTGCTGTAAAGGCCAAAGTGATGGTGAGCAAGAACAGAGATATTTTTGATTTCTCTTTCTCGCTGGCAGGAACGGTGGTTGTCCCCTGTGATCGTTGCCTCGATGACCTTGCGATAGAGGTTGACACAGAAAACACTTTGCGTGTGAAACTTGGTGAGAGCTATGCCGATGAGGGTGATATTGTGATAGTCCCCGAGAATGAGGGTGATTTGAACATTGCGTGGTATTTGTATGAGTTCATCGTTTTGGCATTGCCAATGAAACGTGTACACGCGCCGGGAAAGTGCAACCACGAGATGACAGGCAAACTCAAAAAACACTCGGTTGATGCTGATGATGCTGAGTCGGGCGAGGAGGCGCAAATAGACCCACGCTGGGAAAGTTTGAAAGATATACAGATTGAAGAAGATAATTAAAAAAATATTTAAAACGTTTTAAAAATGGCACATCCTAAAAGAAGACAATCAAAGACTAGAACTGCCAAGAGAAGAACTCACGACAAGGCAGTAGCTCCTACATTGGCTATATGCCCTAACTGTGGCGAGTGGCACGTTTATCACACCGTATGCGGTGCGTGTGGTTATTACAGAGGCAAGCTTGCTGTAGAGAAAGCTGTCTAAATAATTATTCTACCGCCGACGCTTTTTGCCGACGCGGGTAGTTTTTTGTCAAAGACAAAAACGCACCTATGGCATATTGTAGGTGCGTTTTTATCATTTTAAGAATATTATGCATAAAGCCGGTTTTGTAAATATAGTAGGTAACCCTAACGTTGGAAAATCTACACTTATGAACCTTTTGGTTGGCGAGAGAATATCTATAGCCACCTTTAAGGCTCAAACAACAAGGCATCGCATTATGGGTATATTGAATACCGATGATGCGCAGATTGTTTTCTCGGACACTCCGGGTGTGTTAAAGCCCAACTACAAACTGCAAGAGGCGATGCTTCGCTTCTCGCGCTCGGCGCTTCGTGATGCCGATGTGTTGCTTTATGTGACAGATATGGTTGAGACGCCCGAGAAGAACAGTGATTTTATCGACGAGGTGCGCAAGCTTGATGTGCCCATTATGGTGCTTATCAACAAGATTGACCTTGCAACACAAGAGGAGCTTGTGAAAAAGGTTGAACTGTGGCACGAACTCATCCCCGAGGCGGAGATATTGCCAATATCGGCAATGGCAAAGTTCAATGTCGATGTGGTGATGAAGCGTGTGATGGAGCTCCTGCCCGAGTCGCCACCATATTTCGACAAGGACCAGTTAACCGATAAACCGGCACGTTTTTTTGTTACAGAGATAATCCGCGAAAAGATATTGCTGCATTATGACAAGGAGATACCTTATGTGTGCGAAGCAGCAGTAGAGCATTTTAAGGAGAAGGGCGGTAGCATATATATCAAGGCCTTGATATACGTTGAGCGCGACTCGCAAAAGGGTATTATCATTGGCCACGAGGGCTCGGCTCTGAAACGTGTAGCAACCGATGCACGCCGTGAGCTGGAGAAGTTCTTTGGGAAAAGAATATTTTTGGAAATTTATGTAAGGGTCGACAAAGATTGGCGTAACAGCGACCGTCAGTTGCGCCGTTTCGGTTACGACCAAAAAGATTGAGAGTTATGGGAAATTTAGTAGCAATAGTTGGTCGTCCCAATGTGGGTAAATCAACCCTTTTCAATCGCTTGACAGAGACAAAACAAGCAATTATCTCCGACGAGGCCGGCACAACACGCGACCGCCAATATGGTCGTTGCTTTTGGTGCGGCAAGGAGTTCTCGCTTGTTGACACAGGTGGTTGGGTGCGTAATTCTGACGATGTCTTTGAAGAGGCTATCTGCGATCAGGTAACACTTGCGCTCGAGGAGGCCGATGTAATTCTTTTTGTTGTTGATGCAATGAATGGGTTGACCGATCTCGATATGGAGATGGCGTCAATGCTTCGTCGTTCAAAGAAGCCCGTTCTTGTTGTTGCCAACAAGGTCGACACATACGAAATGCAGTATAGCACAGCCGAATTTTATAGCCTTGGCTTGGGTGATATGTACTGCATCTCGGCTGCTAATGGTAGCGGTACAGGCGACCTGCTCGATGAGATATTGACAAAGTTTACCAAAGAGGCCGAAGAGGCTCCCGAGGAGAATATACCACGTTTTGCAGTTGTTGGTCGCCCCAATGCTGGCAAAAGTTCAATTATCAATGTGTTCCTTGGCGAGGATCGTAATATTGTGACAAATATTGCAGGAACAACACGCGATTCAATCCTTACACGTTACACGAAATTTGGTTTTGACTTTTATTTGGTTGACACTGCCGGTATTCGTAAAAAAGGCAAGGTCAGCGAGGATATCGAGTACTACTCGGTGTTGCGCTCAATACGTGCTATTGAGAACAGCGATGTTTGTATCTTGATGATTGATGCCACACGCGGTATTGAGTCACAGGATTTGAACATCTTTTCAATCATTCAGCGCAATCAAAAGGGTCTTGTTGTAGTTGTCAATAAGTGGGATTTGGTTGAGGATAGGAGTGAAAAGGTGCAGAAATTCTTTGAGAATGCTATCCGCGAGCGTCTTGCTCCGTTTGTGGATTTTCCAATCATCTTTACTTCGGCTGTAACAAAGCAACGTGTGTTCAAGGTCCTTGAAACAGCAAAAGATGTGTACCTTAATTCACAAAGAAAAATCTCTACTGCTAAATTCAATGAAGAGATGTTGCCGTTGATTGAGGCCTATCCGCCACCATCAATCAAGGGAAAATATATAAAAATAAAATACTGTATGCAGTTGCACGAGACACGCGTTCCTTCGTTCCTCTTCTTTGCTAATCTGCCACAGTATGTTAAGGAACCATATAAGCGCTTTCTCGAAAATAAAATCCGTGCCAAGTGGAATTTCCACGGAGTGCCAATGAATATTTTCATCAGGCAGAAATAGGCGAAGCCAATTTCTTTTCTGCCATTGAATGGAAATAGGCGAAGCCAATTTCTTTCCAGCCAATGAATATTTTCATTAGGCAGAAATAGGCGAAACGCGGTGCAGTTTACCCCCTCCATCTTTGTGCAAAGATGGAGGGGGTAATTATATTTTATAAATGAAAAATCTTAAAATTTATTAATTACATTTTTTTATTCTATCTTTGCAAAAACAATTAACATTCAATTTGTTGTGGCGGTTGCAAAAAACAACAATTTTTGTTTAAAAAAATAAACATATATGTGTAGAAAATTATTTTTTGTGCTTTTGCTTGGAGTAATATCTTTTCTCTCTTCTTGTATAGACAAGACTTACGACTTGGCAAATAAAAAGATTAGTACAGATGTGAAAATTGAAAGTAACACTGTCGCTCTGCCAGTGGGTAGCTTGAAGCCCATTGTGCTTGATTCGCTTGTTGACGTTAGTCAGATAGAGATGCTTGAAATTGATAGCGCCGGAGTGTACAGCATCACAATGGATAGTGTAATATCGATTGAGGAAAAGATTGATTCGATAATTTTGGATATTGAACCTCTTGAATACGATGCCTCTATTAATTTTGACAAGGTTAATATTAAGAATGTGCATATTAAAGCCGAGAATCTGAAGCCGGCAAAATTTTCTGCGCCAAAGATTAAAATCGAAGATTTGAATAATTATCTTCCAAAATTGACCTCTCGCGTTAAACCGAAATTGGACGTAGATAATATCTTGGAGTTGTTGGAGCAGTATCCGGGGGATTCATATACCTATACATTTCCACAGGCGTTGGTTAGTACAACTGAACAAGAAGTTGATTGTAGCATAAAGTATGAGTTCTCTACCGATATTGATACTATCAAAAGTATTAAGTTGGGTTCTCAAAATGACCCAAAGGGTACTCTTGTCAGTGTTGTCGTTAAAAATCCAAGAGCATTGAAGGGTAATGAGCAGTGCCAGAAAGAGATTAATTTTAGAATAGATTTCCCCGAGATTTTTCGACTGGCAAAAAATGAAAAAGATGAGCATTTAAGCAAATACATTCTTAACAATGAACACTCTATAAGCCTTGAAGGGTTTGTGCCTTCGGATGATGAAACTTTGCTGAGTTTTTATATAACAGATGTTGTTGGTATTGATGAGTATATAAAAGATGGCAGAATAGATATTGCCGACTCAATAAAATACAGTATTGACTATAAGCTTGATGGTACTATTGAGCTGACAAAAGATATGACGGCCGATGATTTTGTCTTTGAAGTGGAGCTTGACGCGCAACTTTCGCTGACAGAGGTCGCTGGTAAAACTAAGGATGTTAAGGTCGCTTTTGAGCCCATTGAGATGAAATTTGATGGCGAGTTCGACAATTTGCAACACATTGACACTATCTATTATGTTGAATTTAATGATACGTTGAGCCGCATTAAGTTCGAGACAATAATGGACGACTCTTGGCTCGGCGCTTTTGAACTAAAAAAAGGCTATGCTTTGAAAATATCTTTTCCGGAATTTTTGGAGATTACCCCGGAGCTCTCGCAATATGAAGGAGAATACAAAGAAGATGAGCACGCTTTTTATGTATATGATTTCAAAGACCTGACATCTTCTCACTGGGAGCTTGCATTGAAAAAGCTCGAATTAAATCTCTTTGTCGATAAAGAACAAGAGAAATGCCATATGGTGGAAACTGCAACGGCCGAGATTGTAAATTTGAACAATCCCGATGAGAAGGGTGTTTTCTACCTTGCCGGTCGCCCAATTGATAATATGATTGAGGTCTTGGGCAATCTTGGCGAGGGTGACAAAGAGGCCAAATTCAGCCTGTTGGAGTCGGACCTTGTGATAAAAAATGCTGCTGTTCACACCGAGGTCATTCATTCATCATTGAATGCTGAGACAACTTTCAAAATCAATGAGAAGATACCTGCCGAGATTGAACTCATCAATGGCATTGGCTTTGAGGAGCCCGTACAGGTGGCAATGGCTTTGGAGGTTGCAGGATTAAAACTTTTGGATACAGACATTGCCCTCGATGTTAACATTTCGTTGCCCCCCTATCTAAAGTTGCAGCCTTGCGACCAGACTGGGGAAGTTAAGATTGATAATGGCGTGTTGAATATCAAGAAACATTATAATCCATCGACAGGTGCGCCTCTTGAGCTTAAACTATTGTGTTCCGGCATTGACTTTGCCAATGAGGGACTGTCTCCAAAGGATTCAACAGATGGCAACAGATACATCTCGCACGAGAGTGAGATTGTTGTGCGTGGCGATGCTTCCATCAATGGAGCGGAATTCCACTCGATGGTATTGGACAATGAAATATCTTTCAATATCAATTTTGACATTGAGAAGATTGCTGTAAAGACATTCCACGGTATCTATTGTGCCGAGTTGGAAGGTGTGTCAGAGAAGATTGGATTGGAACTTGGCGAGGAGCTTGAATTCCTGAAAAACCCCGAGAACTCAATAACACTTGCCGAGCCGCAATTGGAGCTTGTGCTCAAGAATCCTGTTGGTATTCCTGTTGATGTTGATTTGCATCTTTTTGGCACCGATGAGGCAGGTGCTATGATTGCTGAGTCGGAGATTGCAACAAAGGTAAGCATCTTGCCGGCGGAGTATGATGAGGAAAAAGATAAGCTAATCCCTGTGGAGACAAAATTGTTCATCACCTCAGATACCTCAAAGCATAAGAAGGCCGGATATAATAATATCGAAATTGAAAATCTATCTAATTTGTTAAAGACCTTCCCCGACTCTTTGAACTTAGTGGTTGAGCCCATAATAAGAACCGATTCGACACACCACGTCAATATTAGCGAGCCGATAAAGTTGGATGCAGCCTACTCTGTGGTTGTACCATTGAAGTTCAACGACTTTAATCTGTGTTACTCCGACACAATAACCGGCCTGAAGGGTAGCATTGACGAGACGCTGGAGATGTTTAGTAATGTTGCACTCAAGGTGAAGATGGATGTTCTTAATACAATTCCTCTCGGTCTCTCATTAAAGGTTGTTCCGCTTGACGAGAATGGGGAGGTTATTGCAGATATTGAGATTGATGAGTTGCTTGTTGGAGCCGGTTCGGGTGAGGCGCTTATTGATGAAAATGGAGCAGTAAACAGCTCTTTATCTCCGCAGAAATTTGTATTTGCCATAAAGAGTAAGAGTGGTGATATCTCATCGCTCGACCAATTGGCTCTCTCGCTTGTGGCGGCAACCGACCACGTAACCGGTTCGGCGGCTCTCAAGGGCGAGCAAGGAATAAAGATTTCAAATATTGTATTTGAGGTGTCGGGTGATATTGAGATGGATTTTGGCAAATAAAACATTTTAGGTAAAGGACTATGAAAAACATAAGATATATAATTGCTACATTCTCTGTTTTTGTCTGTTTGCAGGCAAGTGTGGCGCAAACGGCAATTTCATCATATTTTCTTGATGGAACGTTGTATAATAGTAAAATAAACCCTGCGATGAAAGCCGAGCGAGGCTATTTCTCGCCATTAGTGGGTAACCTCTCTCTGAGAACAAATGGAAATGTGGGCATCTCAAATTTCCTCTATCCTCGAGGTGAGAATGAACTTACTACATTCATGAGCGGCACTGTTAATGCCGATGAGTTTTTGAATAAATTACCATCGGAAGCTCGCTTTGGGTTTAAACTGGATGAGACAATATTGGGTGCAGGTTTTCGTCTTTTGGGTGGTTATGCCTCTTTAGACCTCTCTTTGCACTCTGCGGCTGCACTCTCATTGCCAAAAGGGTTATTTGAGTTTGCCAAGAGGGGGTTGCAAAAGAATAGCTACAGCTTCTCGGGCCTCAATATTAATACGATGAACTATGCTGCGATAACAGTAGGGTATTCACACAATATATTCAATGGCTTTAGACTTGGTGCGAATTTGAAATACCTTGTAGGCTTGGCACACGCAAATGTTTTTGTCGATAAACTGAATGTTGAGCTTAACGACCAGCATTGGCTTGTTGAGAGCCACGCGCAGATGCAGGCGGCACTCTTCTGCGAGGCAACACCGACGTTAGATGAAAATAATGTCATAAACGGAATAAAATTTGGGAAAATGATGCCTTCATCATCGGGCTTTGCTGTTGATTTGGGCTTTGTGTATGATATGGATTCTATTGTCCCGGGATTAAAGCTCTCGGGCTCAATAACAGACCTTGGTTATATTAGCTGGGGACATATGATGAGTGGCCAGAGCACTGATACAAGGGTTGAATTTAACGGCTTTGGTGAGCTTGACTACGAAGATGTAGAGGGCTCTGTGAACGCCGAGCTCGAGAGGTTGGGTACCGATGCTTCCAAGATGATTGAGTTTAATTACGATGGTGCAAATGTTATGAACACAGAGCTAAACTCAACAATGTATCTTGGTGCAGAATATAGTATGCCTTTCTACAAGCCTCTCTCTGTTGCTGTGCTATATAGTCAGTGCTTCTCCGATTTTGCTTGCTATGATTGGTACGAGGCTCGTGGTTTTATTAATGTGGCTCCATTGAAGTGGCTCGAGATGTCGGTGAACTGTGGTTACGGAACTTATGGGACATCTTTTGGTTGGATGCTTAATTTCCATCCGGCAGGGTTTAATCTGTTTATTGGCAGTGATTATATGATTACAAAGGTTACTCCACAGTTTATTCCTGTCGATAATATGAATGCACATATCACTCTTGGCTTGAATATTGCTTTGGGTAAGCGCAAATAAAAAAGAGGCTGCCCGAAAAGCTTTTTACTTTCAGTAAACGGCGTTTTTTAGGCTTTACGGTTATATACGACAAGGGGCAGCTGATAGCTGCCCCTTGTCGTGTCAATAAAATACGTTATTTGTTGTTGAGCGCTTGCTCTTTTACCTGTCGCAAAATTTCGCTCGAGAAAAGGAACTCGTTGAGTGGTTTGTTGTTCGTGTTCAATATTTGTGTCTTGTCACCCTCCCACGCGAGTTTGCCGCCGCTAAGGAACAAAATGTGGTCGCCAATGTTCATCACGGAGTTCATATCGTGAGTGTTTACAATGGTGGTTATTCCATACTCCTTTGTGATGTCGTGTATAAGCTCGTCTATCACAAGAGAGGTCTGCGGGTCGAGACCGGAGTTTGGCTCGTCGCAGAACAGATATTTGGGCTCAAGGGCTATTGCGCGGGCGATAGCGGCTCTCTTTTGCATACCTCCCGACAGCTCCTCGGGTGATTTGTCCTGTGCTTCAATGAGGTTTACTCTGTCGAGGCAGGCTCTTGCGCGTGCCAATCGCTCTTTGTAGGTCATTGTTGAAAACATATCAAGAGGGAACATCACATTCTCGAGAACGCTCATAGAGTCGAATAATGCAGCATTTTGGAACAACATTCCAATCTCGCGTCTTATGGTGATTTTATCTCTCTCCTTCAAGGTTGTGACATTGCGCCCATCGTATATTATTTTGCCCTTCTCGGGTGTAAGAAGGCCTACAATGCACTTTAGGAACACTGTCTTGCCCGCACCGCTCTGGCCAATGATTAGATTGGTGATGCCGTTGTTGAAAGTGGCGCTTATATCATCGAGCACCGTTTTTCCTTCGAATTGTTTGTATATTGAGCAGACTTCTATCATTGCATCATAATATTGGTTAACACTATGTCTGAAAATAGTATCAATACGCTGCAACTGACAACAGCATTGGTACTAGCTTTGCCCACCTCTATTGAACCGCCTTTTACCGTGTAACCATAGAACGATGCCACCGAGGTGATGATAAAAGCAAAAAAGAAACTCTTGATGATGCTGTACCAGATGAACCAAGCAGTGAACTCGTGTTGCAATCCCACGGTGAGCTCCTCGGCTGTCATAATGCCTGTGAGCTTGCCAATTAAAAATGCTCCACCAATGCCGGATGCAATACTGAAGATGACAAGAATGGGGATTGTAAACACCAGTCCTGTAACCTTGGGGAGTATAAGGAAATTTGCCGAGTTGACACCCATCATATCAAGTGCGTCAATCTGCTGTGTTACCCTCATTGCGCCAATCTCGGAGGTGATATTTGAGCCCACCTTTCCGGCCAGAATCAAACACATTATGGTTGATGAGAATTCAAGCAACAGCACCTCTCTTGTGGCATATCCTGTCACAAATTTAGGCATCCAAGGGCTCTCGACATTTGTCTTCATCTGTATGCACAATACAGCGCCGATAAATAGTGAGATTATCAGAACAATGGGGATTGAATTAATTCCCAGCTGGTAAATTTCGTGAAGAGTGCGACGGAAAAACATTCTCCATCGTTCGGGCTTTGTCAGCACGCGCTTCATCAGCAGCAAATAGCTTCCAAAGGTCTTTATTGCTTCTATAAATAACATCGTCTTTTGTGTCGTTTCAAATAGTTCGCGTGCAAAGTTACTATTTTTTGTCTTTTAATTGTGTTAATGGGTGCCACAATATTCCACTTTGCCGTTATTTGTGTCATAAAATGACACTTTTTTTGTTGAAATAGTAAAAATGTACTACCTTTGAGACTAGTCTCGAAAGTTGGTTGCACTTGCTTGGAAAAATATTGAAACAGGTTTTGTATTTCTTGCTCGTTTGCATTGCTTTTGAGATTAAAATGTTAATAGCCCGATGATGGAAAAGGAAATTATATGCAACGCCGATGATGCTGCTGTTTTGCGCACCGAAAATCTTGTCAAAAGATATGGTAAACGCACTGTTGTGAACAATGTCTCGTTTAACGTGAAGCAGGGCGAGATAGTTGGTCTGCTGGGTCCTAACGGAGCCGGAAAGACAACCTCGTTCTATATGACAACCGGCTTGGTGATACCTAACGGTGGGCGAATTTTCCTCGATGGCAAAGAGATAACAAAGTATCCGGTGTACAAGCGCGCTCGCGCGGGCATAGGCTATCTTGCTCAAGAGGCCAGCGTTTTTCGCAAAATGACGGTTGAGGATAATATCGCATCGGTGCTTGAACTCACCGGCAAACCGCTTGAATATCAGAAAGAGAAATTGGAGAGTCTTATCTCTGAATTTCGTTTGCAGAAGGTGCGCAAGAATCTTGGCGACCGTTTGTCGGGTGGTGAGCGTCGCCGTACAGAGATTGCGCGCTGTTTGGCAATAGACCCCAAATTTATTATGCTTGACGAGCCTTTTGCCGGTGTCGACCCTATTGCCGTGGAGGATATTCAGTATATTGTGTGGAAATTGAAAGATAAAAATATCGGTATTCTAATCACAGACCATAATGTGCAGGAGACTTTGAGTATCACCGACCGTGCCTATCTGTTGTTCGAGGGGCGCGTGCTGTTTGAAGGCACTCCCGAGGTGCTTGCCGAGAATCCTATCGTGCGCGAGAAGTACCTTGGTCGTGATTTTGTGCTCCGTAAACGTGAATTTCAGTTCTAATACCCCATAGCAACGCCCTGCTTTTTTTTCGTCGCAGGGCGGCTCTTTAATCTTTTTTTACTGTTCCTATGAAAAAGACTCAAATTCTTATAGTGGCACTTCTGCTTGCCTTTTGCAATCTTTGTTATTCGCAACAAAAAAATGTTGTTGATAGAGAATTGTTGCAGATTATTGAAAATGGCACAGACGAGATGGTGAGCATAAATATTGTGCTAAAATCTCAGGCTGAGCCGGCGCGTGTGAAGGCGCTTGCTGCAAGGTCGAAAGATATTCGCTCCGGTCGAGAACTGATGGTGAAAGGGCTCAAGGAACATTCAAAGAAAAATCAGGTAACCGTCCTTGACTTTTTGCAAAGGGCTATGAGCAAGGGGCGTGTTGCCAATATTGCCACCCACTGGGTTGCCAATGCAATCAGCTGTGATGCAACAAAAGAGGTTGTTGAGGCTTTGGCTACACACCCCGATGTGCTTGTGATAGGTCTGAATAAAGAGATGCAGGTTATTGAGAGTTTTGACGAAGTGCAGCAGCCTGTTCTAGCGGCAGCTCATAGCGCAACACCTCACGTGCTGCAGGTGAATGCCGATGATGTGTGGGCGCAAGGATACACGGGCAAGAATGTTGTTGTGGCGGTTCTGGACTCTGGAACAAACCCCGACCACTATGATTTGAAAGACCATCTGTGGCAGGGGTATGCCGATACTGATGGCGATGGTGAAAAAGACGACCCCATTAATGGATGGAATTTTATTAATAATAACTCAAATATAGCAGATGATTTTGGCCACGGAACACATTGTGCGGGTATTGTTTGCGGTGATGGCACAGTTGGTAATGTAACTGGCGTAGCTCCCGATGCAACGCTAATGACGGTGAAGGTTGTGAATAGAAGCGGTGGCGGAACGCCGGCGCAGATGATGGCCGGTGTTGAATTTGCCATTGAGAATGGGGCAAATGTGCTGAGTCTGTCTTTGGGCTTTAAGAGTTCGCAGATAAGCGAAGCGAATATTGTGCTTTTGCGTAATACTTTTGAGAACGCATTGCTGCTTGGCGTGCCTGTTTGTGCTGCTGTCGGTAATGATGGAAACAGCTATGGTGCTCCCCATAATGTCGATTTTCCGGCAGCTTGTCCTCCGCCTTATCTCCACCCCAATCAACAAATAAATCAAGGTGGGTTGACAAGTATTATCAGCGTGGGTTCTGTTAATGGAAATGATGAGTATGTCAGTTCGTCGTCGCAAGGTCCTGTAACTTGGCAAGAGACCAGCTTTGCCGATTATCTTTATGATTCGGAGCATATTGGCTTGATACGCCCGGATATCTCTGCTCCCGGCGATCTTATATACTCTTTGAAGCACGAGGAGAATGATAAATACAAATATATGTCGGGAACATCACAGGCTACTCCTTGTGTTGCCGGAATCATTGCACTTATGCTTGAGAAAAATCCCGCTCTCACACCGGCTCAGATATGTGAGATAATTGAAACAACGGCAAAGAAATTGACAGCGTCGAAGAGCAATCGCACAGGTTCGGGCCGTATCGATGCTCTTGCGGCTATTGGTGGCATTGTTGTCGAGAATGTACGCCCTTTCATCAGGCTCGATAATTTCTCTCCAAAAACAATGACGGTGGGCACCGGCAAAGAGGTTGCTTTTGCGGTGTCCAACAGTGGCAAGGGTGCAAGCCGTGGCGATGTAATTTCGGAACTCTCGACCACCGACGCTTATGTTAGCATTGTTAATGGCGTGGTAAATCACGGCGAAATGTCAAGCGGAGCTACAGCCGAGGGCGTTTTTATCATAAATGTTAGCGATGATGCCCCTAACGGGCACACTGCCTATATGAGAGTAACTACAACCGATGGAGTGAGTGAGTGGGTTGATGATATTGCAGTTGAACTTGACAGCTATGCGAAGATTGTCTATCAGTCAAGTTCTCTTGGGGTGATAAAACCCGGTAAAAATATTGCTGTAAATGTAGATGTCGTAAACAAAGGTACTATAGCAACAGTTGCAGAAACACCGGTGTCCTTAAAAACCACATCGCCTTATGTGACAATCGTTTCGGGTGAAGCGGTGCTTGAGCCAATGGCGGTTGGCGAGGTTCGTACGCTGGGTTTTGTTGTGGATATTGATGAGGCTATCCCTGATAATAATTCTATAAGTTTTGATTTGTACGCTGTGCCCAACAATTATACAGCTGTTGAGAGTTTTGTTTATGAATTTGAACCGGGGTTGGATGCCGATGGCTACGTGTCCGACGGCTATTCTTCTTGGACTACGTTTGATGCAAGCAATGATGGGCGCAACCACCCGTGGTGGCACTCGTCTGTGGCTGGAACTCATAGGGTGGAGGCTACCGGTGCTGCACGCTCGGGTAAAGGGCAGATGATGAGTGAGGCCTATTGTCAAGCATCAATGATGGAGTATAATATCCCAATTGATAATTATCTTGTATCGCCAAAAGTGAAGGTGGCTTCGGGTGGCAGAGTGAGCTTTTGGGCACGCGTGCACTCAAACTCTTCAAAAGAGTGGTTTGGTGAACATTTTGGTGTTGCTGTGTCCGAGAATGGCAATAAGTCTGCCAACGACTTTACAACAATAGAGGAGTGGACTATAACAAAAGAGGATGGCAATGGTTGGATAGAGTATACGGCGGACCTTAGCGCCTATGAGGGCAAAGAGGTCTACGTGGCAATACGTCACTTCTTTACCGCTGAGCAGTGGGAGGCATTGGGCTATGGTTGGGATGTTTATATCTTGCACGTCGATGATGTGGCGTTCCACAATGTTATTGATGTCTCAACTCAGTTTGTCTATGATAATTACAGCTATTTCTCTCTGCTTGTCGAGGGCAATCCGCTGCCGGCGCCATCGGGGGTTGTTGCAAAGGCTGTTGATATCCAGTCGGTGAAAATAACTTGGGATGAGGTGAAATATGCTCAAAGGTATAATATTTATCGCGATGGTGTGTATGTGGCAAATACAACCGGGCTTGAATTCTTGGATGCCGGGCTCTATTCTGATACAGAGTATAGCTATTGTGTTGCTGCCGTTTACAATGATAAAGAATACAAGTGGTCGGCTGCCGTGTCGGCTATAACCGAAAAGGCTGATTATAGTGTTAAAATAAAAACTGTAGCCCCTGATGTGTTGCAGGTGGGTGAAAATACCTTCCAGATAACAATAGTAAACAATGGAAAGTATGAACAGAAATCAAGGAGCACTCTCACGCTCTCCACTGATAATCCTTGTGCAAAAGTGGTTACGGCAAGCGTGGGAATGAGTTATTTGGAGGTGGGCAAAGAGTCCACAAAAAGCTTTACTGTAGAGATTGATAAATTGACTCCCGATGGGTACAAAATAGATTTTAATATCAATGTTACTGAGCTTTTTGAGGATAAGAATAGTTGGGATTGTCCTTTTGTGTTGACTGTTGAAAATAGCGAGCAGGAGGCGTTGCTTGCCGAGGCTAAGGCTCTTGTTGATGATTGGGGCGTGGGATATCCGGATGAGGATGCAAAGCAAGCCTATCGAGAAGCTGTGGATGCGGCAACTGTATATTCTGATATTGTCGCCGCGCAAGAGGTGCTACGTGCCGCCGATGTGAAGATGCCTGTTGATGGTCAGGCCTACTATATAAAAGCAAAATTCAATGATGGCAGCCATCGATATTTGTTCGATAGCGGTTCGGGCCTTGTTGTTGTTTCCGATAAAGACGTGAAACCTGCTGGTCAGTCCGGAGCGTTTGTGTTCCGCAAGGTTGATGACAATGTTTATGCTCTTGTGAGCAATGCTGGGGAGTATATGATTTATTGTGCTGATGGTAAAAAAGGTGCCGGCGGCGCAGTGAATGGTTTTGCCGGTGATTACGAACTTGGAGAAAATGATGCCGAGATAATATTTGTGCCGGGCAGAGCGCTCGTGCCAACTAATCCTGTCACTGTTGATGTTGCAACTGAATTTTTTGGAGGTTTTGCAATGCAGGCGTATAATGAGAGTGACAAAGGGTTATACTATATGACTGCCGGTGTGTCAGGCTTCCACAGCCTAAATGCTAACAGTGTCTTTTACGAGGGCGATTATAGCTCGCTATTCTATCTGGAAGAGGCTCAATATCCTAATGCTCCGAAGCTCAACGATATTTCGAGCAGCACATTGATTGTTGGTATTGAAGAGAGGGGCTTGGCTACGTTCAGCGCTCCGTTCCCTGTGCTTATCCCCGATGATATAGCTGTGTATTATGCGCAAAAGGTGAGCGGTGGCTTTATAACACTTGTTTCATACGATGGTGACGTGCTGCCTGCAAATGAGGGAGTCTTGCTTGCCGGTGATGTAGGTGTGGTAACGATGAAACCTGCGCTGGCGTCCTTTGTCTCCGGTATTGATGATAATATATTTTACAATTCGGCCGGTGGGGCTATAGAGCTAAAATCGGGCGAGGCGTATCTTCTTGCCGGCGGTGCTGATGGCCCGGGATTTTATCTCTGTTCGGCCGGGGTGCTCGCGATGAATAAGGCCTATCTGCCTTCATCTGAAAATCAAGGCGCGTATAACGTGTCATTGCGCTATCTGGGAACAACCGAGGTAGAGGAAATTGAGTGTGAAGAGCGTTTGGATAACGTTATCTACGACCTCTGTGGCAGACGTGTGGTAAATCCAACCTCGGGAGTTTATATTGTTGGAGGAAAAAAAGTATTTATCAGATAATCACAAGATGAGAAAAAAATACGAGCAACCGTCGGTTTGTGATATTGTGCTTGTGCCATTTGCGGTGCTTGCAATATCTGGCTCCGAAAAGGAACCCGGCTCATCTGTCGGCAGTGGTACGGTGAGCCCCGAGGAGTCGTGGGCCGGAGAAAGCCGAGGTGATTGGGCCGATATTTGGAGTAATTTGTAAATACTTCCGCGCTATAAGGCGTTTTTTACTCACGGTTATTGTCGGTGACTGGTTGTTTTTATAGCATTTTGTCACATTTGTTTTACATAAGTTGTCAACAAAATCGTTTTTTACTTGATATTGTGCTCAACTTGTTGTATTTTTGTGCGCTTTAAATTAAGGTATAAAGTGCGCCTCGATGTGTGGTGCATTGATATGAAAGAAAACATTAAAATTTTTATATAATGGAATTTACACTTAAAAATCAGGATGCTACAAGTGCAATCCTTTCGGTAAACATTCAGGAGGCCGATTACTCGGCTTTGGTTGAGAAACAGTTGAAGAACTTCCGTCAAAAGGCAAATATTCCGGGTTTCCGTCCCGGTATGGTGCCAATGGGCTTGATTAAAAAGCAGTACGGTACAGCTGTTAAGGCAGAGGAGATTAACAAATTGTTGCAGACAAAAATCTTCGAATATATCAGAGAGAATAAGATTGATATGCTTGGCGAGCCTCTTCCAATTGAGGAGCAGCAGGCTAATATCAATATGGTCGAGGATAAGGAGTTTACTTTTGAGTTTGAGATTGCTCTTGCTCCAAAGTTCGACGCAGTTCTTGACAAGAACGATGCTCTTGCATATTACAGAATACAGCCTACCGATGAGATGATTCAGGGTCAGGTAAATGCTTATGCACAGCGTTGTGGCGAGTACAAGCAGGTTGATGCTTATGAGAATGGCGATATGCTCAAGGGTACATTGACCGAGGCTGTTGAGGGTGGCGTTGTTGTTCGTGAGGCTGTTATGATGCCTTCTTATATGAAGAACGACGAGCAGAAGGCTCTCTTCGCCGGTTCAAAGGTTAACGATGTTGTTACATTCAACCCTTACACAGCATTTGACGGCAACGAGGCTGAGCTTGCTTCACTTCTCAAGGTTGAGAAGAACGAGGTCGCTGCTCACAATGGTGAGTTTACTTTCGCTATTGTTGAGATTACACGCTTTGTAGCAAGCGAAATTAACCAGAATGTGTTTGACGCTGCATTCGGTAAGGATGCTGTGAAGAGCGAGGATGAGTTCCGTGCAAAGATTGCTGAGCAGTTTGAGGCTCGCTTCGAGGTTGAGAGCGACTACAAGCTTTTGATGGACACACGCGACTACCTTATGAACAAGGTTGGCAAGCTCGAGTTCAACGAGGCTATCCTTCGTCGTATTATGGATTCAAACAAGGCTGAGGGCGCTGAGGCTGTTAGCGAGGAGGATTTCCAGAAGAGCCTTACAGAACTTCGTTGGCACTTGGTTAAGGAGCAGCTTGCAAAGAAATTCGAGGTTAAGATTGACGACAACGATGTTCTTGAGGTTGCCAAGGGTGCTACACGCGACCAGTTTGCACAATATGGTATGGCAAACGTTCCCGAGGATTTGCTCGAGAACTATGCAAAGGAGATGCTTAAACAGGAGAAGACACGCGAGGCACTTATCAACCGCGCTGTTGATGTGAAGCTCATCCAGTCTATCAAGGCTGCAATTACCTTGAACGAGGAGAAAGTTTCTGTTGAAGATTTCAACAAAAAAGTGTCTGAGAACGCTTAATATATAGTAAGGGGTATGATTCCGGCCTATTGGCTTTGCCCGATAGGCCGGAATTTTAGTAATAACAGACAAAAAGGTATCGTATGGAGAGAGATGATTTCAGAAAGTATGCTACAAAGCATCTTGGTATGAATAGTATGGTGCTCGATGATGTAATAAAGGCTCAATCGCAGTATTTGAACCCATATATTCTTGAGGAGAGACAGTTGAATGTAACGCAGATGGATGTATTCTCGCGTTTGATGATGGATAGAATTATCTTTCTTGGAACTCAAATAGATGATTATACAGCCAATACTTTGCAGGCGCAGTTGTTGTACCTTGATTCTGTTGATAGTGGCAAGGATATATCTATTTATATAAATTCTCCCGGTGGTTCGGTATATGCGGGATTGGGAATTTACGATACAATGCAGTTTATATCGAGTGACGTTGCTACCATCTGCACTGGTATGGCGGCAAGTATGGCTGCTGTGCTTCTTGTTGCCGGCGCCGAGGGTAAGCGTTCGGCGTTGACTCACAGCCGTGTGATGATACATCAGCCTCTTGGTGGTGTTCAGGGACAGGCAAGCGATATTGAGATTACTGCGCGCGAGATACAAAAACTTAAGAAAGAGCTCTATACGATAATCTCCGATCATAGCAAGCAGCCTTTTGATAAGGTGTGGGCCGATAGCGACCGCGATTATTGGATGACTGCTGCCGAGGCACAGGAGTATGGTATGATTGACCGCGTTCTTACCCGCAAAATATAATTCAATCAATGGCTGAAAAAGGAAAAAAACGTTGCAGTTTTTGCGGCAGAACAGAGGAGCAGGTGGCTTTGCTGATGACTGGAATGACCGGTTATATATGCAATGACTGCGTTGAACAGGCTCACAATATTTTGCGCGAGGAGGCTCTGTTGCCAAAGAATGATTTTGAGATGAAGGAGCTTCCAAAGCCAAAAGAGATTAAGGCTTTTCTTGATGAGTACGTTATTGGTCAGGACGAGGCTAAATGTTCTCTTGCGGTGTCGGTGTATAATCATTACAAGCGTCTTATGCAGCGAGGTGCGGCCGATGACGTTGAGATTGAGAAGAGCAATATAATTATGGTGGGCAGCACCGGCACTGGCAAGACTTTGCTTGCTCGCACCATTGCCAAGCTGTTGAAAGTGCCCTTTACCATTGTTGATGCGACGGTGCTCACCGAGGCAGGCTACGTGGGTGAGGATATTGAAAGTATACTGACACGTCTTTTGCAGGTTGCCGATTACAATGTCGAGGAGGCCGAGCGTGGCATTGTGTTCATTGATGAGATTGACAAAATTGCCCGCAAGAGTGATAACCCCTCAATCACCCGCGACGTCAGCGGTGAGGGTGTTCAGCAGGGCTTGCTCAAGCTGCTCGAGGGCTCAGTGGTGAATGTTCCGCCACAGGGTGGTCGCAAGCATCCCGATCAAAAGATGATTGCGGTGAACACCAAGCATATTCTGTTCATCTGCGGTGGTGCTTTTGATGGCATTGAGAAAAAGATTGCGCAGCGTTTGAATACCCACGTTGTTGGTTATAACTCGGTGCAAAACAAGATGAGCTTGGATAAAAGTGATATGATGCAGTATATTATGCCACAGGATTTGCGCTCGTTTGGTCTTATCCCCGAGATTATTGGTCGTCTGCCAATCTTGACTTCGCTGCGTCCGCTCGACCGTGGTGCTCTGCGCAACATTCTTACCGAGCCCAAAAACTCTATCATAAAGCAATATGTCAAGCTTATGGAGATGGACGGTGTTGAGCTCTCTTTTGAGGATGAGGCTCTGGAGTATATTGTGGACACTGCTGTTGAGTACAAACTCGGAGCGCGTGGCTTGCGTTCCATTGTCGAGACAATTATGATGGAAAAGATGTTTGAGATTCCTTCCAGCGGCGTAAAAACCTGCGAGATAACAAAGGAGTATGCTCAAAAACAGGTGGAAAAAAGTACTGCTATAAAGTGCGCTATATAAATCTTTTTGCAGATTTGTGAACGGCAAGCCTTAACGAGGCTTGCCGTTTTGTTTTCTGTTACCTGATTTTTTTGCAATATTTGTGAAAATATATTTGAAAAAAGTTGTGCTTTTAATTGATATATTTATAACTTTGTTTTCAAATAGGCATATTATATAATGGCAAAGAAGTGTAATTTAACGGAGGTTCTCAAAGAGAACTTTGGTTTTGACAAGTTTAAGGGTGATCAGGAGGCTGTCATCAAGAACTTGCTTGCAGGCAATGATGCCTTTGTTCTGATGCCTACCGGTGGAGGCAAATCGCTTTGCTATCAGCTACCTTCGCTTGTTATGGAGGGGACTGCAATTGTTATCTCTCCACTTATTGCTTTGATGAAAAATCAGGTTGATGCAATAAGAAATCTTAACGAGGAGGACGGCGTGGCTCACTTCTTGAACTCTTCTCTCACAAAGCAGGCGATAGAGGAGGTGAAAGAGGATATACTTTCCGGTAAGACAAAACTTCTGTATGTCGCTCCCGAATCCTTGACAAAAGAGGAGAATGTGGAGTTTCTTAAAAGTATAAAAATTTCGTTCTATGCGATTGACGAGGCGCACTGTATCTCGGAGTGGGGGCACGATTTTCGTCCCGAGTATCGTCGCATACGCCCGATAATGAACGAGATTGGTCGAGCGCCGATTATTGCGTTGACTGCTACTGCCACCACTAAGGTGCGCGATGATATAAAGAAGAATTTGGGAATACAGGATGCTCCCGATTTTAAATCATCGTTCAACCGTCCCAACCTCTACTACGAGGTGCGCTCAAAGACAAAAGAGGTTGACAAGGAGATTATAAAGTTTATAAAGGCCAACCCGGGAAAGTCGGGTATCATATATTGTTTGAGCCGTAAAAAGGTTGAGGAACTGGCCGAGATTTTGCAGACTAATGAGATTTCGGCAAAGGCTTATCACGCTGGTATGGATTCTGTGATGAGGTCTCAAACGCAGGACGACTTTATAATGGAAAAGATTGATGTCATTGTTGCAACCATTGCATTTGGTATGGGCATTGACAAACCCGACGTTCGCTACGTTATTCACTATGACATCCCAAAGAGTCTCGAGGGATATTATCAAGAGACCGGTCGCGCGGGTCGTGATGGTGGCGAGGGTCAGTGTATTGCCTTTTATAATAACAAAGATTTACAAAAATTGGAGAAATTCCTCGAGGGTAAGCCGCTTGCCGAGCAATATATAGGCCGTCAGTTGTTACACGAGACAACAGCTTATGCCGAGTCGTCGGTTTGCCGCAGGAAATTATTGTTACATTATTTTGGAGAGAGTTACGACGTGGAAAATTGTGGTAATTGTGACAACTGCCTCACTCCTAAAAAGCAGGTAGAAGCAAAAGAGTTGCTCGAGACTGTAATTGAGGCAATTTTAGCATTGAAGGAGAATTTTAAGGCCGATTATGTGATAGATGTTCTTCTGGGCAAGGAGACAGCAGATATAATCTCGCACAATCACGACGAGCTTGAGTGCTTTGGTTGTGGTGACGATGAGGATGCAAAGCGTTGGAATGCTGTGATACGTCAGGCGCTTATAGCCGGTTATCTTGACAAGGACGTAGAGAACTATGGCTTGCTGAAAGTTACTAAGCAAGGACACGCTTTCTTGAAAAAACCTGTGTCGTTTAAAATTGTTGAGGATAGAGATTTTGAGGAAGAGGAGACAATTGTGCAGACTTCAAGTTCGTTTGCGGTAGACCCGGAACTTTATGCAATGCTCAAGAATCTGCGTAAAAAATTGTCGAAGCAGTTGGAGTTGCCTCCCTATGTGATATTCCAAGACCCATCGCTCGAGGCAATGGCTACAACCTATCCAATAACTATCGACGAATTGAAAAATATACCCGGCGTGGGCGAGGGAAAGGCAAAGCGTTACGGTGAAGAGTTTTGTGCTCTCATCAAGCGCCACTGCGAGGAGAATGAGATTGACCGCCCCGAGGATATTCGTATACGCACGGTTGCAAATAAATCCAAGTTGAAGGTTGCCATAATTAACGCTATCGACCGCAAGGTGGCTCTTGATGACTTGGCAATAAGCAAAGGCGTGGAGTTTGACGAGTTGCTTGATGATGTTGAGTCAATAGTATATTCGGGAACAAAGTTGAATATCGACTATTTCCTTGAGGAGATTCTTGACGAAGAGAATTTGAATGAGATATACGAATACTTTAAAACATCTGATACCGATTCTATCGATGCCGCTATTGAAGAGCTTGGCGGTGAGTATACCGAGGAGGAGATACGTCTTGTGCGTGTGAAATTTATTTCAGAGGTTGGAAATTGATTAGAAAAGAAAATATATATAGCTATATGAATGATTTTATAAAAGAAAAAATTGTGATGGACGGCTTGACCTATGACGATGTGTTGCTAATTCCTGCATACTCTGAGGTGTTGCCGAAAGGGGTTTCTTTGAAAACCAAGTTCTCAAGAAATATTGAACTGAACGTACCGTTTGTAACAGCGGCTATGGATACGGTTACCGAGGCAAAGATGGCTATCGCTATCGCTCGCGAGGGTGGTATCGGCGTTATCCACAAGAATATGTCTATTGAAGCTCAGGCTCATCAGGTAGCCATTGTGAAGCGCGCCGAGAATGGTATGATATATGACCCTGTGACAATAGAGGCGAACTCTACGGTTAAGGATGCTCTCGATATTATGGCCGAATATCATATTGGCGGTATTCCGGTGGTTGATGACAATAAAAAGCTTGTTGGCATTGTTACTAACCGCGATCTCCGCTTCGAGACAAATATGGCTCGTCCAATATGCGAGGTGATGACTCCTGCCGAAAATCTTGTTGTTACTCACCAAAAAACCGATATGGAGGCTGCTGCCAAAATTTTGCGTGAGAACAAGATTGAGAAACTGCCCGTTGTTGACAATGAAGGTAAGCTCGTAGGTCTTATTACATATAAGGATATTACAAAGGCTAAGGATAAGCCAATGGCTTGCAAGGATAGCAAGGGACGTTTGCGCGTTGCTGCCGGCGTTGGTGTAACCGGTGATGCAATGGAGCGCATCAAGGCTCTTGTTGACGCCGGTGTTGATGCTGTTGTCATTGATACAGCTCACGGCCACTCTGCGGGTGTTATTGAGAAATTGAAACAGGCAAAGGCTATGTTCCCACAGATTGATATTGTTGTTGGTAACGTTGCTACCGGTGAGGCTGCGAAAATGTTGGCCGATGCCGGCGCTGATGCTGTGAAAGTGGGTATTGGTCCCGGTTCAATTTGTACAACACGTGTTGTTGCCGGCGTTGGCGTTCCACAGTTGTCGGCTGTATATGATGTTGCTAAGGCTCTTGAGGGCACAGGTGTGCCTTTGATTGCCGATGGTGGCTTGCGCTACTCGGGCGACGTTGTTAAGGCTTTGGCAGCCGGTGGCTATTGTGTAATGATTGGTTCTCTTGTTGCCGGAACAGAGGAGTCTCCGGGTGATACAATTATCTTTAATGGCCGTAAGTTTAAGTCTTATCGTGGTATGGGCTCTTTGGAGGCTATGGAAAATGGTTCAAAGGACCGTTATTTCCAAGCAGATACAGCCGACAAAAAGAAGCTCGTTCCCGAGGGTATTGCAGCGCGTGTTCCTTACAAGGGTACTCTCTTCGAGGTAATCTATCAGTTGGTAGGTGGCTTGCGTTCAGGTATGGGTTACTGTGGTGCAAAAGATATTGAGGCTTTGCACAATGCCAAGTTTGTACGCATCACAAATGCGGGTGTGCTCGAGAGCCATCCACACGATGTCTCAATTACCAGCGAGGCTCCCAATTACAGTCGTCCCGAATAAAAAGAAACAAAATGAATTTTAAAAATATTGCAGCACTTTTTCTGCTGGCATCAACAACTGCATTGGCACAGGTAACCGACCCTGTGCTAATGCGTGTTAATGGCAAGGAGGTTACACGCTCCGAATTTGAGTATGCTTTTAACAAAAACAACTCCAATTTGGCCGACAAGGGGCAGACTGTCGATGAATATCTGCCAATGTATATTGACTTTAAGTTGAAGGTTGCCGAGGCCGAGGCTTTGCAGCTCGACACACTCTCTTCTTTCAAAGAGGAGTTTGGTCGCGATCGCAAATTGATGGCCGAGAATTATCTTGTGGATACCTGCTTCATAAATGAAGAAGCGTACAAAGTGTATGCAAAAGATTCTGCAACCATCGGTCGTGATGGCTTCATTGAGGTTGCGCACATTGTCTTTCTTGCCAAGCAAAAGGATGCAACGGCCGATGTAAAACTTGCGAAGGCAAGGATAGACTCGGCATACGCTATGCTCAATGATGGTAAAACTTTTGAGGATGTTGCGGCTTTCTTCAATATCCCGGCCCAAGCCCTCGGCTCGTTCGAGATTGTCCGCGGGCAGGTCTATCCGGAGTTTGAACAGGCTGCTTATGCGCTTGCCGATGGTAGTTATTCGGCTCCATTTGAGTCTCCGGCCGGTTTTCACATTGTAAGGCGTATCTCTTCGCGTCCTTTTGGCTCTTTCGAGCAGTATAAATCTGCAATTGTAAAGATGCTCGAACAGCAGAACATCAGAGAGGCTGCACGCCTTAAACGTGGTAGTGATTTAGCTCGTGAATTCGGCGGTAACCTCACTCCGCAAGAGGCTCTTGCTCTTGAGGATAGCTTGCTCGAGAGTAAATACCCCGAGTTCGGTAATCTGATGCGCGAATATTACGAGGGGCTTCTCTTCTTTGAGGTTTCAACTCGTGAGGTGTGGGGTAAGGTTGCCGACGACGAGAAGGGGCTTGCCAAATTCTTCAAGAAAAACAAAAAGAGGTATAAATTCGAGACTCCCCGTTTCCGCGGTGCTGTGATACAGGCTAACAGCCCCGAAAATCTTGAGAATGTAAAAGCTATGCTCAATGGCCAAAAGTTTGAGAATTATAAATCGGTTATTGAGGCTAATCTGCCAAAGGATTCTGTTCGCACGGTGCGCGTAGAGGTTGGTATATTTGCCATTGGCGATAATGCTTGGGTCGACAAAATGGTCTTTGGACAGGGCGAGGGTGGCACGTTGCGCCGTGGCTTTGTTGCTGTTGAGACTGTTGGCGAGGTTATTGAGGCTCCCGAGACTTACAAGGACGTCAAGGGGTTGGTGACTGCCGATTATCAAAAGTATCTCGAGGAGAAATGGGTTAAGTCTCTACGCAAGAAGTACAAAGTCAAGATTGACAAAGATGTGCTAAAAACCGTTAATAATCACGATTAAGCGATATATTTTTGTATTTTTGCACCTCAGGTGAAAATTTGTGTAAACCACTCATTTGTTGATGTTTTTCTTCGGAGCTTTTGTGCCCGATGAGAATTTACGTATAAATAGACCGATGCTCGGTAAAAGATTTTGTAAATATATATGCCTTTTAGCTCTCCCGGCCTTGCTTTTTGCTTGCCGGGAAGAGGTGTCTTATGTAGAGAGGAGTGTTGTTGCCAGCGTGGGCGATGTGCATCTTTATAAAGATGAGGTGGATATTGTTTATGCTCAGCAAGGCCGTGGCGCTGACAGCGTTGCTTTTATGCAGAACTATGTGGAGCGTTGGGTGATAGAGACTCTTTTTTATGAGAAGGCAAAGGAGAATGTTGTTTCAACCGCCGAGATTGATAAGATGGTTGAGAATTATCGTACAAGCCTCATACAAAATCTCTATCAGGATAGGTTGATAACCCAGCAGTTGCTGCCCGGAATTTCAGATGCCGAGGTGCAGGCTTTTTATGAGAAAGAACGAGCGTTGTTTGAGCTGACCGAGCCTTATATAAAGGGCTTTTGTGTTAGGCTGCCGCTCAAAGCTCCAAAAACGCGCGAGGTGCGCAATTGCTTTTTGCGTAAAGGGCAAGAGGATTTAGAAAAATTGGAGAAGATATGTTCCGAGAACGGGTATTTTTGCCAATTCTTTATGGAGGAGTGGATGCCCTTTGAGGATTTGGCGCATAAGATGCCATTGACAGAGCAGCAGCTTATGGATCGCCTGCTAAAGAAGAATACAATTGAATTCAATGAGGGAAAGTTTACCTATTTTGTTTGTGCCGATTCAATATTGAAAAGGAACGATTCAAAGCCGCTTGAGATGGTCTCTAATGAGATTAGGGAATTGTTGCTCAACTCAAAGAAAGCAAAATTTATAAAAGAGGTCAAACGTTCATTGTATGAGGATGCTTTAAAGAGTGGCTGGGCTATTTTGTACTAGTATAAACACATTGTGTTGTAAATAAATAGAATATGAATATTAAGGTGAATTTTATAAAAGGCTTGCTATGTGCTATGCTTGCGGTATTTCCGTTGCAGAGTATGATGGCTCAAGATAATGTCATAGACAGGGTTGAGTGGGTTGTTGGTGACAAGTTTATACTGCGCTCTGATATTGAAGAGGCTATTCGTTATTGGGTAAGCAATGGCAGAACTTTTGAAGGTGACCCCTATTGTGTTGTTGGCGAAGATTTGGCTGTGCAGCAACTATTTCTGCATCAGGCAGCGATTGACAGTATTGAGGTTGATGAAAGCAATGTGATTCGTCAGGTCGAGGCACAGATGGAGCACGTTATCCGCCAAATTGGCTCAAAGGAGAAGATGGAGGAGTATTTTAATATGACTTCGGCTGATATTCGCGAGATGTATCGCGAGCAGTTGCATAATATGGAGATGGCCGAGAGAATGAAAATGAAGATTGTAGGCGATATAAAGGTCTCTCCTGTTCTTGTAAGGCGCTATTTTGAGTCACTTCCCAAGGATAGTGTTCCTTTTATTCCACAGCAGGTCGAGGTGCAGATTATCACAATGCACCCACATATCGACCAAGAGGAGATTGAGCGTGTAAAGGCAGAATTGCGTGAATATACCGAGCGAATAATGAACGGCGAGACAAGCTTCTCAACAATGGCGTTGATGTATTCGCAGGACCCGGGCTCGGCTCGTCGTGGCGGAGAGCTGGGATTTTCCGGCCGCGGACAATTTCAGCCTGAATTCTCGGCGGTTGCATTTAATTTGACCGATCCGGGCAAGGTCTCAAAGATTGTAGAGACTGAATATGGCTTTCACATCATACAGTTGATTGAAAAGCGTGGCGATAAGGTTAACGTGCGTCACATATTGAGAAAACCCGAACATTCAAATGAAAATCTTAAAGCAGCTCTTTTGCGTCTCGATTCGCTTGCAGTCGGCATCAAAGAGGGTGAGATTAAATTTGACGATGCAGTGGGGCTCTATTCCGAGGATAAGGATACACGCAACAACTTTGGTATAATGTATAATAAACAGAATGCTTCGTCTCATTTTGCAATGGACGAACTACCTGTTGACGTTGCCCGTGTGATTGAGACATTGGCGGTTGATGAGATTTCGCAACCCTTTGCTTGGTTGCTCGATAATGGCAAGACTGTTTGTGCAATAGCAAAGGTAAAGTCAAGAACCGAGGCGCATCAAGCTACATTCAGCGACGACTATGAGGTTCTGCGTCAAATGTATCAGGCAAAATTGAGCGACGAACGAATAAAGGAGTGGATAAAGAAGAAACAGCGCGACACCTATGTTCGTGTAAACAAAGAGAGCCGCGGCTGTGAATTTATCTATCCTGATTGGAATTTTTACGAAGAGTAATACCCGTTTCCCAAATGTTGAGCGCGATTTTGTTCATATCTCTTTTCTTTGTGTCTATGCCTCTGTTCTCGCAAGAGCAGGTGCTTGACACCGCCCCGCAGCAACCGGCAAAGAAGAGTTATGTCCACTTGTTACATACTGATATAACCCGTTTCGATGAAGCAATAGACCCCGAGGCTTGGATTCTTGTGGGTAATGTTAATTTTCGTCGTGATAGTATGTATATGTTTTGCGATAGCGCTCACTACTATCAGAAAAAGAACTCTTTTTTGGCTTTTGGCAATGTGAGAATGGAGCAGGGTGATACTTTGTTCCTTTATGGTGATTATCTCGATTTTGACGGTGTTACAAACATTGCCCGTGTAAGAAACAATGTAAGGCTCATTGATAAAGATATTGTGCTCGAGACCGATAGCCTCGATTTTGACCGCAACAGAAATCTTGGATATTTTTTTGAGTATGGTGTGCTTTATGATGGGACCGGTACGCTAAAATCGTATTACGGCGATTATAATCTTGATACCAAAAAGGCAGTGTTTATAGATGATGTAACGCTGGAGAATTCACAATTTCTGCTCTTGTCCGATACGTTGCACTATAATACAAATAACAATGTTGCAACAATAGTTGGCCCCACCAATATATATAGTGGAAAGACCGAGGTCTACTCCGAGCACGGCACTTATAACACTGCAACAAAATATGCAACATTGGTTGAAAGGCCTGTGCTATATAACGAAAACAGAAATGTTGTAGCCGATTCCATTTTCTACGACACAAATTTGGGGTATAGCGAGGTTTTTGGCAATATTGTGTATACAGATACCATAAACAAAAATTTGCTCACCGGTGAATATGCTTTCCTTGATGAGATAAAAGACTCGGCTTATGTAACGGACAGGGCTGTGGCTGTGGATTTTTCTCAGCGCGACTCGCTGTTTGTGCACTCCGATACAATTTGGGCTGTTTCGTACAATCTTGATACAGACTCCCTCTATCGCTTGGTAAAAGCCTACCACAAAGTGCGCGCTTGGGCACCGAATATTCAGGCTGTGTGCGACTCCTTGGTCTTTGACTCAAGAGATACTTGTATGACAATGTACAAGGACCCAATCTTGTGGAATGGCGAGCTGCAACTGCTGGGCGAGATTGTTAAGATTTATATGAAGGACTCAACGATTGATTGGGTCAATATTATAAATCAGACATTGTATGTTGAAAAGCAGGACTCCTCTTTTTATAACCAGATAAAGGGACAAGAGATGAAATTCTATTTCTCCGAGGGTGAGCTTCGTGAGATGCAGGTGATTGGCAGTGTTGAGCTGGTTTTCTATCCGTTGGATAGCGATAGCACCTATATTGGAATGAATACAACCACGGCTGGCCGCACAATAGCGTATGTAAAAAATCGTAAGGTCGAGAAGATTGTGGTGCCAAAAGAGTCAAAAGGCGTATTCTATCCAATGAGCCAGCGCCCCGAGAATAAACGCTTCCTTGATAATTTTGCGTGGTTCGATTATGTTCGTCCGCGTTCAAAAGAGGATATTTTTAATTGGAAAAGAAAAGCACAAGGCTTAGAGCTCAAGGTCATAAGAAAGGATAGAGTCCCGTTGCCAACCCTTGACCGCTTTAAAAAATAGAGTAGCATTATGGCTGGTTTTAAGATGCGTGAACCAAGAAGGTTCAACCATAAATATATATTCGTTGATGAGCGCAAGGAGAAGCTCGACAAGATTGTCGAAAATGCCAAGCGCGACCTTGGTATGCTCCCACCGCAAGAAACTTCGTACGAGGAGCGTATAAGGGGTGCTTTTGTTGGCGAAAATTCACATTTAGAGCGCAAACGCACTGCAAGTTCGCGCGTGTCGTCGCGCTTTGCTGTTGCAGCGCTGTTTGTCTGTGCATTTGTGCTGTACTATATATTAAAAACAATTTACGGGTATATTTAGTGTATGAAAGATGTGATACATTTGTTGCCCGACTCTGTGGCAAACCAAATTGCAGCGGGCGAGGTAGTACAGCGTCCGGCATCAGTGGTAAAAGAGCTTGTGGAGAATGCTGTTGATGCGGGAGCTACCAAAATTCAGGTAGTTGTTACTGATGGTGGCCGCACTCTCATTCAGGTGATTGATAATGGAAAGGGAATGTCCGAGACTGATGCTCGTCTTGCTTTCGAGAGGCACGCCACTTCTAAAATATCAACTGCCGACGACCTTTTCGCACTCTCTACAATGGGTTTTCGCGGCGAGGCTCTTGCTTCTATTGTTGCTGTTGCTCAGGTTGAACTTATTACCCGTCGTGCCGATGATGAGTTGGGAACCCGCATTGTTATGGGTGGCTCAAAACTCGAGGCGCAAGAGCCGGTGGCAGCTCCTGTCGGCAGTAATTTTAAGGTAAAAAATCTGTTTTATAATATACCTGCCCGTCGCAAATTTTTAAAGTCGGTGCAGACAGAGTTGAATAATATCGTGACAGAGTTTGAGCGTATAGCTCTTGTGAACTGCGACGTTGAATTTACTCTTTCACACAATGGTAACGAGATGATTTCTTTGCCGCCATCTTCGTTCCGTCAAAGGATTGTAAATCTTTTTGGCAAACGGGTAAACGCGCACCTCATTGATGTTGCTGTTGAAAGCAGCCTTATCAATATTAAAGGCTTTGTCGGTGCGCCCGAAAGTGCTCGCAAAAAAGGAGCTTTGCAATATTTCTTTGTGAACAATCGTTATATGCGTCACCCCTATTTTGCAAAGGCTGTGGCCGAGGCTTATGGCGAGATAATACCGCAGGGTGAGCAGGTGCCGTTTTTCCTCTGTTTCGAGGTCGAACCTTCTCGCATAGATGTTAATATACACCCGACGAAGACAGAGATTAAGTTTGAGGACGAGTCTAACTTGTGGAAGATTATTTCGGCGGCTGTAAAAGAGTCTTTGGGGCGCTTTAACGCGGCTCCCAGCCTCGATTTTGATGATGATGTTATGCCCGAGATTCCTGTGATGGATTTTTCTTCATCGGCAGGTGCTCCTGTTTCTGCTCCAAAAATATCATATAATCCCGGTTATAACCCATTTAACAAATATAAACCCGAGTATCGCGACTCCAACGATAATTGGGAGGCTTTGTACGCAGGCGTTGAGAATGGCACTAAACCTCTTGACCTTTCGCCTTTTGAGGAGGTTGATGACGTTTTTGCAAACGAGCCGGCAGCTGTGGTTCAAAACACAATTCAAGTGGCAGAGGCCGAGTATGTTCCAATGTCGCAATATAAGGGGCAATATATTCTTGTTCCTATAAAGTCGGGGCTGATGTGGGTACATCAGCGCAGGGCTCACATAAGAGTGCTGTTCGAGAAGTATCGCCAACAGATAAAAGACAGGCACAGCGCTTCGCAAGGCTTGCTCTTCCCCGAGAGGCTGGAGTTGTCTATGAATGAGGCCTTGACGCTTGATTCAATATCCGAAGAGTTGATGTCTCTGGGCTTTGATATCTCACCGCTCGGTGGCGGAACTTTTGTGTTGAATGGTATTCCTGTCGGCATTGAGGGCTTGCAGCCCGTAAAATTGCTATCCGATATTATTCATAATGCAATGGAGCAGGCTGGCGATGCAAAGGAAAAGATGTGCGATAAGGTTGCAAATACAATGGCAAAAGAGGTGGCGATTGTTTCCGGGCAGTTGCTCTCGCAAGAGGAGATGAGCACCCTTATTGATGACCTTTTTAATACTAATATGCCCACTCATACACCCGATGGAAAGCCGGTCGTTTACATAATGAACGACACCGAAATTGATCGTAATTTTTCCAAATAATGGTCAATGTTTCTGTTTTTAGCTTTTTTATTGTTAAAAAAGGTTAAATAAAATCCTAAATACCCGCTCCAATTGCACCCTATTGTAAATTTTGTGTAATTTTGCAAATAAATAGATAATATCTGTTAATGTGGCTTTGCTATACGTTGTAAAGATATTGTCATTTAAAACATTACAAAGGTTTGTACGTTTATTAATGTGCAGCTCTTTTGTAAGGCGAGAAAATAAGTGTTTATATATAAATCTAATTAGTTTTAAGTATGAAAAAATTTATGATTTCACTAGCTCTTGCTAGTTTTGCAATGTTCTCTACTGCACAGGAGACAGTTAGCGAGGTCGTAGTTCCTACCAAGTCTCACT
>JAZRMQ010000052.1:0-60222 GCA_045647745.1 Bacteroidaceae bacterium | reverse complement strand
CCTACGTTTGTTTTCATTGTTATATTTTTGTTTTGGTTTATTCTATTTAAATGGGCTAAAGGCATATGATTTAATTTCCCTCCCATTATGGGGAGGGTTAGGGTGGGGCTTTTACTTGAAGTTGTCGGGCAAATCGTTCTCATACAGCACCACATCGCCTGCGCGCAGAATCTGTGCCAAGTGTGCGTGTGCGTGGCTGAGTGAGTCGGCCAGGAAATATTTATCCTCGGCAAGCCCACCTTCCTTAATACCTTCTTTTATAGCTTCGCGGTTTGTGGCGTTTACCACAATGGCGTAGTCGCAGCTATCGGCAATAGTGCGGCCAAGTTCCTTGTTTGCCACGGCCTGGCGTGTGCCCATTTCTACAAATCCCGGGGTGATGACGATGCGCTTGTTGCCCTGGGCTACTGTAAAGCCCTTGAGTACGGTAAGAGCCATCTTTGCTCCCTGTGGGTTTGAATTGTATGCATCGTCGAGCACGGTGATGCCGTTAGATACTTTCATGGAGAGGCCGTGCTCCACAGGTTGCAGGCGTGCGATGGCATTTTTCTGCTTGTTCACCGGCACGCCAAGATAGTCGGCTACGGCTGTTGCCGCCAAAATGTTGAGCAGGTTACCCACGCCCAAGAGACGGCTGCAGAACTGCTCGCCGCTATTGAGGGTAAACGATACTCCGTTTGCGCCATATTTTACATCGGTAGCCTTGTAGTCGCCACTGCCATCAACGGCATAGCGTATGAGCTTGCACTGGCTGGTGATGCCGTTGTAGCTGCTGATGTATGGCGAGTCATTGTTGATTACTCCCAAACCGTTTGCAGGCAGTGAGTTTATGAGTTCGAACTTTGTGTTCTGTATGTTTTCTACTGTTTTAAAGGTCTCGAGGTGCATTTCGCCAACTGCTGTGACTATGCCTATTGTGGGGTGCACAAGGTCGCAAATTTCCTTAATATCGTTGCTCTGTTTTGCTCCCATCTCAACGATGAACACTTGATGATAGGGGCGCAGTTGTTCGCGTATGGTGCGTATTACTCCCAGCAGGGTGTTGTAATTTCCGGGGGTAACAAGGACGTTGTATTTCTCGGCAAGAATAGTTGCAAGATAGTTCTTTGTGCTGGTTTTTCCAAAGCTGCCGGTAACGCCTATGATAATGAGGTTTTTGTTGCTTTCGATGATGCGCTTGGCATCGTTGTAATAGTGGCGATTGATGGCTTTTTCAATAGGGGTGTTTACCAAATTGGCAAGTAGCATAATGAGGTTCGACAGCAACAATGCTGTTCCAATTATTATTTTTGCCCATTGGCCGGCAAAGAGCACTGCTAGTGTTGCTATAATGGCAAAGAGTACTATGTTCGCTGTGAAAAGTCTTTTCACGCGCATTGTGTACACCAACGGTGTCTTGAATTTCTCGGTAAAGCAGTGGAACCAAGCGACAGCAGTGACACCGGCTATAAAGCCGAAGCCAAAATATCCGGGGATAAATGCTCCTGCAAGCATTGCAATAGCCATTAGTCGTTTGATGGATAGTAGGTTGCCGGGGATGAGCCAACGAAAGTAGCGGCTGTTGCGATATGAACTTAATTGGAACATATGAATGTCGTACTTTGCTATCATAAGAAAGAACAACATTGCTATTATGGCATATTTTATGACAAAGTGTTGCATATCATTTTATTTTAAAGAAATTCTTTACTACTGCGGTGAACAGCCCGGGGTTTTCAAGGAATGAGAAGTGCCCTGTGCCGTGCGCCACTACAAGGCCGGCGTCGGGTATTAGTTTTTCCATTGTCTTTGCATCGCTCAGTGGGGTGGCGGTGTCCATATTGCCCCAAAAGAGCAGGGTGGGGGCTTTTATTTTGGGCATAAGATGCTTTAGGTCTTCGTTTACAACCTTTGAAAGGATGGCTCGCATCATTGGCGAGGCGTTGTTGTAGTCGCTGGAGCCTGCGCCCTTGCGACGTTTATCGATGATGGCTTGTGCTTTTTTCTTTGGCAAGAATGTGTTGCACAACCATTTCATTGTTTTGAAAGTGTAGACTTTCCAATAGTATTTGAATGGTCTTTTGGGTTTTACTCCGGCTGCGTCGACAAGTACCACTCGGCTCACTGGGTTGCGCGATGCAAAGACAATGCTCACCCTGCCGCCAAAAGAGTGCCCCATAAGAGCCGGGCGCTCAATGCCGTTGTCCTTGGCAAATTGCTCCACCATACGGGTGTACTCCTCTACACCCCAAACAGTAGTTGGCTCTTCCGATGCTCCAAAGCCGGGAAAGTCAAAACTATAAGTGGTGTAGGCGGTTGAAAGCACTTCGCTGATATTCTTAAATATCTCGCCTGTGCATCCCCAGCCGTGTAGCAAGAACACTGGCTCTCCACTGCCTTGCTTGGTGATGTTGATATTTATGTCGTTGTATTTGTAGACCATTGGTTATTTGTGGGCTTTACAAGTGCTTTGAAAATGTTCGCTTTCTGCGACCCGCGCGGTGTGGCGCACGCCACACCGCGCGACAATTCTCAGCTCGCTTTGTCCAATTGGGTGTGATTTATTTTACCAAAACTTTCTTGCCGTTTACAACGTATATGCCACGCTCGGTGATTGTCTCAACGCGACGGCCGGTGAGGTCATAAATAGTCTGCTCTGTTTCTGTCTCAACCTCGCTGATGCTTGACGGTACATCTTTTGTAATAGTCAACGAGGTGATGTAGATTTTAAAACCTACCTGACCATATGCTTCAAATAAATTCTTGCCCTCGGTGAATGTTATTGTTTCTTCGGTCAATTTATTATTTAAAAGATATGAACGCAAGTCGTAGTCAACCCACGCGTTGTGGCTTTTGGTTGAGTTTTTAACCTTCATCTCGGTAAGGCTGTAACCCTCGGGTGCTGTGATAGTGTACTTGATTGGTGTTGATACGTTTTCGTTGAAAATTATCTGGAACTGATTGTTGTAATATTTCATCGATGCTACCTCTACATTGTTTGCATCTGCTGAAATAATGCTGACACCATTCTCGCTTGTCCATTGTGAAAAGGTGTCTTTGTCACCAGTCTCGCCACCAAATGTTCCGGTAGCAAGGTTGACACTCTCCTGTGCCATTGCTGTTGTAAACATCGCCATCATCAGCGAAAAAATAAGAGTAAATTTTCTCATAGTCTTATAATTTAAAATTTTTAGTTAATACTATCCTTTATCTTGGGTTTCTTTTCGGGCGCAAAATTTGCGCCCGAAGAGAAACGTGTTTTTTTAGAATTTTATGGTATTCAAGTGCTTGTCGACGATAATACCATTAATGGCTCTGATGTTAAATCTGGTATTTCTCTTTGCCTTCAAGGTTACCTTCACAAGTTCAACGTTGCCGCTTATTGTCGCTTGATTACCCTCGTTGATGAATGTTGGGTAAACAGCGGTGCTGCCGTTGTTGTGAAGGCGGTTCTTGCTGTAGTTTGCCATACTGCCGGTGTTTAGTGCCTCTATGCTCACAAACTCGTAGTCGGCAGCATTGTAAGGCAACGCAAGGCTGAACGCATTGGCATTCTCGAGCTCGTTACCGCTGATGGTTATTACAACCTCTTCGTCGGCTCTGTAGAAGCTCTTGTCGGCTGCAATGGTGATGCTTCCGGCAATCTTGTTCTCGGGGCTCTCGTAAACGCCGTCGCCGATGCGTGTTGCAGCAAATGAGATGTCGTATGCGTCGATGAGACCATTCTCGTTAATGTCACCAATGCTGATGTAATCGTAATCGCCGTCGCCCTTGCGCACGCCGGTGTAGTTGAGATATGATGTGAGGTCATTCTCGTCAACCTTTTTGTCTTTGTTCATATCACCGGATAGGTAGGTCTCGCTACCGGGAGCCTTGAAGATGTACATCTCAAGGCCTGAACCAAAGTTACCGACAGCCTCTGTGACATTAATCTTGATGTAACGTGCTTTTGGAGTGCCATTGAACTTGAACTCTTTAACATCGGGGGTTAAAGCCCAATTAACCTCTACCGGTGCGCTCCACTGCTCTTTGTTGGTGCTGTAGCAGATGGTTGCCTTTCTGATTGTTCCGTTGCCGGCATCCTTGCGGCCTACATACTGCAGTTTGTCGAGTGTTGACAAGCCGTTAAGGTCGATGACCATCTCGAAAGGAACAGCTTGTGTGCTCCAAGCGGTGTGCCAAGTGTTGCTCTCGTCAAAATCGAAGAGCTTGTCTGTGCCCTGACCGCCTTGGTTGGGGCAGCTTGTTGTTGCTGTGACACCGGTGAGAGCCCACTCAAGAGGGTTGCTCTTTGTCTTTGCTACAATGTGTGTCCAACCGCTGACGCCGCTCTTGTTCACTGCGCGCAACTGGAATTTGTACTCTGTTTCGGGGGTTAGGCCCTCAAAGAGCAGATGTGTATCCTTGATGGTTGTGTAGAGGCGGTCTTGGAAAAGAATTTCGTAATAGTCGGCCTTCTTTACCTTTTCCCAAGCAAGATTGATGGTGTATGCTTGATAATCCTCGTCTTTGCTGATGAGCTCCGGTGTGCTCTTGAACTCTCCCTTAGTGGTGAGCAAGCTGTTTGGAGTGTCCATCTCAAAGCCCTTGATGGTGAGGGTTGTTGCGGCTGCGGTAATGTCGCTCTTGGCGAGCTTAACCATAATAACCGGGTTCTTTATCATATCAACCTCTTCGAACTCGCTGCCTTTTGTCGCAAAGCGGTTGAGGTTAGGCTTCTTGTCGAAGAACCATACATTTTCACCCATCTCAAAGTTCTCTATCGATTTTACTTTGTTGAGCTTAATTTTTTTGTTACCCACTTTTACTGTGATTTTCTTGGGCGCTTTGCTTGCGTTTATCTTGAAGATGGTAATCTTCTCCTTTACAAAGCCGTCAAAATCGCCCTCGGTGGGGTGAATGTTTACTGTTACATTACCCTTCTCGTCGCAGCTTTGTTCGATGAGAGTTTGTGTGAACTCGCCTTTACGATAAAGTTCGGTAACGCCGTCGTCATCATACTCGATGAATGATGTTGTGCCTTGTGGGTAAATCTCGTACATACGCAGAGCCTTGTTTGCCTCCTTGAGGTTGTTGTTGGGCTCTGTTGTCGGGATTATTGCGCCGGCTTTTACAAAAACTGGGAGTTTCCAAAGTGGAGCATCAAAGTTGTTGATGATGCGTCCGCCCTCATAAGTCTCGCCGGTGAAATAGTCGTACCAAGTGCCCTCGGGCAAATAGATGTTGTTACGAATGTCGTTACCCTTCTCGTCCATTGCAGTGTTCTGGTAAATTGGGGCAACAAGGAGGTATGGACCATACATATACTGGTAACGTGTTGCTTCGCTCATTGTAAAAGCGTTGGTTTCGCCCTCGAGGAACATTGCGCGTATCATTGGCTTGCCGTCCACAGCCTCGCGTGCGATGCTGTATGTGTAGGGCATAAGCTCTGACTTTATCTTCATATATGTGCGGTTGATTGAGGTGGCTGGTTCGCCAAGAGCGTGTGGATACTTTTCATTTGCTCCCCAACCGTCCATATTGAGCATCATTGGTGTGTAGGCCTTCCATTGGTATTCGCGAACAAAAACGGGGGTGTTTTTTCCGCCGAAGATACCATCAACGTCGGATGTGATATTTGGCTGGCCCGAGAGACCTGAACCTATGAATGTTGGTATGTGGTAACGAATGTATTCCCACTCACCGCCTGTTTGGTCGCCGGTCCATATTGTTGCATAGCGCTGAGTGCCGGCCCAACCATCGACCGAGATTATGAAGGGGCGTGCGTTTTTGCCATAATAGGTCATAATGCCGGCCGCATTAGCAACGCCGTTTAGGCCGAATGAGTAACCTGCACCAACCCAAGCAACGTCGGTCTTGAGCACGCGAACACCTGCGTCGCGCACCTCGCGTACAAGGTCGCGTTGCAAGAGAGCGCTCACACCCTCGCGTGGGTGGAGGTTCGACTCGGTCCACAATCCAATCTCTACGCCATTGGCGCGTGCGTAGTTGCCAAACTCTTTTAGGTTCTGTACGTTGCCGACGTGTGTCTCTGTCTGTCCGTAGCCACAGCCGTAGCCATCATTGGGGAGGAACCAACCGAGTGGCATATCTTGTGAGAGGTAACGGTCTATTGCTGCACGAGCCGAGAATTGGTAGCTATTATTATTCTCGCCGTTAAGCGACTCTTTGATTCCGCCGTTGTAGCTCTGGCTCTCTTTGTAGCGCTTGCCATCTTCGTATAACATTCCTTTTCCATCGGTGCTCTCTGTCCAATAGTCGCGGTTGTAGGCGTTGAGGTGTCCCATATAAAAACCGAACTTTGGCATCAATACAGGGTTGCCTGTCAATTGATAGAAGTCGTTGAGCAATGCAATACCGTCGGTGTTCACCATAAAGAATACGTCGAGATAGTCGCTGTCGTGTGAAAGTGTTACAATGCCGGCTTCCTCTGCTCCAAAATCATAAGTACCCTTGTTGAATGTGTGCCACATAAAGCCGTAGCCGTTTGTCGACCAAAAGAATGGAGTGGGCGACGATACTCCGCCGTCGGTCCAGCTGTTCTGGTTCTCAATGGCAATCTGCTTGCCGGCGTGTGAGTAACGGCCGTTCTGCACGCCACCGCCATAAAAGAATTCGCCTTCGTTGGCTTTGAGGGTGACGATGGTCTTTGACTTTTTAAACATCACAGGCTCGGCCTCTTCAAAGGCTACTTTGCCGGTTGCAAGGTTTGTAACTTTCAAACGCCCGGTTGTTTTGCACACAGCAACTTCAATTTTATTGGTTATGATGCTGTATGACCAACTCTCTTCGCTCACAGTGAGTGAAGAGAGTTCCCTGCGTGGATTGTCTACAAGAATTTGTGCATCGGGGTAACCCTCCATTGGTTGCGGGTCGCGTACGTAACCATCCTTTGCATCGCGGAACATACGAAAGATGTTGTCGCCGTAAAAATCCAATGTCACTCTTTGGGCATTGCTCAGGCAAAGTTCAACGGTTGTGGGGTTTATTTGCTCAACTGCAACAACACCAACAGCCTGCTTGCCATCGTTCGAAGCAAACACCTGTGCCGGCACACTGCCTATCAAAAGGAGAGTCAGTAGCAGGATTGCTTTAATGTCTTTGAGATTAAATTTCATAATTATAAATTTGATTTGTTTGCGTGTCTATTCTTGTGTCTTTTGTAAACGGGCGCAATGCACCCTACAAATTGCAAATTTATAAAATTAATTATATTAATATATTATATTGCGCGAAAACTTTTGATGAAAAGAGGGTGTTTATTGCAATAATTATTTTTTGCGAGGGTGTTTTTGCGCTTTTTGATGTATCTTCGCACTCCGAAACGAAAATAGTTCAAAAATGATATATCCGCAGAATTTTGAAACAAGAATAGAATTTGATGCCATTCGTCGTATGCTAAAGGATGAGTGTCTTTGTGCATTGGGCAGGGAACGCGTTGATGATATGCAGTTCTTGACCCATTTTGACACCATTGTAAGGAGACTTGACGAGGTTGTCGAGTTTTTGCAAATTCTGCGTGTGGAGGATGGCTTTCCGTCCGATTTTTATTTTGATGTGCGCGAACCATTGCAACGCATACGCATTGAGGGAATGTATATGACCGCCGATGAACTCTTTTCTTTGCGTCGTTCGCTCGACACTATTGGTAGAATACTCTCTTTGCTGCACAAACAGAGTGGCAATGCTGCCGATGGTGAGGATTCGCCTCTTTACCCCTCGTTGCGAGCTCTTGCCGGTGATGTGGAGGCTTTTCCGCGCATAATTCGCGACATTGATTCTATTATTGATAAATTCGGTTCGGTAAAAGATAGTGCCTCGCCTGCTTTGGCGCGTATACGAGGCGACCTTGCCCGCACTTCGAGCGGAATTTCGCGCACGCTGAACAGTATCTTGCGCAAGGCTCAGGCCGATGGCTTGGTGGAGAAAGATGCTTCTCCCACAATGCGCGACGGACGTTTGGTTATTCCTGTTGCTCCGGCGCTCAAACGCAAGATGGGCGGTATTGTCCACGATGAGTCGGCAAGTGGAAAAACTGTCTTTATTGAGCCTGCCGAGGTTGTTGAGGCTAACAACCGCATACGCGAACTTGAGGCCGAGGAAAAACGTGAGATAATAGCAATTCTCACAGCATTTTCGCTCGAGCTGCGTCCGCAGGTGCCACAGCTCCTGCTTGCATATGAGTTTCTTGGCGAGATGGATTTTATCCGTGCGAAAGCTGAGCTTGCAGCACGTTTCGATGGTGTTAAACCATCGCTCGACAATCGCCCGATGATGGATTGGGGCACGGCTGTTCACCCCTTGCTCGAGATGTCACTGCGCAAGCACGGGCGTAAAATGTCTCCACTCGATATTGAGCTTGATGGCGAGCACCGAATATTGCTTATATCGGGCCCAAATGCCGGTGGAAAATCGGTGTGCCTTAAAACTGCCGGTCTTTTGCAGTATATGCTGCAATGTGGCTTGCTTATTCCTGTTCACGAGCGTAGCCGAGCAGGTATTTTCAGGAGTCTGTTCATAGATATTGGCGACCAGCAGAGTATTGAGGATGATTTGAGTACCTACTCGAGCCATCTGCTCAATATGAAACATACGCTCAAAAACTGTGATAAACATTCGTTGATTCTCATTGATGAGTTTGGTGGCGGAACAGAGCCTTTGATTGGTGCGGCGATAGCCGAGGCGCTGCTCAAGCGTTTCAACGAGCGTGGAGCGTTTGGAATAATCACAACTCACTATCAGAACCTCAAACATTTTGCCGATGCAACCCCCGGCATTGTCAACGGAGCAATGCTCTACGACCGTGGCGAGATGCGCCCTCTTTTTCAGTTGCAGATAGGCAATCCCGGCTCTTCGTTCGCCGTTGAGATTGCACGAAAGATTGGGCTCCCCGAGGAGGTTATAAGCGATGCTTCGCAGATTGTCGGCAGCGACTATATTCAGTCCGATAAATATTTGCAGGATATTGTTCGTGACAAGCGCTATTGGGAGAGTAAACGCAAGAATGTGCATCAAAAAGAGAAAGAGCTCGACGAAATTCTTGGCAAGGTTCAGGAGCAGGGCGATGAACTCAAGAAGAGCCGCAAACAGATATTGAAAGATGCACGCGAAGAGGCTGAACGCTTGCTGCGCGAGGCTAATGCAAAGATTGAAAATACCATTCGCACTATTGTAGAGGCAAAGGCCGAGAAAGAACGCACGCGTCAGGCGCGTCAGGAACTCAGCGATTTTAGTAAACAACTCGAAGAGCTTGCAAAGCAAAAATTGCAGATGCAGACCGACCGTGAGATGGCAAAGATTATAGCCCGTCAAGAGCGCAAAAAAAGTGGCAAAAAGGAGAAAGGTGGCAACGCTTCTGCCGTAACAGAGAATAGACAGCAAAAGCCCGAGCAAAAGAGGCCTCAGATAAGCGTTGGAATGTATGTGCGCATTGCTGGGCAGCAGGCGGTGGGCGAGGTGATGTCCCTTAAACAAAATTCGGCTATTGTACGCTTTGGAGCAATAAAATCAACCATTGCAATCGAAAGGCTGCAACCGAGCGAAGCACCAAAGGAAGAGGTGCGCAAAGTGTCGTTCCTCACAAGTGAAACACAAGAACAACTACATCACAAACGCTTGAATTTCAAGGAAGATATTGATATTCGTGGAATGCGTGGCGAGGAGGCTGTACAGGCAGTTGGTTATTTCCTTGATGATGCTGTAGTGTGCAATGTTCATCGTTTGCGCATACTCCACGGCACGGGCAATGGAATATTACGCACTCTTGTGCGCCAATATTTGAGCACAATGCCGTTTGTAAAGCATTTTCACGATGAGCACGTGCAGTTTGGTGGCGCCGGAATTACCGTGGTTGAACTTGATTAAAACAGATATATCATCACGCCCGACAGAAACATCAACGAAAAGAGCAAGAGTGTTGCTGCGGTTCTGCCAAGCAATGGGTTGAGCGCCGAGCCGCGTGCATTTTTCAAATATTGCCAGTTTCTGATGTGTAAAACAAGGTAAATTGTTGTTATTGCCACAGCTCTATATTCGAGTGTTAACCAAACTGGCAGCATAATAACCATTGCAATAAATCCCGAAAGAAGATACCACCGACCCATAGCCTTGCGCCCCCAAATTACCACTGTGGTGTTCTTTCCAACAGCCTTGTCATCTTCTTTATCTCTGTAATTGTTTACAATCAACACATTAGCCGCGAGCAATCCCACAGCTAATGATGTTGCAAAAGTATCTGTGTCAAAATATTTTGTCTGCAAAAAACAGGTAAAAGTAACAGGGATAACACCGAAGAAAATTATTACAGCTATATCGCCCAGCCCGTGGTGCGACAATGGGTAAGGTCCGGCGCTATACCCCAATGCAAACAACACAATAACAATGCCCACTAAAACAAGCCACCAAGGGCCAAAAAAGAGCATCACACAGCCAATAACGGCGGCAAGGAGTATTGTGCTGTACGTCGCATATTTCATAGCCTTTGGCGAAATTTCACCTTCGGTCACGCCACGCCTAAAACCCTCGCGTCCCTTCTTGTCTATGCCATTTTTGTAGTCGTAATATTCGTTCCCGAAATTAGATGCAATCTGTGCCAACGCAGCGAATAGAGCGCACAACAGCACCACAATAATATTGAAAGAGCCGTTTAAAAGAGCACAGGCCGTTCCGCAAACCACTCCGGCAAGGCTCACCGGCAGAGTGCGCAATCGCATTGCTTCAATCCACTTTTTCATTTTAAAGTAAGTTTTTCTTTCTGCCTTATGCGGTAGACATATACAAGCAGAATTATATTCATTAGCAAAGCGTATATAATTGCCGGCAGGGCCATCTCTCCGCTGTTGAAGATAAAAGGCGACGATGCAATGGCTATTGCTTGGGCCGCATTTTGCATTCCCACCTCAATAACGATAGTTCGTCTGGTCCCGGCGTCAAAACCTCCGAAACGCGAGAGCATTGAACTGCATAGCATAGCAAGCACTATTAGCAGCGCTCCCGATACTCCAAGAATTGTAAAATTTTCAGCAATCTCGCGCCAATATTGCAAGAAAAACACTGCTGCAAGTGTCATCAGTGCCGGGAACGCAAATTTGCCGAGTATCTTGGCTGTTTTTGCCGCAGCGTCGGGTCTTGCTTTGCGCAAAAGACTGCCAGCTAAAAGCGGAACAAAGAGCAATACAATATTCTGCATAAACAACTTGCCAATGGGCAAATGAATATCGCTGCCACTTGTGCTGGATACAAAATCGGCAACAAAAGCCATAATAATGGGTAAAGTGAAAAGCGTTACAATGCTACTTAATGCTGTCAGGGTGACAGAGAGAGCAACATCACCCTTTGCCAGCATTGAGAATACATTTGAAGAGCTGCCGCCCGGGCAACAAGCCACGAGCACCAATCCCATAAAATAAACAGGTGACAACTTTAATACCCACGCCACAGCAAAAGCTATCAGTGGCAAAATAACAAGCTGTCCCGTCATTCCTAATAGCACAGCCTTAGGCTTTTTTATAACATTTGTAAATGCCTTTCTATCAAGGTCAATGCCCAAAAGAAACATCAATGCAATTAGAATAGGCATCACAATCCATATAGTATTCATAATCAATTATAACCTAAGTAAAATATTATACTTTGTAAAAATAAATCAAATTATTGAAACTTCTTAGAACTGGTTTTGAATTTATGAAAAATGATGCATATTTTTGGGGAAAATAATCTTTGAGATATAAAATACACCGACGAGCGCAAGATAAATCACAATAAGGATTATTCCGTTGTGAAAACATTCAAGGTGGAGCCGCAAGCTTCGCCTTTTTTTGTGTATGGACTGTATATAAAAAATCAATCCTTCTACATTAAAGTGGAAGGATTGATTTGTCTACTTGTAAAGCAGTATTTTTACTTTGCCTCTTTTTCTATCTCGTCTTCAACAAGGTGAATTTTGTCGAGGATTACCTTTGCATCGAGTTTAAGCTTTTCAACTTTTTGACGCATTACATCGACAAGGCTTGCACCTTTTTTATTCGATACGCTCAAGAAACCGAGGTTGTTCTCGTATGTAGCAATTTCATTTTTCATTGCTTCATATTGACGAATGAGGTGGTCGCGTTCGCGTTGTAGAGTGTTGCCGTTCTTGCCAATGTTGTTACGGAAATTCGCTAGTTTGCGCTCGTTTGCGTTGATGTGCAGCTTCTCGTATAGGGCATTGGTGGCTTGACGATACTCTTTGTAGAGCTTGTCTTTCTCTTTAAAAGGTACAAAGCCTATGCTGTTCCACTCTTGTGTGAGGGCTGAGAGCTGTTTTGTTTGCTCTGCTGCTGGTAGGGTGGTGTCGATTGCTTTGATTTTTTCAATGACCTCTCGTTTGAGCTTTAAGTTTTCTTGCTCTACATTGCGCTGTGATGATGTTGCGGCGTTGCGACGCTCAAAGAAATAGTCGCAAGCGCTGACAAAGCGTTTCCATAGTGCCTCAGAGTGCTTTTGTGTAACTGCACCAATCTCTTTCCACTCTTTTTGTAGTTTGGTGAGTTTGTCGGCTGTTGTCTTCCAATCTTCGCTCTCTTTTAGTAGCTCGGCCTGCTCGCACAGCTCTTTCTTGCGTTCGAGATTTTTGGCAAGTGTGTTCTTTGCCTCTTTAAAGAATTCGCTCTTTTGAACAAAGAAATTGTCACACGCAGCGCGGAAACGCTCGAATATCTTGAGGTTCATCTTTTGTGGTGCAAAGCCAATCTCCTTCCACTTTGTTTGCAGGTCGAGGATTTGCTGTGTGGCGTTGTTCCAAGCTTGATAGGTTAGGAGCTCGGTGAAGTTCATCTGCTCTATCTCTTCGCAGATTGCGGTCTTTTTATCTAGATTCTCCTTCTCTTTGTCTTTCTTTGCCTCAAAGTGCTCCTGATGACGGCGGTTGACAATTGTTGATGCAGCCTTGAAACGTGTCCACACCTCTTCGCGCAAATCGGGGGCAACTGGGCCTGTTTCGCGGAACTCGTTGTGTAGCTGTTGTAGCTGACGGAAGGCGCTAATGACGTCTGCCTCCTCGGCTAGAGCCTCGGCTTGTGCGCAGAGCATTGTCTTTATCTCAAGGTTTTTCTTGAAGTCGTATTCGCGGAACTCGCTGTTTATCTTTAATACGTCGTAGAACTGCTCGCCAAGCAACTGATACTGTTTCCACAATGGGGCTACTTGATTTTGAGGAATATTCTTTATCTCTTTCCACTCTGTTTGCAGTGCGCGGAATTCATTTACCTCGGGTGTGCCTTGTGCAGCTTTGTCTACAAGGGCTTGTAATTGCTCAAGCAGTTGCAGTTTTTTCTCGTAATTTGCTTTCATCTCCTCTTCCTGTGCTGCCAGCCAAGCGTTGCGCTTTGCTTTTATCTGGTTGAGATATTGTTTAAAACTCTCCTCTAGCTCATCGGGTTGTGGAACGAACAAAGCCTCTTCGCCGCCTTGTGCGATGTGTTCTTTGAGGGCTGCTTCAATCTCTGCTGTGCGCATACGATAGAATTGTACCTTCAGTGCTTCGGTCTCGGCTTTGCTGTTGAGCGCATCGTCGCTCTCGGCTATTGCCTGAAGGCGTACGATGATTTCCTGACGGCTTGCCGGTTTTGCGACCTCTGTTTCGTTGACTGCATCTTCTGTTGGCACTTGTGGAGTCTCCTCGTTGATGCTGTTCTGCTCTGTAATCTCAGTCGTAGCGGCATTGACAGCCTCTTCAGGAGTACTCGCAATGTTCAACTCTTGTGGCTGAACATTCGATTTAACACTTTCGCTCATTGTTTTTTATCTTTTTTGGTTTATAAAAAATATAGTGCAAAAAACAACACGGCTCTCCATTTTTTTACAACGAAAAGCCTGTTTGTTTTTCCGCAGTTTCTGCAAATATAATGTTTATTTTAAGAAACTGTTTAAATTTCTACCAAAAAAGTGCTCTGGCCGCAAAAATAAGTTCTATTGAACTACTGCTTGATTTCAACCTCGATGATGCAGGGGAAGGCATAGCTGCGGTCGTTGCGCAAATTTAGGCTGCGGTGCAGGTTGGCTATTGTGCGACGTGGCTTTATGCGCGCAATCTTTTTGCCTTTGTGGCGAATGGTGACTTTTTTGTCAAGGTTGACAAGATTATCGTTGAGGTAGATGGTGAGCTTGCTGTAGTCGCACTTTTCGATATTGATTTCGTTGCCTTCAATGCTTGCTATGACTGTTTTGCCCTGCTCAACCTCGTCGGCGGGGGCTGTAAGCCAATAAAAGTGCTTGCGTGTGACAAACTCTTGGCGCCATACTATTTCCTTTGGGTAGGGTGCACGACGATATTGTGCCATCCAGCTTAGTGCAACGGTGTCGGCTTGCTCCATCCAGTGTCCTTTATCTTTGAGAATGTGGCTACTGTGTATGTATTTGCCGGGGTGTGCTGCGCTTAATGAGTCCATTATCTGCGCCTTTTCCTTTGCAAGGATATTGCGGTCGTAGTAGTGGTCGTTCTCACCCATCCAAATCATATATGGTGTGTTGATGAGGTTTATTTGTGATGATTCACCGGGATGGCCGGCCATCATTGAGGCTGCCGCCCATTTGTCGGCCATTCGGGGAGCAAGGCGCCAAACACCATCGCCACCGGCCGAGTAGCCGAGCAGATAAACTTTGTTGGGGTTTACGCCTTCAAATACCACACAAGCTCTGATAACATCTTCAAGCATTTCGTCGAGTCCTTTGCGATGCCACAGGTCTGATGTGTTCCACGGAGCTCGTGGTGCAATGTACACGCCTTCGCTTGGCTCGTAAAGGTATATTTGGTTCATCCATTGCTCGTCGTTAACCTCTTTTGGACAGTGACCGCCTCCGTGCATTGAGATGTAGAGGCTGCGGCCGTCCTTTGGCACAGCACCAAATACTCGGCAGGCACAAGCCAGCTTGATGGAATCGTGGTTTATAGTGAGCCTTTCCCATTGTCGGCCAAGCTCCTGCGCACTCTTTCTAAGCCAAAGTGAGTCAATTATATATGCGGCCTCGTTGCACTCGGCTTTATCGAGCTTTTTGTTTGCAAAGCGTTGCTCAGTTAGTTCTCCTTTTGGGGCTTCGACCCACGCTTTAAACTCTTGTATTTGAGCTGTTGATGCACTGGGATTAGCAAACAGCAATGTTGCAATGGAGGCTGTTGTTGCAATAAATTTGTGTAGTTTCATTGTGTTATGACATTATTTGACTCAGTATCATAGAAATAATCATATAAAAGGTCATTCCGCTGAGGTCGTTTATAATCTGTATAAATGGTCCCGTAGCTACTGCCGGGTTGATATTTATTCTCTCAAGCACCATTGGTATGAGTGTTCCGAACCCTGATGCAAAGAGCACAACCACAAAAAGGCTGAGCGGAACAGCGAGGGTTACAATATCGGCTGCGCCATATACAAAGAAATTGTAGATATATACCATCAGCGATAGTATGGTGGCATTTATTATAGCTACAACCATTTCTTTGAGTATGTGCCTGAATATGTGTTTTGAATTTAATGAGTTGTTGGCAAGGCCTTGCACCGCAATGGCCGATGATTGAGTTCCTACATTACCGCCCATTCCGGCAAGCAGTGGAATGAACAATGCCATCTCGGGGTGGTTGCCGAGCGTGTTCGTGAAGCAATTAAGCAGCAATGAAGAACAGATACCTCCTAACATTCCAATTATAAGCCAAGGCAATCGCGCTTTTGTCTGTACAAAAACATTATCGCCTGTCTCGACATCTTGGGTAAGACCGGCGGTGAGTTGTTGGTCGTGCTCGGTCTGTTCACGAACCTCGTCCATAATATCGTCGACGGTGATTTGTCCGACAAGGCGGTTTATTTTATCGACAACAGGGATGGCAACGAGGTTATACTTTTCAATTAGCATTGTAACCTCGTCGATGGGAGTGTCTACGTCTACACTAATGATGTTGGTGTCCATCACGTGCTTTACCTTTGAGACAGATGGGCTTGTAATCATCTTCTTTAGCGGGAAAAGTCCGCAAAGACGTTCATCATCGTCTACAACGTATATGTAGTAAATATCGTCAAGTTCTTCGGCTTGTTGGCGCATCTCCTTCAAACACTCGGGCATACTCCAATTGCCGTTAACAACAACCATCTCGGTACTCATAAGACCACCGGCGGTGTCCTCGTCATATTGCAAAAGGTCTACAATGTCACCGGCTTGCTCAATATCCTGAATGTGGGAAAGCACCTCCTCCTGCTTCTCCTCGTCCATATCACGGATAATCTCAACGGCGTCGTCGGTGTCCATATAGTTGACGAACCGCTTTGCAATGGCCTCGGATGGCAGTTCTTCGAGAAGGTCGTTACGCAGGTCCTCGTCCATCTCGATGAGGGCGTCGGCGGCTGTCTCGTTGTCGAGCTGGCGGTAGAGAAAACGTGCTTGTTCGGTAGTGAGCTCAAGACAGGCTTCGGCAATGTCGGCAGGGTGTAGTTTTGAAACAGCTTCCTGCAACAGCACGGAGTCCTTTTTATCTATCAGCTCCTTTATGTGGTTGATGAATTCCTGTGTCATAAATCTCTCGTTTAAGCCAAATCGCGTTCAACTTTATTGGTCAGTTCGATAAAATCCTCTATCGATAGTTGCTCGGGGCGCTTGTCAAGGATGGGGTCGCTCAGCAGTGGCGATTCTTTCCCGACAATCTGCTGTATAGAGTTTCGTAGCTTTTTTCGTCTTTGGTTGAATGTGCCTTTTACAATTTTGCGGAACAGCTCTTCGTTGCACTCCAATGTTGTGCGGCTGTTGCGCTTCATCAGTACAACGGCGCTCTTTACCTTTGGAGGGGGGGAGAATACATTTTCGTCAACAGTGAAAAGATATTCAACGTCGTACCACAACTGAATGAAAATGCTCAATATTCCATAGGCCTTTGTACCGGGCTGGGCTGCAAGGCGCTCGCCAACCTCTTTCTGTATCATACCGCTGCAATAGGGGATATACTCCTTGTAGTCGAGCATCTTGAAAAATATCTGGCTCGAGATGTTATAAGGATAATTGCCTATGAGCATAAATTGTTCGCCATCGAATAGGCGGTCGAGGTGCATCTTTAGAAAATCATCGGGGATAATGTTTTCCTCTTGCAGCTGGGGTAGGTTGTTGCAAAGATAGGTTACAGACTCCTCGTCAATCTCCACAACCTTTAGGCGATGGGGCTTCTCCAGCAAAAAACGGGTAAGAACGCCCATTCCCGGGCCAACCTCTAGAATGGGAATACCGGGGCAAACATCAACGGTGTCTGCAATTTTTTTTGCAATAGACAAATCTATGAGGAAATGTTGTCCTAATCTTTTTTTTGCCGTTACTTCCTTCATTGCCGGTTGTGTTTTATTTGAATTTTAGGGCTATTAATTAATTATGTAATCAAAAAAGCCGTTTTTCTTCAATAATTATTTTATCTTTGCGATTGAACACAATGTTGCAAAGGTAACGAAAACTATTAAAAAACTCTTCAAAATGTTCCTAAAGTTGTGAAAAAGATTTTCAATTATACATTAAAAACGGTATTGCCAATCATATTGGGTGCGTTCATCCTGTATATGGTGTATGACGATTTTGACTTTTCGCTGCTTTGGAACGAGTTGAAAAATATGAATCTCTTGTGGTTCGCTATCACCGTGTTTTTTGGTATAATGAGCCACGTTATAAGGGGGTGGCGTTGGAAACTTACCCTTGCGCCTTTGGGGTATAACCCTTCGGCAGCAGTCTGTGTCGACTCGGTTTATATAGCTTATGCAGCAAACTTGGTGTTGCCGCGTGTGGGCGAGGTATCGCGTTGTGTGATACTTGAAAGATTTGAGCACGTGCCCTTTGCTCACGCGCTGGGTACGCTGGTGATGGAGAGAATGATTGATACTCTTATGGTGTTGTTGATAACAGTTGTGGCTGTTGCGGTGCAGTGGCCTGTATTTTGTGATTTTGTGGGCGAGACGGGCATTAGGATACCGGGGAGCACGCTGCTGGCTACTCCTAGCGGTTGGGTGATTGCCACGCTGTCGCTGTTGGGAATTGCTGTGCTGCTTTTCCTGCTTATACGTAAACTTTCCGTTTGGAAAAAAATAAAATCCTTTGCGGCTCGTTTTATAGAGGGGCTTCTTTCGTTGCGAAAGATGAAAAATGGCAAACTATTTGTTCTTGAAACAGTGGGTATATGGTTCTGCTACTTTATGCAGTTCTACCTCTGTTTCTTCTGCTTCGGTTTCAGCAGTGGCCTGTCGTTGGCAGCGGCTTTATTGCTTTTTGTAGGTGGCAGTGTGGCAGTGGTTGTGCCAACACCTAACGGAGCGGGCCCTTGGCACTATGTGATAATAAGTATTATGGTGCTTTATGGGGTTTCAACAACCGATGCACAGGTTTTTGCGTTGATAGTTCATAGCACGCAAACACTGCTTGTTGCTCTTTTGGGACTTTATGGCATTGTGGCATTGCAGTTGCGAGGATTAAGAATAAAAAAATGAAAATTGAGTTTAAAAAATTGAGTTTAAATATTTACAATTAATAATTTTTTGATTATGGCAATAACAATTAAAGACCTTCAGCCACGCGAGGTGTGGAAACACTTTGAGGCGTTGACACAGGTTCCCCGTCCATCGGGCCACCTTGAGAAAATACAGAAATATCTGCTCGATTTTGGTAAGAGCATCAATGTCGAGACTTGGCAGGATGAGGCTGGTAACATTATTATGCGCAAACCGGCAACTCCCGGCCTCGAAAATCGCAAGGGTATAATTTTGCAGGCACATATGGATATGGTGCCACAAAAGACTCCCGATAGCAATCACGATTTTATCAACGACCCAATAAAGACTGTTGTAAAGGGTGATTGGCTCTATGCCGATGATACAACTCTTGGTGCGGATAATGGCTTGGGCGTTGCGGCAATTATGGCAATTATGGAGGATGCCTCTTTGCAGCACGGTCCACTCGAGGCCCTTATCACAGCCGACGAAGAGACCGGTATGTATGGTGCTTTCGGCCTGAAAGGTGGTGAACTCGAGGGTGAGCTTTTGTTGAATCTCGACTCTGAGGAGGAGGGTGTTCTTTACATTGGTTGCGCCGGTGGTCTTGACGTTTCGGCTTCAATGGAGTTTATGGCCGAGGAGAGCGACGATGCCGACGTTGCTGTGCGCGTGCAGCTAAAGGGCTTGCGTGGCGGTCACTCAGGTCTTGAGATTAATGCCGGTCGCGGTAACGCCAACAAACTTATGGCGCGTTTCGTTCGCGAGGCTATGGACGAGTGCGGCGTGGTGCTTGCAAGCTGGAATGGTGGAAATATGCGCAATGCAATTCCTGCAAGCTGTGAGGTTGTGCTCACTTTGCCCGAGGAGGCTATCGATGAGCTGAAAGAGATTGCTGCAAAGTACGAGGCTCTCTACAATAGCGAGTATGCTACAATTGAGGAGGGTATAACTCTCACTGTCAGTGAGGTTGAAATGCCCGAGACTATTGTCCCCGAGGAGATACAGGATAATCTTGTAGATGTTATTCTTGCTTGCCACGATGGCGTATTGCGTTTCATCCCAACAATTCCCGATACAGTCGAGACATCAAGCAATCTCTCTATTGTGACTATTGGCGATGGCAAGGCCGAGATTAATATCCTTGCGCGCAGCTCTTGCGATACAATGAAGGAGTTCCTTGCTTTGCAACTTTCAAGCTGTTTTGCAATGGCTGGTATGAAGGTTGAGCTTAGCGGCGGTTACAGCGGCTGGCAACCAAATGTGAATTCTCCTCTGTTGGCAGCTCTAAAGAGTGCTTACAATGATATGTTTGGCAAGATGCCCGACGTGCGTGTGATACACGCTGGCTTGGAGTGTGGTATAATCTCTACCAATTATCCAAAGATGGATATGGTGTCGTTTGGTCCTACATTGATGTCGCCTCACTCTCCAACAGAGCGTGTGGAGATACCAACTGTTGAGAAATTTTACTCATTGGTAAAAGCGCTTGTTGTAAACGGAGTGCTTTGATAAGGTTTTATTACCATTATTAATATTGGCAAGAATTCCCCAAAAGTACGGGAATTCTTGCTTTGTATATATCAGAACTTGTTTGTTGTTATTTTTTTTAGTGTTTGTAAATGAAAAAATATGTAAAAAATATTTTTTTTAATGAAAAAATAATACTTTTGTAAAGTCTGATGTTTGAGACATATTGTAGCGACTTTTATTAATTTAAATTACATATAGTTATGAAAAAAGCATTTAAATTTTCTGCGTTGTTGCTTGCTGCAACTCTCTTGTTTACATCTTGTATCGGTTCTTTCCGCTTGACAAACAAGATGAAGGATTGGAATAATTCAATTACTAACAACAAATGGGTTAATGAAATTGTATTCTTGGCATTCCACATTCTTCCTGTTTACGAGGTGACACTTTTGGTTGACGGCCTTGTTATGAACTCTATTGAGTTCTGGACCGGCAAGAAGGCTGATGTTAAGATTGGCGATACACAGATTGTAAAGAATAGTCAGGGTCAGGATGTTGAAATTACAGCAATGGAGAATGGTTACACACTCTCTAACGGCGAGCAGTCTATGAACCTTTTGTTCGACGAGGAGACACAAGTGTGGAGCGCTGAATATAACAATCAGACAACACAGTTGATTAAGATGGTTGACGAGAATAACGCTCAGCTATTCCTTTTGAACGGTGATGTTATGGATGTTACTTTGGATGCTCAGGGTGTTGAATTTGCCAAAATGTATATGAACAACAATTTTGCTATGAGCAAATAATTTGTTCTGAACAAAATAGAATACAGAGCCGCCTTTTTGGGCGGCTCTGTTGTTTTTCCTCATCTTATTTGTTATCTTCGCAAGTGATGAATATTGTTTTTTATGGAACATCCTGAAAATAGTGAGGTTTATAAGGGGCTGAAGGTGAACGATGGGGTAGAGGCTCCAAGTTCTGTCAATCCCTATCTCTCGACAATGCGACGCAAGAGAGCAGTGCAGCTGTCGGTGAATGACTACGTCGAGGGAATTTTGCGTGGTGATGTCACGGTGCTGAGTCGTGCTGTGACACTGCTCGAGAGTCTGCTGCCCGAGCATCAGGCAATGGCGCAAGAGGTGGTGGAGAGATGTCTGCCACACGCCGGTCGCTCGTTGCGAGTGGGAATAACGGGTGTTCCCGGTGCCGGGAAAAGTACCTCGATAGATGCTTTTGGAGTGCATCTTCTTTCAAAAACTAACGGCAAGCTTGCTGTGCTCGCCGTTGACCCAAGCAGTGAACGCAGTAAGGGCAGTATCTTAGGTGATAAAACCCGTATGGAGCGTTTGTCGGCACATCCCCGAGCATTCATTCGTCCGAGCGCATCGGCTGGTTCTTTGGGTGGAGTAGCCCGTAAAACCCGTGAGACTATAATTTTATGCGAGGCCGCAGGCTATGATAATATTTTTGTTGAGACTGTTGGTGTGGGGCAGAGTGAAACGGCTGTCTACTCTATGGTCGATTTTTTTCTTCTTATACAGATTGCCGGTGCCGGTGATGAATTGCAGGGTATTAAGCGCGGTATAATGGAGATGGCCGATGGAATTGTGATAAACAAGGCCGATGGTGATAATATTGATGAGGCTCGTCGTGCGGCAGTACATTATAGAAATGCTTTGCAGCTCTTTCCAATGCCCGCAAGCGGTCGCCGCCCCGAGGTGTTGACCTACTCGGGTTTTTACGACCTGAATATTGACAAGGTGTGGGCGATGATTGACGAATATATTGCGCGAGTGAAGGCGAGCGGGTATTTTGAGGAGCGCCGTTGCTATCAGCAAAGATATTGGATGTACGAGGCTATCGACGAGCAGCTGAAAGCACGTTTTTATAATGCAAAAGGTATGCACGATGTTCTCTCGCGCTATGAGCAGTTGCTTTTGCAGGGCGAGACAACCTCTTTTGCTGCGGCGAACAAAGTACTTGATTATTTTGATAAGATAGAAAATGGAGCTCTCTGATAAAGCAGCATTGAGGCGGGCTGTGCGTGCAAGGCTTGCGCAGATAGATGCCGATGAAAAACAAGAACGCTCAAAAACTATTTGCGACGAGGTGAAAAAACATCTTGCTGTGAGTGGCGCCGGGGTTGTGGCACTTTTTTCTCCACTTGGCGATGAACCGCAACTATGGCCTCTGGTGGAGTATCTTGCCGGTAGGTTGTCGGTGGTGCTGCCTCGTGTCGAGGGAGAGATAATAAACTTTTACAGTTACGATAAGGGAGTGATGGCTATTGGGGCTTATGGAATTAACGAACCTCAACAAGGGGTGCTTGTCAAGCCTTGTGAAATAGATGCAATAATTGTTCCGGGTGTTGCTTTTACCGAGCGCGGAGCGCGAATGGGGCGCGGAAAGGGGTATTATGATAAATATCTGTCGCAAAATGATTTCTCGGCGCTGAAAATAGGCGTTTGCTACCGAGAACAGATTGTGCCTGAAATTCCAATGGAACCACACGATGTCTCTATGGATGTGGTAATTTACGAATAACGGGGAGCTTTTAAAAAAAAGTTCCCCGTTATTCGTAAAATGTCAGTGCGTGTTGTTAAGATGCTAAAATTTCTTGTGCACGTACTGTGTCGCGGTCAATGGGTTTGTCGTCTTTGATGGCCTTTGTGAAAGGTATGTAGACAATCTCATTATTCTTTAATCCAATCATTACGTTGCGCTGTCCCTCGAGCAATGCATCGATAGCTGCTACGCCCAAACGGCTGGCAAGGATGCGGTCGTTGGCTGTGGGGCTGCCGCCACGCTGCAAGTAACCAAGGATTGACACACGCACGTCAAGCTCGGGGAAACGTTTGCGCATTCCCTCGGCAACTTCCATAATGTTATAGTCTTTTTCGCGGCCTTCGGCAAAGAGAACGATACTGCTGCTCTTTGTGCGGCGCAAGCCGTTGGCTATGAATTGGTTGATGCGCTCGAACTCGGGGTCAATCTCGGGGAGCACGCAAGCCTCGGCTCCTGTTGCAATGGTACCGTTGAGGGCAAGGAAGCCAGCGTCGCGTCCCATAACCTCTACAATGAATAGACGCTCGTGTGACGATGCTGTGTCGCGGATTTTATCGACACACTCCATAATGGTGTTAAGGGCTGTGTCGTATCCGATTGTGGTATCTGTTCCGTAAAGGTCGTTGTCGATTGTGCCGGGTAGTGCAATACAGGGAATATCGAACTCGCGAGCAAGGTTGTATGCGCCGGTGATTGAACCATCGCCGCCAATAACAACAAGTGCATTAATGCCCTCTTTCTGCAGTGTTTCATAAGCCTTTGCGCGTCCTTCCTCGGTTTTGAATTCATCGCAGCGGCTTGTCTTTAGGATTGTTCCGCCACGCTGAATGATATTACTTACATTCTCGGTCTTGAACTCCTTGATTTCTCCAGTTATCAGTCCTTTGTAACCACGATAGATGGCTTTTACTGTTATTCCGTGAAAGATGCAGGCACGTGTGACGGCGCGAATGGCTGCATTCATACCGGGTGCGTCACCTCCCGATGTTAATATGCCGACGCATTGAATTTTGTTTTTCATATTATTTGTTATTATAGTTGATTATTGCCTGTTTGCAATTCTCCATCAGCCACTTTGGCGTAGAGGTTGCTCCGCAAATGCCTATTGACTGCACCCCTTGTGTCAAGGTGAGGTTAAGGTCTTCGGGGCCTTCTATCTGGTAGGAGTTTGGGTTCTCTTTTTTGCACTCGTCGAACAATATGCGCCCGTTGGAGCTTTTTTTACCACACACAAAGAATATAAGGTCGTGCGATTTTGCAAAATTTCCTATGCCATTGAGGCGGTTGGCAACCTGTCCGCACACAGTGTTAAATGATTCACACTGTTTCTCTTTGTTTATATACTCTTTTATCTCGCGGACTACCTGCTTGTAGCCTTCGAGTGATTTTGTTGTCTGTGAGTATATATAGGTGTTTTTGTCCTTTGCTATTTGGTTAATCTGTGAACTCTTTTCAATGACTGTTGCTGTGCCGTGTGTTTGCCCAACGAGCCCAAGCACCTCGGCGTGTCCGGCCTGTCCGTAGATGATAATCTGACTCTCTTCGCCGGCGCACTCCTGCCATTTTTTCTTGATGCGTTGTTGTAGTTTAAGCACAACGGGGCAGGTGGCGTCAATTATCTCGAGATTGTTTTTTTTAGCAGTCTCGTATGTTGCCGGTGGCTCACCGTGGGCTCTAAAGAGCACTTTGGCATTGTGTAGTTTGGCAAATTCATCGTGGTTGATGGTTATAAGGCCAAGTTTTTTAAGCCTGTCGCACTCTATGCTATTGTGTACAATGTCGCCCAAGCAATAGAGCTTTTCGCCCTTTTGCAACTCCTCCTCGGCTTTCTTTATTGCTGTTGTTACGCCAAAGCAGAATCCTGAATGTTCGTCAATCTCAATGTTGAGCATTGTGTGGAAAGTTTTTAATTTCTTTCAAGCTGTAATTTTATTGAATTGGTCTATTAACCACTCCATCTGCTCCTCGCGTGTCATATTGCTGTTGTCGAGTAGTATTGCATCGTCGGCCTGTTTGAGCGGGCTTATTTCGCGTGTCTGGTCAATGTGGTCGCGCAAAAGTACGTTGTCAAGAATCTCTTGAAAATTGGCGTTGTCGCCACGTGCGGTGAGTTCGTCGTAACGGCGTTGGGCGCGCACCTGAGCCGAGGCTGTGACAAAAATCTTCATTTCGGCATTTGGGAACACTGTTGTACCAATGTCACGGCCGTCCATCACAATGCCTTTTTTCTCGCCCATAGCTCGTTGCTGCTCAATCATCTCGCTGCGTACAAAGTCGAGCGCTGCTACCTGACTGACAATCTGTGACACCTCGAGGGAACGTATTTCGCGCTCAACGTTGACACCGTTGAGGAATGTTAATGAGTTCTTTGTCTCGGGGTCGGCCTCAAAGGTTATGTGAATATCCTTTAGCTTGTGGCGCAGAGTGTCGGTGTCAATCTTCTGCTCGTTGATGAGCCTGTTCTGCATACAATAGAGGGCTACTGCACGGTACATTGCACCGCTGTCAAAATAGAGATAGCCGATATTTCGTGCTAGGGCCTTGGCCATTGTGCTTTTGCCACACGATGAAAATCCATCGATTGCTATGATTATTCTTTTCATTGTTATATTTGGTTTATGTTTATCAAAGAGAATAGGCTATATTGAACAGCAGCGACGGCGATGAGACGTGCAGCTGCCCGAACGATGCACCGAACTTTATCTTTTTAACGTGCAGCCCAGCTCCTAGGGTGATGCCCGTAAAGCCTTTGCCGGTAGAGAGCTCGCGGCTCACTCTGTAGTTGTAACCGAGTGAAGCGTAAAAGTTCTTTCCAATCATAAAGTCTGCTCCAAGGATTATATGTTTCAAAATCAGCTCGCCAACATTGTCTCTGCTGCCATCTGCATTGTAAAAATCGCTTGCTCTCCATCTGTAAAGGTCGACAAGTGTTGCCGATAGCAGAATTGGTGCGTGTGCCAAACGCTTGGTAAATCCCAGTTGGATATCAATAGGCATCATTTCGTGTTTCTCCTCAAAAGTCATCACTTGACCGCCAAGGTTCTTAAATGTCAATGATGCCGAGAATTCCGACTCGGGGTCGTAATAATTCAATCCAAGATCCACTCCAATGGCTAGTGAGTTAAGACTCTCGTATTGTGAATAGATGAATTTGCCCGATACTCCGCCACTCCAACGGTCGCTGAACAGGTAGCTGTACATAAAATCCAACTCAATATCCATCGCTCGGAAGGTACCGGTGAAGATGTTGTCTGGTGTGTATCCGTCGAACTCGCCATAGTCGATATATCTTGCAGCGATGGCTCCGGTCGAACGTTTGCCAAAAGTCTTGTTGAAGGCTGCTCCGGCTACTTTGCAACCACTCATATATGTCATAAAAGAGAGGTCGATGGTCTTGTCCGATACATTTACAAGCAATGCCGGGTTGTGCATTGACATTAACAGGTCATCCTCAATGATTGAGATGTTGTTTCCTCCCAGAGCTGCGGCGCGCGACGAGTAGGGTAGCCTCAAAAAGTTGAACGCGCTCTCTCCACCTTGAGCCTTTATGGTCAAGGGAAAGAGTAAGCAGATAATAAAAATAGCTTTTATTGTTTTCACGTTCTAACTTTTAAAGTTTTATCGTCGGGCGATATTTTGTCTGCGAAGATAATGATTTTTTTTATTTTTTCTTGTTGCGCCCACATAAAATACCCTATTTTATATTTAAATATTGTAATGATGAATGTGCAGTATGGCGCTCTGTCCTCAGAAAAATATATTAAAAATAAAAAAAAGATGAAATAAGTCGTGTGTATTGAAAAATATTGTTTATTTTTGTCGGTTAGAAAGTGTAACCTAGCAAATATAACAATTACGATAATGGACAAAGGAAAAAATCAAGATTTTAAAGGCGCCGAATTGCTCGAGGTAAAGAAGAGCGCTAAGGCTAATTTGGAGCAGAATCGTACAACTTGGCTCTTGTTGGGCTTTGTGTTTGCTCTAGCAACGCTGTTTGCCGGTCTTGAGCTTACAGCTTTTCAGGACGAGGAAGAACAACCCGCTCCAAAAAGTAAGTCAAAGGATGATATCATTGTAGTGGTTGAGGAAATCCCACCATTGGTCATCGAGAAGAAGGTAATTCCTCCTCCACCACAGGCAAAGAAGATTGTCGATGTAATCAAGGTCGTAGAGGAAGATGTTGAAATCGATGAGCAAGAGCTTGTTTCTGTTCAGGATATGAGCGAGTATGCAGACGTTGAGGATACTGATATTGTCTTTGTTGAGGAAGAGGTTGAAGAGGAGCAGATTTTTGACGTTGTAGAGGAACAGCCTGAATTCCCCGGTGGTATGAAGGAACTTATGAAGTATTTCCGCGACAATATAAAATATCCACGCGTTTCACGTGATAACAACTCACAGGGTAAGACTTTTGTGAAATTTACCGTGAATACCGACGGTTCTATTCAGGATACCGAGGTCATCCGTTCTTCGGGTGATATTTACCTTGACAAGGAGGCTATCCGCGTTATCGAGGCGATGCCAAAGTGGAAGCCCGGTCGTCAGTTGGGTAAAGCTGTGCGTGTGAAATTTGTATTGCCGGTTAACTTCCGTTTGCAGTAAAAATTGATAATAACATAAAAAAGAGGCTGCGCTGCAGCCTCTTTTTTTTAATAATCGAAATATTATGTACACTTGGGAGGAGTTAAGAGATATTGTAAATGAGTTTATTGATAAACTCGAGTTTGAACGTGAGCCTCGTGAATTGTATGCTCCGGTACGCTATACTCTGGAACAGAGTGGTAAGCGTGTGCGTCCGGTGCTCTTTTTGTTAGCCTATAATATGTATAAGGAGTGCGTGCGCGAGGCACTCTATCCTGCTGTGGCTGTTGAAACTTATCACAACTATACACTCATTCACGATGACGTAATGGATAGAGCTCTGATACGTCGTGGAAAACCAACTGTTTGTGCAAAATGGGGCGATACTGCAGCAATCCTTTCGGGCGATACAATGCTTGTGCTCGCTTACGAATTCCTGTCAAATGTCCCGGCTGAAAAATTGCCGGCAATGCTGTCGCTCTTCACCGAGACTGCAAAGGAGATTGGTGACGGGCAACAGTATGACCTTGATTTTGAGAAACGCGACGATGTGACCGAGCAGGAGTATATGGAGATGATTCGTCTAAAGACTTCGGTGCTTCTTGCCGCTTCGCTTAAGCTGGGTGGTATTCTTGCCGGCGCTGGTGAGAGTGACCTCTGTAATCTATATAAATATGGTGAGACGATAGGACTTGCTTTCCAGTTGCAGGATGACCTGCTCGATGTTTATGCCGATGAAAAACTTTTTGGCAAAAAGATTGGTGGCGATATTTGTTGCAACAAAAAGACTTTCCTTTTGATAACAGCGATGAATTTGGCTTCGCCCGAGCAGCTTGCGACAATGAAGGAGTGGATGGAGAGAGAGGAGTTTGATGCACAAGAAAAAATAGCGTGGTTCACTGCGCTTTATAATGAACTTGGCGTGAAAGAGGTTTGCGAGAAACGTATTCGCGAACTCTTTGCTAAGTGCGATGCGTATATGGATGAAATATCTGTTGCCGATGAGAAAAAATCAGCACTCAAGGCTTTTGCTAATATGATTTTAAATCGTAATCTTTAAAGAGATGCCCTATCGCCGATTACCAAAGACCGACCAAGCTCGTATACGTGCTTTGCAAGCAGCGGTGGAGAGTAGCGTGCAAGGTGGTATATTCACACAGGTGCTCACGCACAATACCTATCATCGTGCAAAGGAGTTGCTTGAGCGCTTTTCGCGCGAGGTGGCCGTTTATAAGCGCTGTGTTGCGGAGCAATCCTCTAAAAGAGGCAACGAACAGTATGAGGCGGCGCTCAAAAAGGCTAGGATGTATGTGTCGCACTTTATTCAGGTGCTCAGTATGTCTATAATGCGTGGCGAGGTGGCTCGTAACAAACGCCCCTATTATGGTTTGCCCGAGAATGAGGATACCATTCCTAATCTCTTTTCCGAGGCTTCGGTGTTGGAGTGGGGGCAAAAGATAATCGCCGGCGAGCAACGTCGTCAGTCCGAGGGTGGTGTGCCTATATATAATCCAACTATGGGGCGTGTGTCGGTGGTGTTTGAACTTTTTAAAGAGATGTACGACAAACAACGCTTTTTGCAAAATCGCACCGCCGAGGCTCTTGCCAATATCTCCAATATGCGCTACGATGTTGATGAGCTTATCTTTGAAATTTGGGGTGAGGTCGAGAATTCGTTTGCTGCATTGAGTGGCGAGGCTCGTATAAAAAAATGCTCCGAATATGGCGTTATTTACTATTATCGTCCCGACAGAGCAAAAAAGAACTCCACCGATGATTGAATTTATTGATACACATACGCATCTTTTTACAACGGAATTTGATGCAGACAGAGCTGTGGTTGTGCAGCGGGCGCTTGATGCCGGTGTCTCGGCCTTGTGCCTGCCGGCGATAAATGAAGAGTCGCTGCAACCACTGATGGCAATGTGTGATGCTTTTCCGCAGGCTTGTTTCCCAATGATTGGGTTGCATCCTACAGAACTAGGTGATGATTATAACAACGTGCTCGATAGGCTGTATGGTGTGCTTAAAAGTACTGACCGCTTTGTGGCAATAGGCGAGGTGGGGCTTGATTTCTATTGGGACGATACTAAGAAAGTTGAGCAGGCCGAGGCCTTTCGCCGACAGATAGAGTGGGCCTTGGAAACGGGACTGCCATTGGCTATCCACTCGCGGAGCGCTTTTGAGGAGTTATATTCTATAATGGACGAATATCGCGGGCGCGGCCTCAGTGGCGTGTTCCATTGTTTCTCGGGTAGTGAGGAAGAGGCGCAGAAACTGCTCTCTTTCGATGGCTTTTATCTTGGAATAGGCGGTGTGGTGACATATAAAAAATCAACTCTGCCCAATGTGTTAAAGTGCGTGCCGCTTGAGAGGGTGGTGCTTGACCGATTCTCCCTATCTGGCTCCCGTGCCAATGCGCGGCAAGCGCAACGAGAGTGCATTCGTTCCACACATAGCAAACTTTTTATCGGCGGTGTACAACTGCCCCGTGGAGCAGATAGCAGCCGTGACTACCAATAACGCACGTGCCTTATTCCCTAAAATTGTAAATCTATGAATTTTGAAAAGATTGATATATTTGATACCAATGGTCAGCCTGTGATTATTGCCGGCCCTTGCAGTGCCGAGAGTGAAGAGCAGGTGATGCAGGTGGCAACTGAGCTGGTAGCGCGCGGAGTAAAAATCTTCAGAGCCGGAATTTGGAAGCCTCGTACTCGTCCCGGTTGTTTTGAGGGGGTTGGTAAAGTGGGCTTATCTTGGCTCGCAAGAGCAAAACGTGAACTGGGGCTTTGCGTAACCACCGAGGTTGCTACAGCCGAGCACGTTGAACAGGCGCTTGAGGCCGGAGTTGATATTCTTTGGGTGGGAGCACGCACAACTACTAATCCATTTGCCGTGCAAGAGGTGGCCGAAGCATTGCGTGGATGCAATGTGCCGGTTCTTGTGAAAAATCCGGTTAATCCGGATATTGAGCTGTGGGTGGGTGCAATGGAGCGTCTATATAATGTAGGTGTAACACGCATTGGTGCTATTCATCGCGGCTTCTCGTCTTATGGTGAAAAATGTTTCCGCAACGCTCCGCAGTGGCAACTCCCCATTGAACTGCGTCGTCGTTTTCCGGGTATGCCATTGTTGTGCGACCCCAGCCACATAGCCGGTAAGCGCGAACTGATTCTCTCTCTCGCGCAACAGGCAATGGACCTTAATTTTGATGGTCTGATGATTGAAACGCACTGCAACCCATATTGTGCTTTAAGTGATGCGCGTCAACAGGTTACCCCCGATGAGCTGATGATGATTCTTGGTAAATTAGTGCATCGTGCAGCAGTTGTCGACAGCGCCGATTTTCAGGCTTATCGTGAACAGCTGGACGAGATTGATTGCGAACTGATGCAGTTGCTATCGAAACGTATGGAGATTGCTAGGGAAATTGGTGAACTGAAACGCGAAAAAGGAATGGCTGTGTATCAGCCTTTGCGTTATAACGAGGTGATGGAGCGCTACGTGAAGTTCTGTTCAGACGGCAAGCTGGAGCGCGATGCCGTGAGGGAGATTTTTGAATTAATACACTCTGAAAGTATACGTCAGCAGCTCTCTGTTATGAATAATGATGAGGCTTAAAGAAATATGAGGCTCTTTAAAAATATATTTACACTTTTTGTAATATCATTTTTAATGCTCTGTACGTCGTGTACAGGGGGTGGAAGAGGGAGTGTGCCGCTAGATGGTGATATTGTGTCAATGCGTTATTCGTCGTTGCTCACAATGACAGAGTGTGACGGCTACACAGTGGTGGATATTGCCGACCCGTGGAGCGAAAATCTGCTGGAGCGTTATTTGCTTGTTCCATCAGACAGTGCTTTGCCATCTGATTTACCCGATGGGGTTCTATTGCGCACTCCTCTTGAAAATGTAATCCTCTTTTCGGGAGTGCACGCCGGTCTCTTGGCCGAGCTTGGGGCGGAAGCCTCAGTAAAAGGTGTGTGTGATGCACGATATTTTTATTCTAAAACAATAGCCGATGGGCTTGCCTCGGGAGGGGTTGTTGATTGTGGCAGTTCGTTGAATGTGGATGCAGAGTCTGTTGTGCAGGTGGCTCCCGATGCTGTTTTTGTTCTCCCTTATGAAAATGGAGGCTTTGGGAAACTCGAAAATTTAGGTTTCCCGCTTGTGCTTTGTGCCGATTATATGGAGAATTCTCCGCTTGGATGTGCCGAGTGGATGCGTTTTTATGGTCGTCTCTTTGGGCTTGAGGATAGTTGCGATTCTCTTTTTATGGCTGTTTGTTCCGAATATGAGTCTTTGTGCAAAGAGGCTCAGACGGCTGCCATACGCCCCGGGTTGATGTGTGAACTTAAAAGCAATTCGGCGTGGTATGTGCCTTGTGGTGGGAGTACTATGGGACGGATGTATGCCGATGCCGGAGCTGATTATCTCTTTTCTTATTGCAAGGGTAGTGGCTCTGTTCCGCTCTCTTACGAGGTGGTGCTCGACAAGGCTTCCGAAGCTGATATATGGTTGTTCAAATATAATTCCGAGGTTGATAAGACTCGTGCTTCTTTGCTCTCTGAATTTGCAGGATATTCTCACTTCAGGCCATTCAAGGAACATAATATATATGCTTGCAACACTCATCGCAAGCATCTGTTCGAGGAGACTGCTTTTCACCCCGAGAGATTATTGAAGGAGCTGATAGCGATATTATATCCTGATGTTTTCCCCGATTATAAAATGCGCTACTATGAGAAGATACATTAATAAAAGAATATTGGCATTTACTTTGTCTGTAATATTGTTGTTGCTGTTATTTGTTGCCAATCTTTTTTATGGTAGCATAGAAATACCCTGTCGCGAGGTGCTGTCGATAATTTTAGGCAACGGCAGCGAACGTGATGTGTGGCGTGTGGTGGTTCTTGATACTCGTCTGCCACAGGCGCTGACGGCGATGCTTGCCGGAGCTTCAATCTCGGTGGCGGGATTGTTGCTGCAAACACTTTTCCGCAATCCGCTTGCCGGCCCCGAGGTGCTTGGTGTCAATAGCGGTGCAGGGCTTGGTGTTGCTATTGTTATGTTGCTTTCTGGGGGTGTATCGGCTTTTGGACTCGTTGGTGGCTATGCAATGGTGTTGGGGGGTGCTTTTTTGGGCGCGCTCTTTGTGATGGTGATAATATTGCTGCTGGCTACACTGCTGCGCAATAATATGTTCCTGTTGATTGCCGGTGTTGCGGTCAGTTATATAACCTCATCGGCTATAACACTGCTTAATTATTTCTCTACGGCCGAGGGAGTGCACTCTTATATGATTTGGGGAATGGGCTCTTTGGGTGGTGTGACGATGGAACAGATGTCTTTCTTCGCGCCTGTATCGTTGCTGTTATTGCTCGCATCGCTGGCAATGACAAAATCTTTGAACGCCTTGTTGCTTGGCGATGCTTATGCGGTAAATCTTGGTGTTAAAGTAAAGGCTGTGCGTGCTGTGGCGTTGGGTGTTACCGGTCTTTTGACAGCTGTGGTGACAGCCTTTTGTGGTCCGGTGGCGTTTATAGGCTTGGCTGTGCCGCATATAGCACGAATTTCGCTCGGCAGTAGCAATCATCGTCACCTGATTCCTTCAACAATAATTCTTGGTGCAGGAGTGGCGTTGCTGTGTAATCTTGTGTGTCAAATGCCCGGTGAGAGTGGTCTTCTGCCGTTAGGTGCAATAACCCCGCTTATTGGTGCTCCAGTGATAATATATGTGGTGATTAAAAACCGTAGTTTAAGATAGTGTGCCTAACTGTCTGTTTCTGATGTAAAAACTCAAAATATTTTCATTCAGTTTTGTATAAACTGAAAAAATAGACTAATTTTGCAAAAGGTTTTGAATGTGTCCGTTTGTTGTTGAAAATAAAGACATTCAACGACTTTCGGAACTCTCCTTTCTCCTACATCGAGAAGGGTGTTTTTTGTTATTAAATTCAGCAATATGAAGATAAAATTAAGGAGTGCTCAGAGCACCGAAGGTCGTCGTATGGCGGGCGCGCGCGCACTTTGGATTGCCAACGGAATGAAACGTGAAATGTTTGGTAAGCCTATTATTGCCATAGCAAACTCTTTTACGCAGCTTGTCCCGGGACACACTCATCTGCACGAGGCCGGTCAGATTGTAAAGGCTGAGATTGAGAAGATGGGCTGTTATGCTGCCGAGTTCAACACAATTGCCATCGACGATGGCATTGCGATGGGACACGATGGAATGCTCTATTCTTTGCCCTCACGTGATATTATTGCCGATAGCGTGGAATATATGTGCAACGCCCATAAAGTCGATGCTTTGGTGTGCATTTCAAACTGTGATAAAATTACTCCGGGTATGCTTATGGCAGCTATGCGTCTTAACATTCCTACCGTCTTTGTGTCGGGTGGTCCAATGGAAAAGGGTACTTGGAAAAATGAAAATCTTGACCTTGTGATTGCAATGGTCAAGGCCGCCGATAAAAGTGTCAGCGATGAGGAACTTGCCGAGATTGAAAAACGTTCCTGCCCCGGCTGTGGCAGCTGTTCGGGAATGTTTACAGCAAATTCAATGAACTCACTCACCGAGGCTATTGGTCTTTCATTGCCCGGTAACGGAACAATACTCGCTACTCACGCTAACCGAGTTCAGTTGCTCAAGGATGCTGCAAAGCAGATTGTGATTAATGCAATGAAATATTATGGCGAGGGCGATGAGAGCGTCTTGCCACGTAGCATTGCCACTCGTGCGGCATTCCTTAATGCTATGACTTTAGATATTGCAATGGGTGGCTCAACAAATACCATCCTTCACCTGTTGGCTGTAGCCGGAGAGGCCGGTGTCAATTTTACAATGAACGATATTGATGCATTGAGCCGTCGCGTTCCTTGTCTTTGCAAACTAGCTCCCAATGGTCCTAAATATGCAGTTCAAGATTGTGGCCGCGCCGGTGGAATACTCGGAATTCTCGGTGAACTGGCCAAGGGTGGGCTTCTTGATACCACAGCAATGCGTGTCAATGGCTCAACGCTCGGCGAGGATATTGCAAAATATAGTATCACCGGCAATGATGTAGACAGTGAAGCGCAACGCATCTATAGTACAGCTCCGGCAAATGTGTTCTGTAACACAATGGGTGCACAAAACTGTGTATATGAGACTCTTGACACCGACAGAGAGAATGGCTGTATACGCTCATTGGAGAATGCTTATACTCGCGATGGCGGTCTTGCAATACTTTTTGGTAACATTGCTGCCGATGGTTGTGTGGTAAAGACTGCCGGAGTTGATGAGAGCATCTGGAAATTCAGTGGCAAAGCAAAGGTGTTCGACTCGCAAGAGGCTGCCGTTGAGGGAATTCTTGGTGGCGCTGTTCAGGCAGGTGACGTTGTGGTGATTGTTTACGAAGGTCCAAAGGGTGGTCCCGGAATGCAGGAGATGCTGTATCCAACCTCCTATATTAAATCGCGTCATTTGGGCAAGGAGTGTGCTCTCATCACTGATGGTCGCTTCAGTGGTGGAACATCGGGCTTGAGCATTGGTCATATATCCCCTGAGGCCGCAGCCGGTGGCAATATTGGCAAATTGCGCGATGGCGACATTATTGACATTGATATTCCGGCGCGCACCATCAATGTGAGGCTCACTGATGAGGAGCTTGCCGCCCGCACAATGTTCCCGCTGACACGCGACCGCGTTATTTCAAAGAGCCTGAAAGCCTACGCTTCAATGGTAAGCTCGGCCGATAAGGGAGGCATAAGAATTATTGAATAAAAGTTTATGGACAAAAATATGATAACAGGTAGTGAGGCTCTTTTGCGCTCACTTATCAATGAGGGTGTCGATACCATATTTGGTTACCCCGGTGGTTCAATTATGCCGGTGTTCGATGCTCTGTACGATCATCGCAACGATTTTCGTAACGTGCTTGTGCGTCACGAGCAGGGTGCTGTGCACGCGGCACAAGGCTATGCCCGCAGCTCGGGCAAGGTTGGTGTCTGCATTGTGACAAGTGGTCCCGGCGCTACAAATACTCTCACCGGCATCAGCGATGCTATGCTCGACAGCACACCGGTGGTTGTTATTGCCGGTCAGGTGAGCTCGTCGGTGCTTGGAACCGATGCGTTTCAGGAGATTGACTTTGTGGGTATAACACAGCCTATTACAAAATGGAGCTATCAGGTGCGTCGTCCCGAGGATGTTGCTTGGGCTGTGGCTCGCGCCTTTTATATAGCAGGCACAGGTCGTCCCGGCCCTGTTGTTCTCGACTTTACAAAAGACGCTCAGGTGTCAACCGTCGAGTATCAGCCGGCTGTGGTGGAAAGTGTACGCAGTTATATACCTTACCCCACACCTTCAAGCAGTGCAATGGAAGAAGCTGCGCGCCTGATAAATGAGGCCGAGCGTCCTTTTATGCTTGTTGGTCAAGGTGTTGAACTTGGCGAGGCGCACGATGAACTGATGGCCTTTGTTGAGAAAAGTGGTATTCCCGTTGCACGCACATTGATGGGGCTTTCGGCTTTTCCAACCGACCACCCCTTATGTGTTGGAATGTTGGGAATGCACGGAAACTATGGTCCTAACGTAAATACCAATAAATGCGACCTGTTGATAGCTGTCGGAATGCGTTTCAGCGACCGCGTGACCGGTAAACTAAGTACCTATGCAAAGCAGGCAAAGGTTGTACACATTGATATTGACCACGCCGAGATTAACAAGAACGTTCAGGTTGATGTTCCCATTGTGGGCGATTGCAAAGAGGTGCTTGCCAAGCTTACTGCTCTTGTGCAACCCAAAAAGCACACCGAGTGGGTTGAGAGCTTTGCCGCTTATAACGCCATTGAGTATGACCGAGTTATAGATAAGGCGCTACATCCCACCGAGGGACCACTATTGATGGGTGAGGTCGCACGCAAGGTTAGCGAGGCAACAGCCAATAGTGCAATTCTTGTTACCGACGTTGGTCAGAACCAGATGATGTCGAGCCGTTATTTTAAGTTCACACAACCTCATAGCATCCTCACCTCGGGTGGTCTTGGCACTATGGGTTACGGCTTGCCGGCTGCAATAGGTGCAAAAATTGCAATGCCCCATCGCACCGTTTGCCTTTTCACCGGTGACGGCGGCTTCCAGATGAATATACAGGAGCTTGGTACAATAATGGAGCAGGGTGTGGGCGTAAAGATGATTTTGCTAAATAATAACTATCTTGGCAATGTACGACAGTGGCAGGAACTCTTTTTCAATCACCGCTACTCGTGGACTCCGATGCTCAACCCCGAGTATTCGCTCATTGCTCAGGGATATGGTATCCCCTCGCGCTTGGTCATAGAACGCAGCGAACTCGATGCAGCCATCGAAGAGATGCTCTCTGTTCCCGGTCCTTTCCTTCTGCACGTTGCAGTGAAAGAGGAGGATAATGTAATGCCGATGACTGCTCCCGGTGCAACTATCAGTGATATGATTTTTGAATAAAACACTATGGAAAAGAAACTATTTACAATCATTATATATACCGAGAATATTGCCGGTATGCTTAATCAGGTAACCGCCGAGTTTACCCGCCGAATGATGAATATTGATACAATAACAGCGTCATCTTCATCTATCGAGGGCGTGCACCGCTACACAATATCATTGTGGGGCGAGGAGGATTCAGTAAACAAAGTCACCAAGCGCATCGAAAAGAAGGTTGATGTGCTCAAGGCCGATTACTACACCGATAATGAAATATTTTTTCAAGAGGTTGCGCTCTATAAATTGTCAACCCCGAAAATTCTTGAGAATAGTGAAATTTCAAGAATAATACGCCACAGCAATGCACGCATTATAGAGGTAAATGCCAACTACACCGTAGTTGAGATGACAGGTTCAACCGATTCTGTTGTCGAACTGTATGATAAATTCGTGTCGTTGCAGTGTATGTTGCAATTTGTAAAGTCGGGTCGTGTAGCCGTTCCACGTGCTTTGCAGGATAATCAGGCCGACCTTCTCTTTAATGAGGACTATAAACGAAAATCTGTCGCTCATAAAGAATAATCGACAAGCCCCGCTGTTGCGAGGCTTGCTTTTTTTATTATCAAATAGGGAAAATCCTCTCTTATTGTAGGATTTTTCCCTATTTTTCTCTCTTTTCTGTATCTATTTTTGTAGCAGAAAAATAGTATTAAATACATACAGCTATGAAAAAGTTGCTTTTGTTATTATTGTTGATTTCTCCCGTTCTCTCTTGGGCACAAGCCGATGATTTGTATTTTGTCCCAAAGAAAGAGAAAAAGGTGCTTGTTGTAAAGAGTGCCGAGGAGGTCTATTTAACCGATGAGGATAACACGGTTGTAGATTATGTTGACGATGTGGATTACGTTGACGACGTTGAGAGTGCCTATTATACCAACGACCTCTACGACGTTGTTGATGATTACACCTATTCAACCCGCATCATCCGTTTCCAATCACCACGCAGATTGCTCTTAAACAATCTCTACTGGGATTTGAAATATGATTGTGGCATAAGTGATTGGTTTGTGTATGATAATGGCTACACACTCTATATATACCCCACAGCCAATAACCCTTATTACTATTCACCCTACTACTATTCTAACTGGAATTATAGAAATTGGAACTCATACTATAATTGGTACACTCCTTATTATAGTTATCACAATCATTATAATTGGTGGTGTCACAACGACTATTATTGGCACAACCACAATTGGCACTACCACCACAATTGGCACCACAATACACCCAATTTCTCTTGGCGCCCCAAATATCGTCGCGATATTCCAACAATCGGTGGCACAAGAAGGCCCAGTGACGACCGTTCAAAGCCTATTGTAGCCGATGGCACAAATTCACGCCGCGAGCGCCCAACCAATACAACCATTGGTAGCACAACACGCCGTGAGCGTCCAACCAATACAACAGTGAATACAGGCCCTCGTCGCGAGCAACCGGCACGCACCACTTCGGGCAGCAACCCTCGTCGCGAGCAACCGGCGCGCACCACCTCGGGCAGCAACCCTCGTCGCGAGCAACAGGCGCGCACCACCTCGGGCAGCAACCCTCGTCGCGAGCAACAGGCGCGCACAACCTCTGTGAATAGTAGAAATGTCAAGCGCGCCTCTTCAACCTCAAGCAGTGTGCGCCGCAGCGAGAAACGTGGCTCTAATAGCTCTTCGGGTGGATATAGTCGCCCAAGCAGCACCAGTGTATCGCGCTCCAATAACCGCTCGAGCTATAGCTCAGGCTCAAGTAGTCGCAGCAGCGGCGGTGGCAGTCGCAGCAGCGGTGGTGGCAGTCGCAGCAGCAGCAGTAGCCGCAGCGGAGGTTCACGCAGATAATGCCAATATCAGGAGAATATTCTTTGAAAAACAAACACAAAACAGAATACTACTATGAAACGCTTGCTATATATACTTTTCTTGCTCCCCTTGGGCCTGAATGCTCAAAATATGTACAATGTCGCCTCATTGTTCGAGAATGATCTTTCGGGAACAGCACGTTACGTTGGTATGGGTGGCTCAATGAGTGCATTGGGTGCCGATTTATCGACGATAGGCACCAATCCTGCCGGTATGGCAATGTATCGCAGTAACGATGTCTCAATCACGGCAAATGTTGATATAAAGACAAATACTTCAAACTATTTGGGTACCGTGATGGAGAATAGCATTACAAACGTTGGTATAGGAAATGCATCCTTTGTGGTGTCATTGGAGCGCGAAAAATCTAAATTGAAATATTTGAACTTTGGCTTTGCCTATCGCCGCAAGAATAATCTCGCAGGTGTCTTTAGTATGGAGGGAATGGCTGATGTCTATTCACAACAGTATTTGATGGAGCAGATATACCGCGAGGATAGCAATCCTTTTAATCACAAGAATGTTACAGCCAAGGATTATAATAGCTTTTCTTATAGTTGGTTGACCTTGCTTGCTGCCAATGCAAAGCTCAGCGATGCTACCGAAGATAATTTTTTGATGGATACTGCGCTCATTTGGGTCCCCGATGATATTGCTTATTATGAAAAGACTTTTGGCGGCGTGCACACTATTGATTTAAACCTCTCGGCGAATGTCGACGACCGCATATATCTTGGAGCCACCGTGGGCATTTCAACCGTAGACTATAACCACTATTCAGAGTATCGCGAGGCCGATTCTTATGGTGATATATATCTACTTGAAAACAATAGATATATAAAGGGTAGTGGCCTTGATATAAAATTGGGTGCAATATTCCGTCCGTTTAAATATTCTCCATTTAAAGTAGGTCTCTCGGTGCACACTCCCACTTGGTACAGCCTTAGCGAGTATTCTTCGGCTACAATCGTCGGTCCTAACGGTCACACTGCCAGCACACTCGACCCTGATTGCTACGATGGTACGTTGAACATTGTTGAGTCTGTTAATACTCCTTGGCGTTTCAACGCTTCAATGGCATACACCTTTGGCACATATTTGGCGCTTAATGCAGAGTATGAATTTGCCGATTATTCATTCTCGCGTTACGGTAGCAGAGGTGGTGTCTTTAAAGCACAAAACGAGGAGATAAAGTTGAATATGAAAGCCCAGCACATAGCTCGTCTTGGTGCAGAGGTTAATGTTGAAGGCTTTGCCGTTCGCACAGGATATAACTATTGTACAGCTCCTTTTGAAAAGGGTGCATATAAAGAGATGTTTAATGCATCAATAGCAGAGACCTCAACCGAGTATATGAACCGCTTCGACAAGCATATTGCAACATTCGGCATTGGATACCGTGGCAAGATTATGTATTGTGATTTTGCTTATATGCTCGAAAGCCAGAATGCGGAGTTCTATCCTTATAAAGATTACGATGAACCCAATCCGGGAGCAACAGTAACACACACTAATCACTCAGTAGTTGCCACGATTGGTGTACGTTTCTAAATATTAGGAAAATGAGAGTAACACGTTACTCTCATTTTTTCTTGCGCCAAAAATAAAAACCAACATAAGCATTTACCACCCCGAACCCGTTTACAATAGATAGATTATCTCTTTTGTAATGATAGGTTTGTGCAATCAATGACGTTCCTGCATAATATTTACCGTTGTTATATACAACCGAAGCTCGTGTTATAACGTCAAAGTTAATGCCCGATAACGGATTGCTTTTTTCGGCTTGCTTGAGCGATGTGCTTTTATACCCCACAGCCGGAGTAATTGAAGCGCTTGCTATTAATTTGCGCGTGAATACCCAGTTGTAGGAGTATCCAAAGTTGATGCTGAAGTCGTTATATCTGAGATTTTTAAACTTTAATTTCTCATTTAGTTGTGCCGATATTTTGGGATCAAACTTCTCGTGGTCGAACCCAAAATTATGATGGTTGTAATTCACTCCCAAGATGAACGAACCGGCGCTGATGCGCTGTAACGTCGATTGGGCGTATGCTGCCGGGTACGAGAAACGTTTGTTAAAGACGTAGTAAAGATTAAATCCAATCTGCTCCACCTTTATCCCGTTAAAATTCCTGTTGTAGCCTTGCAGGGGCATCCCATCTTCGTAAAAGCCGCTGAGGCTTCTAATCTTGTATCCTTCGCTGCACTTGCGGTAGAACAGGTCGAGCCCGAATCGTGGTGAGTAGAGGTTAATGTTTATATCGGTGTACGGGTTTTTCTTATGCAGGTCGACGCTGTAACCAACAAAAAGCCACCTCCAGCCAATGTTGAATGTCAGTTTATGACGGCTGTCGGGGGCAACGCTGATGCACTGCTTGTCGTCTCCAAGTGCTTCAAAGCTGTAATGCTCATAGTTATATGAATATTCCGGCATAATGGTCATATTGTAAGCATTACCCGTTACATAAGTGGTGTCTATTGTATTGAGCAGACGATCGACAAAATCCACCGTTGCCAAAGTGAAATTTTTAATCTTGTCAACAGCGCTCTTGGGCTTGCCCTCTTGTGCAGTAGCTTGGGTACACAACACTAGAGCAATAAAGGCTATTATTGCTTTGGTACCGAAAATATTACTCCTGCCTGTTTTTCTCATTTTCAGATGATTTTGCCAAGAATTTTGTCGAGGACCCAGTTTGTCGGTGTTGCGCTCACGCTGTCGCAGTCGCAATGTCCCTTGCGTTGTATGTGCTCGACAATATTGCGTATAAGAGGCAACTGCACGTATGGTGGGTTGGGTATGCTTAATTTTTGCGTGCCGTCAATAGTGCGCAATTCAATGGGCTCAAATGTGAATACCGAAAATTTAATGCAACCCTTGCTGCCAAAAATCTCAATGTGGTCCTCTTTTGACGATTCGTCGGATACAAAGCACCACGACCCTGAACCGGGAATTCCGCTCTCGAATTTGAAACAGGCACTCACCGTGTCCTCGGCCTTGTACAACCCGCCACGATTGGTGCTGTAGCCCTCGGCGTATAAAATGCATCCGAACATCTCTTGCAAAAGGTCAATCTGATGTGGTGCAAGGTCGTAGAAATATCCGCCACCGGCAATGTCGGGGTTTACTCGCCACGGCAGATTGTCGCGGTTGTAGTCGAGGTCGCGTGGTGGAACGGCAAAGCGTATCTGCACGTTGAGCACATTGCCAATTTGTGGCAACAACTCTCTCACCTTTTGAAAATAGGGTAGGTAGCGGCGATAATATGCCACAAAGCAGGGCACGCCTGTCTCTCTTGAAACTCTGTTTATGCGTGTGCAATCCTCGTAATTGGCAGCCAAAGGCTTTTCAACATACACCGGTTTGCCGGCTTTCATTGCCATTATGGCAAATGTGGCGTGCGATGATGGTGGGGTGGCTATATATACAGCGTTTACCCCCGGGTCGTCTATGAGTGCTTGAGCATCGGTGTACCAATGTGGTATATTGTGTCTTTTGGCATACTCCTTTGTCTTCTCCTTGTCACGTCCCATAACGGCAACAACCTCCGAGCCTTTTATCAGCGGAAAAGCCGGCCCACTCTTCTTTTCAGTTGCCTCGCCACAGCCTATAAAACCCCATTTAACGGTTACGTTCATAATTGGTGAGTGTTTAGTTGTAGAAATTGCACGACAGTCCGAACCACAATACCGATGGTGTCAGTGGGTGGTGCGGGCTCATAAAATAGTTGCTGCTACCTAATCCTTTATTCACGTGATAGTATTTTACGTAGAAACGTGTCTGCTTCAACAGAAAATTAGCATACACGCTTGCCACCGGATAGTTGCCTATCTTTGTTTTAGTCGCTTGGCTCTGCTGTACAAACTGTCCCAATGCCGGCATATATTCCGGTGCATAGTAGCTTGTAAAGTACCACGCATCGGCACCAATCTCGGTGTTGAGAACTTTTGCTATCCTGAACTTCAAGAAGAAGTTTGCATAAGCATTGAACGCGGGCAGCGGCAACACTGTTTGGTTGCTGCTGTGTTGGTAGGTAAATTCGGTGTTTAGGTTGAAAATGCCGAACTTGAAGTCCTGTTTCAGTGACGCTGCAATCACCTGAATATTCCCCTGCTCTTGCTCTACGTTAAAACGATTAAGATAATTTTTCCCGTTGGGCGCAAGGATAGAGTGGTTGGCAATGTATGTGTAGTTCTTTACATTCTCAAATTTTACATTCAGCTTTGTTCGCCAATAGGGGATTTCAATGCTTCCCTCGACACGTGTCTTGAACTCTTTTGCAAGGTCGTTATCCCACCAAAAGTGCTCGGAGTGATAGTGACGATAGTAGAACGAAGGTTTGTTGTTCTTGATGAATGCCTTTGCCGATACGTTTACGTCCTTTTTCCACAATTTAAAATTGCAGTCAACGCCACCATCAATTGAAAAAGCGCCCAATTCTTCGCCTAGGATAGCAGTCTCTCCCTCGGCGTGGTAACGCAGATATTTACCTTGTGTGCTAGATATTGAACCGCCCACAAAAAGTGAATGTTCGTTGTACTTTTTCCTATACTCTTGCGGGTTATTGCCTGTGAGAGTGTCGGGTAACTGATAGCGGTTGTATTTATGCTCGGCAAAAGCTGTGATGTCGGCGAAAGCCCATTTTCTAAAGCCTTCACAGAGCGTCAAAGCCACCCTGTTGTCTATTGAGAGGTCACTCGTGTGGTCGAGCGAGTCGTGTGGCAAATATGTGTCGGCATAGTAATTCTTTGGCAGTCTGTGGTTTATGTATTCGTGGCGCAGATACGATACGTCGGCGGTGTGTGTCAGGCGCATAACGTTCACAAACTCGGTTGCTGCAGAATCCTCTTTTTCGGCAATGTCAACACTCTTTGCTACAGCCATTATTGTGTCTGATACAGCTTTTGCTGTGTCGGCTAAAATCTTCTCGCGGTAATATCCCCAGTTGTAGTTGTGGGTGAAGAATACATCGTGTACATCGTTTCTGCTCCAAGTGGCATCCAATCTCACCGGAATATCGCCTGTACCCATATTATTACCGCCTCCCTCGGTGTCCTCGGGGCGTGTGATGTAACGGTCGTCGGTTATACCGCCGTTCTCTCTTTGCTTCATATAATATCGGCTGGCGAGCAGATGATAATTATATCTGTCGCTTTTGTAGAACGAGAAGAGAGAAAAATTCATTTGCGACGTCGATTGCTTGTCGTAGCGTCCGCGCGCATATAGGTAGTCGAACAGAAATCCCACGCCAAAGTGCTTGCCAGCGTTTGTGGTAAAGTATGCTCTCACGCGGTCGTCTCCATCCACTTTGTTGCCCGAAGAGTGATAGCTCAGGCTGGTATAGGGCGATTTTGTGTCGGTGAAGATAAATCTGTCGGCAGTAGTGTAGAAATAGTCATACGGCAACAAGAAGTCGTATGTGGTGTTTGTTGGGCGGTTAAAATATATTCTTGTCTCTCTTGGCGTGCCCATATTGCCAAGGAAATTATATTCGCCGTTAGCTCCTTCGGTAAGATGCCAATTTTGGAACATAAACTGCAGAGTGTCTGCATTTATCTCAATTCTGTTGCCTAATTTCCCGTCAATCTTCCATTGGTGTATTTCCATTGGAGCAACAACTTTGTTTTTTGTGCTGTCCTTAGGATTGTCTTTGAAAGGGCTGAACACCTCGCCGTGTCCCAATCCGCCTCCGCCGCCCTGTGAGCTCCTAAGGCTCTGACCGCAGACAATGGTTGGTACGGCAAAAAGAATCAGGTATAATATTTTTTTTATCATTACAGCTTCTTAGTTTACAAAACGGAGAATAAACTCCATTATCTTGATTGCCATTGCTGACATTCCAGCATATTTGAAACCATCGCCATTGCTGTCGAGCATAAACAGTATAAAAGCAACGGCAGCACCAATGAGAAACAGAATATTGAGTATATATCTTATTTTGTCGACCGTTCTCATTTGTTCAGGGCTTGTGTTAGTTCTTTTATAAGCTGTTCTTTAAGGTCAATTGTCTTGCGACGGAATTTGCCCTCAAATCTTCTCAGCTTACCCTTGCTGTTTAAAGCATTGTCATCGGTAATCCAGTCCTCGGCAATCATCTTCATACCGCCATTGTCATTTTCATCGTCATACCAATAAGTGATGCGTGAAAGGTGAAAATCGCAGTATCCGTCGCCGGCGGTGAGTGTAAGGTAATAGTACATTCTTGCCCTGCTGAGTACAAAGAACGTGTTTTTAAAAACAATATACTCCTCGCCTTTGATTATGGTGGTGTTGGGCTTGTCGCTGTCATAGCGCTTCACAGAAATTATCGTGGGCTTTACGTAGCGCTCGGCTATCCAATTATTTACCTTCTCCTCAACCTGCTCGGCGGTGAGTCCATTGGCTTGTATTTTTGTTTCAAAAGTTACTTTGCCGTTTATTACAGGCACTTTGCCGGCTTCATAAGCCTCGCTTGAAACGGGCTTGCTCTTTTTACTTTTCTTTATGAGCTGAGCTTGTGCTCCGGTAGCGGACAATAGCACCAGAACAAGTATAAACAAAATCTTTTTCATAATAAAAACAGATGTGCTTTTAACCTTGCGAAGATAATACAAAAGTAAAAAGAATGCAAGAAAAAACAGCCTTCTCGCCGCTATTAAATTGTTATAACCTGTTAAAAGCCGTTTTGTGTCATTAAAGCTAAAAATGTTGGCCTACTTTTGTGTTTTTTCAGTCAACCTGTATTATTTTTGCATTTGAATGATTGGAGTGCGCTTTGTGGCAGCGCTCCTTTGGAATATGAATTTGTTATGGAAGTGAAAGATACTCAACGCGAACCTAAAGCTAAAAAAGCAACTAAAACTCCAAAGAAAGAGAAGGTTACAATCAAAAAGAGACTGAAAGTTGTGTCGCTTCATCTGTTGGCGATGGTTGTAGTTGTTTTTGCTTTGCCCTATTTTGCTTTGCTTTGGGTGGACAGTTACACCAATCACGACGAGGCAATAGATGTGCCCGATGTGTGCGGAGTGCAGCTCGAGGATGCAATTGCCATTCTTGGTGACAAGAAGATGGGCTACACAGTTGTTGAACGCCGTTACAAGGCAAACGCCGCCGAGAATGAGGTTGTTATGCAGTATCCGGCTCCCGGTTCGCAGGTGAAAGAGGGGCGCAAGGTTGGCCTTGTTCTTAACACCGTAGTCAGGCCCAAACGCACCGTCCCATCGGTCATTGACAACCGCACCTATCGCGAGGCCGAGTCTCATATAAAGGCTGCCGGTTTTATTATCGAGTCGGTAGATACCATTGCCGGCGAAAAGGATTGGGTGTATGAGATACGCTATAATGGCAAATTGCTCTCAAACGGCGAGGCAATCCCGCAGGGCGCCTCTTTGAGAGTGGTCATTGGTAGCGGCAAAGTGAAAGAGCACGATGAGCCTGTCTTTGATTCCAATTTTGATATTTAATACCTCGGAGGAGATTTTATGGACGATATAACCCCCGATTTTCTCGATATTGACGAACTCGACTCCGAGGAGACTCTTTTTCGTGAGTTGCATATAACAGCCGATAAGGGGCAATCCCCCGTGCGCATAGATAAATTCCTTGTCGACCACGTTGCAAACACCTCTCGCAACAAGATACAACAAGCTGCCGATGCCGGTTCAATAGCTGTCAACGGCAAGGTGGTAAAGAGCAACTACAAAGTTAAGCCCGGCGATAAGGTTGTTATTACACTGAATACTCCGGCTTATGATAACAGCATAATCCCCGAGGATATTCCGCTCGAGGTTGTTTATGAGGATAATGACCTTATGGTCGTCAACAAACCGGCTGGGCTTGTGGTGCATCCCGGTTGTGGCAACACACACGGCACGCTCATAAACGCTGTTGCTTGGCATCTTAAAGACAATCCCGATTTTGACCCTAACGACCCACAGGTGGGGCTTGTGCATCGCATCGACAAAAACACCTCGGGGCTGCTTGTTGTTGCAAAGACAGCCTTTGCAAAGGCTCATTTGGGAATGCAATTCTTTAATAAAACAACTAAGCGCACCTATAATGCAGTGGTGTGGGGCAATCCAAAAGATGATGCGGGAACGGTTGTTGGCAATATTACCCGTAATCCTCGCAACAGGTTGCAGATGTGTGTGTCGGCCGATGAGAATATCGGTAAATATGCGGTTACTCACTATCGTGTGCTTGAGCGCCTGAGCTACGTCTCGTTGGTGGAGTGTAATCTGGAGACGGGTCGCACTCATCAGATAAGAGTGCATATGAAGCACATTGGGCACATACTTTTTAATGACGACGTTTACGGTGGCGACGAGATACTGAAAGGCACTAATTTTAGCAAATACAGCCAATTTGTGCGCAATTGTTTCAAGCTCTGTCCGCGTCAGGCATTGCACGCCAAGACATTGGGCTTTGTGCACCCCACAACCGGGGAAGAGATGTATTTCGACTCGGAACTGCCCTCCGATTTTATTGCAATGGTCGATGCTTGGCGTCGCTACTCAAGCGCAAGCGCGGCATTTCTTGACGATTGATAAAAAGCCCTTTGCTTTGATGCAAAAGGGCTTTTTTATTAAAATCAAATAGGGATTGTCCTATAATTCTTTAGGGTAAAATCCTTGTTGTGCTCTGTTTTTTCGGCTTATCTTTGTGGTATAAAATTTTTGAGCTATGAAAAAACTTAGTCTGTTTGTTGTGGTTCTTGCAATGTTGCAATCTCCACTTTTTGCGAGTTCATCTGTTTCCGGTGCAAACGTGAAGGATTATGCAGTTGCTGCTGCGCCTGATAATTGGGGTAGAAATCCAAGGTCCAACGAGAAGGCAATGGATAATTCCGATTTTAAGCTGTTGCGTTCTTTGTTGAAAGAGGCCTCTTTTGATAGTGAGCGTATAAAAATGATACGAGTGGCTTGCATCGGTAACCGTTTCTCTTCAAAGCAGTGCGCCGAGATACTTTCTATCTTTAGCTTCGATTCAAAGAAATTGGATGCTCTAAAATATCTTGCACCCTATGTTTTGGATAGGAATAAAAGAGCACGCGAGGTAATTCTCAAAGAGTTCTCGTTTAAATCGAATAAGGAAAAGGCCGAAGCGTTGCTTTTTGAGCGCAAAGCACGTTGAGTTACTTTAGTTTGTAACTCTCCAAATTGGCAAGGTCGCCGTTGAAAATGTTGATGTCCACCTTGTGGCTGATGCCCGGCAGCTTGCCATTCTCGGTACATTGCCAAATAATCCACTCGTTGTCAATTCCCGGGTGGAGGGCATTGTATCGGGCAATCCATAAGGGGTAGCCGGTGAAATGAGCGTTGTCGATGTGTCGCTCGTGAAATTTTTTGTAGGTGTATATTATCGGTTTCACCTTGTAGTGCTCCTCGAGGATTGTGATGAACTTTTTTAGCTCCTCCCGGTATGCCACAGCATCTTTGGGCATCTCTTCAACGTCTACCATTGGTGGCAGGTCGCCCGGCTCGAGCTTGACTTTGTTTATAAAGTTCTTTGCCTGCTTTTCGCCCGATGATTTATTGCCAAAATAGTGATAGGCACCGCGCAGGAAACCATTATTCTTGGCTTCTCTCCAATTTTTTTCAAAACGTGTGTCGCTGTGGTTGCAACCCTCGGTGGCTTTGATGTAGACAAAGCTGATGGGTGGCTCGTCGGGGTTGCCCTTTTTGAGTCTTTTCCAATTAATATCTCCTTGGTGGTGAGATACGTCAATGCCATATACCGAGTAGCCTTTGGGGATGCAGGCACCATAAATTTTGTGTCCGTTGCAGGTGGTGAAGCGGTTGAACGCAGGGCGCAATAAAGGACGGTAGGCGAGTAATAATACGCCTATTGTGACAAGCGTGGCAATCGTTACATATTTCCACGTTGCCATAACACGCTGTTTCTTGCGTGTAGAAGAGGGTCGGCGGGCTGAATTTCGCTTCTGTCCGCCGACCTTCCTTGTGTTAGATATCTTTTTGGCTTTTGCCATCAAGCTGTTTTCTTACTTCTGCTGCTCAAGAGCCAAAGTCTTAGTTGTCTGGTCGCATACCTCAGATGGGCCGAAGTACTGGATTGGACCGGGATAAACATAGCAGGTCTCTTTTGCCCACAACTCTCTGTTTGCTGCAAAAGTCTTGAATGGTGCACCGTTGAGGTCAACGAGAGCCTTCTGAATAACAGGCTTCATCTCGCCGTGACGACGCTCCATATTCATCATCATTGTGATGGGGATACCACCGGCAACCCACTCGGCTGCAGGAGCTGTTGTGTTGCGAACTGATGACATATAACCTGTTTTGCCGGCAGCGATGAGCTGTGATGCGTTGTAACCAAGAGCGTAGCAGTAGTCAGCATCGTAGTTCGATGGAGCGGCGCAACGGCCTTCGTAGCCAAAGAAGTGGTGCTGTGCATTGAACTTGCCTGTGTACTTGCCTTCGGCCTTCCAAGCAGCGAGCTTGTTGGCAACCATCTCCGATAGCAACTTCTCTGTCTCGATGAGTGACACCTGAACGTTGCCGTGTGGGTCGCGGTCCATTGTCAACTGGCGTGCAACACCTGCGGGGAGGCTTGCATAAACAGCAGCGTTGTCGCTTGAGAGCTGGTTGATGATGTACTGACGCTGCTCCTCGGGAGCTACTGCGTTGTACTCCTCGCCCTTGTGAGCCAAAAGGTCATTGAGCTCGGCGATGAGAGCCTTCATTGCAGGAACAAACTCGATAAGGCCCTCTGGGATGAGGACTGTACCAAAGTTGTTGCCGGCAGCAGCACGGTCAGCTACAGCCTGTGCGATAGATGTAACAATGTTGTCGAGTGAAAGAGCCTTCTGCTCAACCTCCTCCGAGATGATACAGTAGTTAGGCTGTGTCTGCAATGCGCACTCAAGGGCAATGTGAGATGCTGAACGGCCCATCAATTTGATGAAGTGCCAGTATTTCTGTGCTGAGTTACAGTCGCGCTGAATGTTGCCGATAACCTCTGAATAAACCTTGCAAGCAGTGTCGAAACCGAAAGAGGTCTCAATGTAAGCGTTCTTCAAGTCGCCGTCGATAGTCTTTGGACAGCCGATAACCTGAACGCCAGTGTTCTTTGCTGCATAGTACTCAGCGAGCACGCAAGCATTTGTGTTGGAGTCGTCACCGCCAATGATTACAAGAGCCTTGATGTCAAGCTGCTTGATAATCTCAAGACCTTTGTCAAACTGCTCTGTCTTTTCGAGCTTTGTACGGCCTGAACCAATGATGTCAAAACCGCCGGTGTTGCGGTACTCGTCCATAATCTCGGCTGTAATCTCCATATATTTGTGGTCAACCAAACCGCCGGGGCCCATAAGGAAACCATAGAGGCGGCTGTTGGGGTTGAGCTTCTTTACGCCGTCGAACAAACCTGCGATAACGTTGTGTCCGCCGGGAGCCTGTCCGCCCGAGAGAATAACACCTACATTGATTGCGGGGTACTCTTTAGCTTCGCCACCCTTCTCGAATGTAACGATGGGCAAGCCATAAGTGTTGGGGAACATAGCCTTGATAGCCTCTTGGTCTGCCACTGACTCAGTTGCAGCACCCTCACACAATTTTACAGTCCCGGTCAATGCTACGGGAAGTTTAGGCTGATAAGCAGCCCTTGCTTTTTGCAATGCGCTAATTTTCATATTTTTTAAAAGTTTGTTGAGAATTCTAATTCTTGGCAAATTTCGCTTTTTTTTATGAATTTTAAAAGTGCTTTACAGTTTTTTATTCATTATAAACTAAAATATATTGTTTTTGCCGGTAGCTGTTGTTTATATCGATAGAAAACATTATCTTTACATCTGATATCCCTTGAAAGGGTGTTGCGGATTTGTTGTACCGGGCAAGGCTGAGCGCCTTTTGTCGCAGGTGGGATAATCCCTTTAACTTAATAAATTAACTAAACCAAAATTATTATGGCAAGTAGAAAAAATCTCAAAAAGGTGATTACATTTGTTGTTGATGAGTTGGCAACCGAGGCATTTTTGCTCTCGTACGATGCACAGGGCGACACTGGTGCTTGGGTGGCATTGTTCAATAAAATTTTCAGCCTTAATAACGAATATATCGCACGCGTTAGCCACGTTGAACCGGGTATGCCGGCAAAGAAATATTTTAACACTCTTTGCGACTCTTTCAATGCCGATGCAAAGGCGTTGCTCGAGGAGATTGGCAAGCTTGCAGCTAAATAAAAACGGCATTTTTCTCCTATGCTAAGGCACTTTTGGGCAATAATTTTTTGCCTTTTAGGAATATCGGTTTTGTCGGCACAAAGTGTCGACAAAACTATTTCTCGTGCCTTGTCGGAGTATTTTAAGAGCTACACCTCGGATAGAACAACGCTAAAATTTTCGGCACTCGACCGCCGAAAGAATAATATTGTTGTCAATGCCAAGGCAAAGAAGATTGTGATATATGCAAACGAGGCTTTTGCCGGGCAGGCTTTTACCCCTGAGGTGGTAGATAAAATTTACAAAGATATACGCGAAATACTGCCAAAAAAGTATCGCAAATATAAGGTTGAGGTCGTTTATAAGGGGCGCACCATTGAAGAACGTGTGCCCAATATATACCGCGATAGCGCGGATGTTGATAGCTTGCGCCTGTGGGATGATATCTGTTATCAGGGTGCTCCGTGGGTGAAAAACAGTTCCCGCCCTTTTGAGGTCTCTTCGGGGCTCGACGGCCGTCATTTGGCCTTGTGGCAAAGTCACGGTCGCTACTATTATGCCGATGGAGATTATTGGAAATGGCAGCGCCCGTCGCTCTATTGCACCACCGAGGATTTATTCACCCAATCCATAGTTGTGCCCTTTCTGATGCCGATGCTCGAAAATGCGGGTGCAGTTGTCTACACGCCTCGTGAGCGCGATTGGCAGCCTAATTGTGTGATTGTGGATAATGACAAAGGACGCAGTGGAAAATCGCGTTATATCGAGCACGATGTCCGCGACCATCGTTGGAAAACCCGTGCCAACGGCTATGCGCCGTTAAAAGAGGTTTATTTCGACCTCGACGACCCTTTCTCAATGGGCTCTTCGCGTTGCGTGCAGTCTACCCAGAACAAGAAACGTCTCTCGACGGTAATGTGGCGCCCCGAAATTCCTGCCACCGGCGAATATGCAGTTTATGTGGCTTATGAGACATTTGAAAATTCTGTCTCCGATGCTCGGTACACTGTTTGCCATAGTGGTGGCGAAACAACTTTTGAGGTAAACCAGACAATGGGTGGCAGCACTTGGGCTTATCTTGGCACTTTCCATTTTAATAAAGGCTACGATAAGGAACAGGGAGTGATGCTCTCTAATTATAGCCGTCACGATGGTGTGGTTAGTGCCGATGCTGTGCGCTTTGGTGGCGGAGTGGGTAATGTGGCTCGTGGTCCGGGCAAGCAGCTGAGTGGCTTGCCTCGCTATCTCGAGGGGGCTCGTTATAATTTGCAGACAAGCGGATTTCCTTATGAGGTGTATTCGGCGTATAAGGGCGAGGCCGATTATCGCGACGATGTTATCTCGCGCCCTAATGCTGTCAACTACCTCGCCGGAGGCTCGGTCTATAATCCCGATACAGCAGGGTTGAATGTGCCTTTGGAGTTGTCGTTCGGCTTTCACTCCGATGCGGGAATTTCGCTTGTGGACAGCGTTGTTGGCTCTTTGGGTGTTGTTACCACCGAGTTTAATGGCGATACGCTCGAGACTGGGCTTTCACGTCAAATGTCGCGCGATGCAGTCTCTTTTCTTTTGAACAGTGTGCAGGATGATATCTCGGCGCGCTATGGTGTGCGTTGGCCGGTGCGCGGTATTCTCGACCGCAACTACGGCGAGACACGTGTGCCCTATATTCCATCGGTTATTTTTGAGTCGTTGTCGCATCAGAATTTTATGGATATGCTCTATGGGCACGACCCTGATTTTAAATTCACTTTGGCACGCTCGGTCTATAAGGCGTTGCTCAAGCATCTGTGCTACGTGCGTGGGCTTGATTATGTCGTTCAACCTTTGCCTGTGAGTCACTTTGCAATGTCAATGTCAAAGGATGATAAGATGGTTGAACTCTCTTGGCGGCCTGTTGAGGATATTCTTGAGCCAACGGCTAGGCCTCAAAAGTATATTGTGTATAAAAGTGTTGATGGTGCGGGCTATGATAATGGTACAGTGGTGAGTGATGCTCGTTGCTCTGTTGCTGTTGAAAAGGGGGTGATGTATAGCTTTAAGGTTGCTGCGCTCAACGATGGCGGTTGCAGTTTGCCCTCGGAGGAATTGTCTCTCTATCTTGCTAAAAACGAAAAGGGTAGAGTGTTGGTGGTTAACGGCTTTCATCGTTTGAGTGGCCCTGACACACTTTTTACCGACACTCACGTTGGCTTTGACCTCGACCTTGACCCCGGTGTGCCTTATGTGCGCACTCCTGAGTATTGTGGCCGTCAGCTCGATTTTTTGCGCGAAAATATCAGTGTCGAGAATGGGCTGGGATTGAGTGGCAGTGAATATGAGGGGCTGTTGGTTGCCGGTAATGCGTTTAACTATCCGCGTGTTCACGGCGAGGCGTTGGCTGCCAATGATATCAGCTTTTTGTCGTGTGGCAGCGAGGCTGTGATTGATGCGGTTGTTGACTTGGCGGAATATTCAGTTGTCGACCTCATTCTTGGTGTTGAAAAACAGGGCGGTAGCGGCTCTTTATTGCACTATAATATGCCCTATAAGGCTTTCCCGGCAGGGTTGCAGGAGAAATTGACTGCTTTTTGCCGTGGTGGCGGAAATTTATTTGTCAGCGGAGCTTTTATTGCAAGTGATATGCAGGGCAGTGATGCCGATAGGGATTTTATTCGTTCTCTGCTGCATTTTGATTGTGGCGGTTCGGTAACTAATCTTGCCGATAATGTTATTGCGGGCTCGGGATTGCAATTGACAATACAGCGTGGTGTGAACGAAGAGTGTTATGCAGTTTCGCGCCCCGATATTCTTGTTCCGCTCGACGACGCTTTTGTCTCTTTTGTCTTTGCCGATTGCAAGGAGAGTGCCGGTGTTGCCTATTCGGGCGATGGCTATCGCACCCTTTCTACGAGCTTTCCTTTTGAGGCTGTGCAAAACAGCCTGCAACGTGCCAAACTGATGGGTGCTGTGATGCGTTTTTTGCTGAAATAAATTCTTTCACTCTCGCGCGTACATTATATATAATTATATAAGCCCCCGTTGCTCGTTCTTGAGTTGTCGCCTTGCCGGGGCTCTTCTCTTTTTGCGCTTGCTTTTATTTCTTATCACTCTTTTAACTCTTATTGTTAAAAAGTGTTGAAAACTAAAATGATTTTAAAAGTATCTCAAAGTTTTTGTTTGCGCATTTTGACTAACTTTTTGTAAAAATGTTATTTTTTTTGAATTATTTTCTATTATATTGTTGAAAATCAAGATGATATCTCCGTTGTTTATGCTTTGGCGAAACAAAATCCACGCTTAAATGGGGTTAAGGGTTGATTGCACATAATGAACATAAATGAGCAAAAAGTGTGAAAAATCGTCATTTTAATAAAAAAATAACACTTTTGTTGAAAAAAAGTGCTTAACTTATTTTAAACTTTATATAAAAAGTTGTATTTTCGCGCCATTCATTTCCTGTTAATTGGAGGTGAAGTTTACAAAAAGACACAAATTCATTATTTTTATTAACTTAAATTCATTCATTATTATGAAAAGAGTGCTATTTCTATTGACCTTTATCCTTATGGGTATCGGTATGGCAGCAGCTCAGACCGCAACCATCACGGGTAAAGTTTACTCGGAGGCAGACGGAGAGCCTGTTTTCGGAGCCTCTGTATTCGTTGTTGGTACTTCAGTGGGTGCCGGCACAGATATGGATGGTAATTTTACAATTGAAAATGTGCCTGCAACAGCTACAACTCTTCGTGTATCATACGTTGGTATGACAACACAGGAGGTGAAAATCCTTCGCAACAAGCCTATGCGTATTGTGCTTGTTGAGGATGGCGTTTCACTCGATGAGGTGATGGTTATTGCTTATGGTACAGCAAAGAAATCTGCTTTCTCAGGTTCGGCTGCGGTCGTTAAATCTGAGGAGATTGGTAAGGCTCAGGTAACCAACCCTGTAGCGGCGTTGACCGGTAAGATGGCCGGTGTGCAGTTGCACGCAGCTTCAGGTCAGCCCGGTACTTCACCTTCAATCCGCATCCGTGGTATCTCTTCTATCAGTGCTGGTAACGAGCCATTGATTATTCTTGATGGAGCTCCTTACGATGGCAGTTTGAACAACATCAACAATCAGGACATTGAGTCTATGACTGTGTTGAAGGATGCTGCTGCTACAGCATTGTATGGTGCGCGTGGTGCTAATGGTGTCATCATCGTTACTACAAAGAAGGGTTCTGCCGGTTCTGCACGCGTAACATTCGACGCTAAGTGGGGTTCTAACCAGCGCGCAGCTCAGGAGTATGATTACATCAAAAATCCTGCTGAGTATTACGAGGCATATTATGGCGCTTTGAAGAACTACGCTGTAAACACACTTGGAAAAGATCCAGTAGCAGCTCACCATTGGGTAAATGCAAGCATTATTGACGATGAGGAGGTTGGTCTTGGATACAATGTGTTCAATGTTCCTGCTGGTGAGTATTTGATTGGTGCAAACGGTAAGTTGAACCCAAATGCAAAACTTGGTAATGTGGTAACTTATGGTGGTCAGGATTACCTTATCACTCCCGACAATTGGCTCGACGAGGCTTATCACAACAGCCTCCGTCAGGAGTACAACTTGAGCGTTTCTGCCGGTAACGACAAATCATCTTTCTACACATCAGTAAACTACCTCAACAACGAGGGTATCACAATCGCTTCAAACTATGAGCGTTTGACTGCTCGTTTGAAGGCTGAATACAAGGTGAAGAAATGGTTGAAGGTTGGTGCAAACACTGCTTATACACACACCGAGAAGGATGCTGTTGGTGGTGATGGTGATGGTAGTTCTTCTGGTTCTATTTTTGCTTTTGCATCTAATGTCGCTCCTATCTATCCTATCTACATCCGCGATGCTAAGGGTAACAAACTGGTAGATAACAACGGTTTTATCCGTCACGACTTTGGTGACGAGGATAATGCAGGTTTGGTACGTCCTGCTCTTGGTTCTGCTAACCCATATTTGCAGAATCAGCTCGATGCAAACTATTCAGAGGGTAATGCATTCAATGCAAACGGCTTTGCTGAGATTTCTTTCCTCAAGCACTTCAAGTTTACTTGGAACAGTGGCGTTTACGTTGCTGAGAGCCGTGGTACATCAACAACCAATCCTTTCTATGGACAGTATGCTACATCTAATGGTATTGTTACAAAGGAACATACTCGTACAATCTCTTGGAACCACCAGCAGTTGTTGAACTACGACCAGTCATTTGGTAGCAACAACGTATCGTTAATGTTGGGTCACGAGTCTTATAGAAATAAGTACTACACATTGTCTGCAACAAAGAAGGGTATGTTTGACCCGAATAACCACGAACTTGCAGGTGCTATCATTGACGATGGCGGCAGTTCATACACAACTGACTACAATACCGAGGGTTACTTTGGCCGTGCAATGTACGACTATGACAACAGATACTACGTTCAGGCGTCTTATCGTCGTGATGCATCTTCACGTTTCCACCCGGATAACCGTTGGGGTGATTTCTGGTCTGCTTCAGCAGCTTGGGACATCTGCAAGGAGGGCTTCTTCAAGGCTAACTGGGTTAATATGTTGAAGGTTAAGGCTTCTTACGGTGAGCAGGGTAACGACCAGATTGGTAATTTCCTCTATGCTACACGTTACGAAATCGTCAATACCAATGGTATGCCTGCGGCTGTACCTTACGCTCTTGGTAACAAGGATATTACTTGGGAGACACAGGGTAACTTCAATGTCGGTGTTGACTTTGAGCTCTTTAATGGTCGTCTCGGTGGTACAATCGAGTACTTTAACCGTATGACATACGATATGCTCTACTCTTTCTCTTTGCCTGCAACTTATGGTTACACATCATACACCGACAATATCGGTGATATGAGAAACCGTGGTGTTGAGGTTGAACTCAGAACCACACCTGTCAAGACTAAGGATTTCGAGTGGAACATTAACTTGAACTTGACCTCTTACAAGAACAAGATTACTTATATGCCCGAGGAGAAGAAAACATACGATGTTGACGGCTTTAGCGGTTACACAAGCGGTAACCAGTTCTTTGGTGAGGGTTGCTCACTTTATACTTTCCACTTGAAGAAGTATGCCGGTATCAACGAGAACGGTGAGTCAATGTGGTACTACAACGCTGAGGATGCTGAAGGCAATTCAATTATGAAGACTACAACAGATTATGATAGTGCTGACGAATACCTTTGTGGTACAGCTTTGCCCGATGCATATGGTGGTTTCAGCACATCTTTGACTTGGAAGGGCTTCGATTTGTCAGTTGACTTCTCATACCAGATTGGTGGACAGGTTTACGATGGTGACTATGCTTCTATGATGAGCGGTAACAATCGTGGTTATAATATCCACAGAGATATGTTGAACTCTTGGACACCAACAAACCGTACAGACTTGCCACGTATGCAGTATGGTGAACAGTATACTAACGGTTCTTCTGACCGCTTCTTGACCGACGCTTCTTACTTGAGCCTCAATAACATCAACTTTGGCTACACTTTGCCAAGATTGGTTACAAAGAAGGCCGGTATTGAGAGCTTGCGCGTTTACTTGGCAGCTGATAACATCTGCTACTGGTCACAGCGCAAGGGTCTTGACTCACGTCAGAGCATCAGTGGTGGTGCATCTAACGCATACTACTCTCCAATCCGTACAATCTCAGGTGGTGTGACATTAACTTTCTAAACTAATTAAAGACAGATTATTATGAAGAATATTATAACAAAATTATTCGTAGGAGTTGTCTGCGCATCAAGTTTGTTCACCACAACAAGTTGTATCGATGAGACTTTTCCAACGAATCTTATTACCGAGGATCAGGTTACATCATCGGCTAAGGCAACAGAGGCTCTTCTTTGGGCTATGCCTGCTTACCTTAACAAGTATGGCTCTTATGTAGAGACTCATTATGACTGGGGTTATGGTTCAATTATGCACATCCGTGACGTGATGACCGGTGACTTTGCTGTTGTTTCACATACATATGACCAGTATAACTATTGGCAGATAAACAAGTATCAGGGTAACACATATATCTTCTCACAGTTTATATGGTACTACTACTGGAAACTTGTTCAGACTGAGAACAATGTAATCAAGGCTATTGATCCTGCTACAGCAACAGAGCCATTGTTGGGCTACTTGGGTGCAGCTCAGGCGTTCCGCGCAATGACATATCTTGATATGGCGCAGATGTTCGAGTTCTTGCCAAATGATGTTACCAGCAGTATCAATGCTTCGGGCAACGATGTATTGAATCTTACTGTACCCATTGTGCGTGAGACAATCACAGAGGAGGAGGCTCGTAACAACCCACGTGTTTCTCGCGATGTAATGGCTGAGTTTATCCTTGCCGACCTTGACAGCGCCGAGAAGAACATCCCATATCTTGATATTGCAGAGAAGACACTTCCTCACCTTGACGTAGTGTATGGTTTGAAGGCGCGCTGCTATATGTGGCTCGGTGACTATGCAAATGCAAAGAAGTATGCTCGTCTTGCAATTGATGAGACTTCTGTTGAACCAATGGATTCAACAGCCTGCATCAATCATCAGTCTGGTTTCAACCAGTTGAACAAGTGGATGTGGGGCTCACAGATGGTTAAGGAAGAGGATGTTGTTCAGACCGGTATCCTTAACTGGACTGCTTGGGCAAGTAATGAAGCTGTGTATGGTTATGCCGGTGCCGGTCCAATGAATATGATTGATGCCAAAATGTATAACCGCTTGAACGATACAGACTTCCGTAAGCAGATGTTCAAGGCTCCCGCCGGTCACCCACTTTCAGGCTCTGAGGCATACGTAGATCTTGAACACGCAAAAAAGATTCCAACCTATGGCTCTTTGAAGTTCCGTCCTAATGCAGGTAATGGAAAAGAATCTTCTGTAGGTTCAGCATCTGCTTATCCTTTGATGCGTGTTGAGGAGATGTATTTCATTGAGGCTGAGGCTGCTGAGCACCTTGCTGCAGGTGAAGGTGTTGCACTCCTTGAGGACTTTATGACAACATATCGTGACGAAGCTTATACATTCCCTGCAACAGCTGACGCAATCGACGAAATTGTATTCCAAAAGCGCGTTGAACTTTGGGGTGAGGGTCAGACTTTCTTTGATATCAAGCGCCTTAATATGTCTGTAAATCGTGGTTATGTTGGTACAAACTTCAAGTCTACAGCACGTTTCAATACTTATGGTCGTCCCGCTTGGATGAACTTATGTATTGTTGTTACCGAGGAGCGTAACAATGAGGGCTTGATGGGCTTTGAGAATCCAGACCCATCGGATAAATACGAAGTTTGGAGTGAATAATAATAAAATTTAAATGGTAACGATTATGAAAAAGTTATTTAACATAGGTTATATTGCTCTCTTTGCTGTACTTGCGCTTTTTAGCGCTTGTACAGAGAGCGAGGAGTATACTCCGGCTCAGCCCAGTGCTGAAACAAGCGCTTATCGATTTGCTGCTTCATCGGCTTCAAATGTTATATTGGCGTTGACAGATTCTGTTTATCAGGTTGTTGTGGAGCGTGACGATGTTGAAAATGAGTTGACACTCCCTTTGAATGTCAAGGGTGATTTGGAGATCTTGTCACTTCCCACATCTGTGACTTTTGCCGCAGGTGAAAAACAGGCTCTCTTGGAGATTGCAGTGTCACCAAATATGGATCTATTCAAGAATTATTACTTGGAGATTAGCATTGATGAGAGTTATGTGAATCCTTATAATGTTGATGATTTCTCAGTGCTCCCTATCACATTCTTGAAGGAGGATTATGTTCCTTGTGCAAAAGGTGTTTATACCTTGTCTGCTTTGTGGGGTGGTGAATCATTTGATCAGGAACTTGAATACTCTTCAATTCTTGATGTATACCGTCTTTCAAATATATGGGGCCCAAGTAAGGTGACTTTTAGAATTACAGATCCTGAGACTATGGAGTTTGAAATGACAGAATCTGTATTCAATACAGGCGTCCTCTATCAACCTGGTGCACCTATTGTTGCGTATCCTGTAGAAGAAGCAAATCTGTATGATGCAGAAACCAATACTTTCTATTTTGCATTCCAGTTCTATGTACCGGCTATAAGTGGTGGTTGGAGTCCAATGTACGAGACATACACAATTACTGAGTATTACGAATAATCCAATATTGGGATAATAAAAAATAACGCGAACCTTCAAGGTCCGCGTTATTTTTTTGCTGTTACTTATGATGGCAGAATGAGAATTTACGCGGTTTACCCCTCCTTTGATAATCTCCCAAATTTCGGGAAACCGGAAAATAGCCCTCTGGGGGGTAAAAACAATAGGCTTCACTTTGAAAAATTTCAATCTTTGATAGACTATAAAACTCAAAGCGGTGAACAGTAATGTTCACCGCTTTGAGTTTGCAAACTTATTTCGACAGGCGCAAGGCCTGTATTGCAATTACTTCTTCTTGCCGTTGTACTCGTCTGAAACGGTCAACTTTGCACGTCCCTTTGCGCGACGAGCTGCCAATACGCGACGGCCATTCTTTGTAGCCATTCTCTCACGGAAACCGTGCTTGTTCTTTCTCTTTCTGTTAGAGGGTTGGAATGTTCTTTTCATCGTCTTATATATTTTATATTGTTTATA
>JAZRMQ010000051.1:0-19850 GCA_045647745.1 Bacteroidaceae bacterium | reverse complement strand
GCAAGGTTGTACTGCTTGTCTGTAATGGAATGTTGTCAAGGATCTATCGTGCTTATCGACACGGGCCGCGTTACCGCGTTACTTGCCGAAAGCGAGTGCAAAGGTAAGGCGATTTTTTAAACTGACAAACTTTTTGAGAAGAAAAATACAACATTTTTTTAACTTTTTTAAAAGGTCTCTAATTTTCAACAACTTATAAATAGAGAAAAAAACATCAAACAAAATAAAAAAAATATCTGTTGTAATAGTTTTAACACTTATGTTCTTTTGCCGCTATAAAAATCGGTTAAAAAACCATAATAAAAAGAGCAAAAATCATAAAAATGAACAAAAAAAGTAGTCAATCGCATATTTTTGAGTACTTTTGCAATTACATTTTCTATAATGCATCAGAGCGTTTTGTCGCAAGCAAATAATAATAATGAAAAAAAGAGTCGTATACCTATTATATATACTATTAATCCTTATTACCCCTGCTACTTTGTTGGCTCAGGGCGCTGATGATAAGGTTAGGATACACGGCAAAATCCTTGACGCTTCGACAAAAAAAGCAATACCTTATGTGTCGGTGAGAATAAAAAACACTGCTAACGGCAGCAGCAGCGATAGCAAAGGCAATTTCTCTTTCTACTCAGCCATCGAAAGCGATACACTGATTGTCTCTAGTTTGGGATACAACGAGCAGGCAATAATTATCAATGTCAAGACTGCAATGCCACTAAAAATCAACCTTAAACCAGCCGATTATGATTTGCCGGAGGTTGTCATTAAACCCAAGCGCGAGCGTTATAGCAAAAAAAACAACCCCGCCGTGGCATTAGTGCGCAAAATTATTGAGCGCCGCGACAACAATTCGCCATTTAACAAGGATTTTTATAGTTGCGAAAGACACGAAAAGCTAAACATTGCACTCAACGACTTCAATACCGAGAAGGGCAACCCTTTTGGCAAAAAATTCAAATTCATAGAGAATTATATCGACACCTCCCACATATCAGGAAAGCCTATTCTGCACATCTCGGCGCGCGAATTAATAGCCACCGACTATTACCAGAACAAGCCCAAGCGCAGCAGACGCCACGTAAAAGCACGTCGACGCAATGGTATCGATGATGTATTCTCCACCGGCGAAATTGAGGCGCTATATGAAGAGGTGTTTAAAGATGTCGATATATTTCAGGACAACATCTCTATTTTTAGCAGCAAATTTGTGAGCCCTCTCTCAAAGCTAGGCACCACATTCTATCGTTATTACATAATGGACACCATTCAGATAGATGGCGACAGCTGCATAGACCTTGCATTCACCCCCTTCAACGTTGAATCCTTTGGCTTCACAGGACACATATACGTGACCAACGACACCACGCTATTCATTAAATCGGTGGAGATGAACGTGCCACACGAGATAAATATGAACTTCGTTGACAATCTGAACATCAAGCAGGATTTTCAACGCACAGCCGATGGCACACGAATACTGACCGCAGAGAGACTCACCGCCGAATTGAAGATTATAAATGCCGTCACAGGCTTTTATGCCAACCGCGAGGTTGTGTACCGAGAGCACAATTTCCAGAGCAACGAATTTGCCCAGCGCATACTCAGCAACCCGGCCGACGTCGTCGAAGATGACAACTCAATGAACAAAAGCGATGAATATTGGAGCCAATATGGTTTCAACGAAGTGAGTCGCAAAGAGCGCTCTGTTGGCGATATGATAAAAGCCCTCCGCGCCAATCCTCTATACTACTGGACCGAGAAATGCGTATCATTTCTCTTCACAGGCTGGGTCCCCATAAGAAAAGTAAACCCACCACTCTTCTACGGCCCGGTAAACACCACCATCAGCCACAACGGGCTCGAGGGCTGGCGACTACGCACCGGTGCAATGACATCGGCCTACCTTAACCCTCACATTTTCGGAAATTTTTATGTTGCTTACGGCTTTGGCGATAACAAATGGAAATATATGGGCGAGCTGGAATACTCTTTCAAAAAGAAAAAAGAGCACCCCAATGAATTTCCCATTCACTCCTTGCGCCTGCGCTACGAGAACGACATCTATCAGTATGGTCAAAACTACCTATACACCAACAAAGACAATCTTTTCATAAGCCTCAAACGACAAGCCGACAACAAAATAGGCTATGTACGCAAGGCCGAGCTGACATATACAAAAGAATTTTACAATCACTTCTCATTCGACGTAACACTGCGCAACAGAGTGGACATTGCAAGCCGTTTCATACCATTTGAACGCACTACCACCATCGACACCACAACCACAAGCACATTTGTGAACGACGTCACCCGCTCCGAAATTGAGATTGGCCTGCGCTATGCACCCAAAGAGAAATTCATACAAAGCAAGTGGAACCGCCACTCAGTAACCCCCGAGCACCCAGTGTTCACCCTCTCTCACAGAATAGGCATCAAAGGGATATTAGGCAGCGAATTCAACTACCACCACACAGAGTTTGGTTTTTATAAACGTTTCTGGTTCTCAGCGTTCGGCTACACCGACTGCATCATAAAAGCCGGAAAAGTGTGGAACAAAGTACCGTTCCCAATGCTGATAATCCCCAATGCCAACCTCTCATATACCATTCAGCGCGAATCCTACTCGCTGATGAATGCAATGGAGTTCTTTAACGACGAATATGCTTCGTGGGACCTGACATATAATATGAACGGTTTGCTTTTCAACCGCCTACCACTGATACGCAAGCTCAATTGGCGCGAGGTAATATCGTTCCGAGGAATGTTCGGGCACCTTAGCAAAAAGAACCGCCCCGACCCACTGAACACCGGAGACCTTTTCAAGTTCCCATACGAGAATGACGAATATCACTATCTTGGCACAATGCCATATATGGAGATTGGCGTGGGAATAGAAAATATCTTTAAAGTATTACGCGTCGATTATGTTAGACGACTCACCTACCGCAACCTCCCCGGCATTGAAAAATGGGGCATACGCATACAATTCCACGTGCAGTTCTAACAAATTACCATCCGGCAGCGCCCCATCCGGCAGCACCAAACCACTCGGTAAAGGTAAAATCAGAGTTCAAAGCAGTATAACGGCTTGTCTTTTGTGGCATATACATTGAAAGCCCACTGCACAATTGCGTGTCGACAGAAATACTATCATTCTTATAAGCCGAATACCAATTACTATTATTCACCACAAAAGGAACAGCAGCATCAAAAGCCCTTTTCCACGCCTCATACTCCACCGCAGAAAGATACTTTTTCATCACTGCATTAGCATCGTAAAAACAAGGCAACACACTATAAAGCCCCTGCGCCCCACCCGGCAAATAGGCAAAGACATCTGCATATTCGCGTGTTTTATTGACATTAAAATATGTGACAACATTTGAATAAGTAGCATCGGCAAGCCCCTGCATCGCCGGCATATACGCAGCCGACAACACAACACCATTAGGTTCACCATCGTAAGCCACCTTATAATAATCTAGAATATCCGTCACTCCATCCGAAGCAAAAAACGCCCCCACAAGAGTCTCATACGGAGCTCCCGGCCCCGGTATTTCGGCAGGAGACGCAATTACCCACTTTACAGCATTGCGCAAAGCGTAAGCAACCTCAACACTTTGCATAAAGCAAGCATCAAACATCAACCTCTCCACCTTCACCGGCAACCCGGCGAGCAGAGCAGCCAATTCCTCAATCTCAATAGTCCTTGTTGTTAAATCACTGTAATAATTATTCTTGCCATTATCAACGCCTATAGAACGCATAGGCGCAGCACTCCTTGCATTATCGCGCAACCACCCATCGCCGTGCGACCACAGCACAAGGTCAAGAACATTCGTTGGATAGTCATCGAGTAAATCCCCTAAAACTCTGCCCAACGCAGCCGTGTCGCTAGAACAAAAATCATTTGTAAAAGAGTAAACAAGCTCCTTTACACCATTTCCTTTACGATTATAAAATTGAAAAACACAAGGATTTTGACAGTCGTCAACAAAGACAAAGAGACGACAATCAGACGGAACAGAAACCGCCCCCTTTTTCACCTCATCAATATCCGAAGAAGCAAAACTGGCCAATCTATTTTCGGCCATCATATAAACGACCAGTGTACGCACAGCCGTATCACCTTTTTGCAACACCGGTTCATCAGCCCCACCAGTCGGAGGCTCATCGCAACACGACCAAAGGGCAAAAGACAGAAAAAATAGAATAAAGCAGACTGGACGATACGGCATTATCAATGCTTTGTAAATTTAAATTTATCGCCAAGATAGCGCACAGTCTTTCCCTGACGCTCAACAAGCCTTTTTTTCACCTTCTGCTCCTTTTTTTCAAGTTTTGAACGTTTTTCCGAGAAATATATGAACGATGTTCTGCCGGGTTTTCCCTCCTCGTAGCTCATATAATCCTTCAGTTCATAAGAATACATATGGCGATTGGGCAAAAAATCATTCTCAAGTACAGCCCCCTCAACGTGCTGAATTTCGGTAAAATACACCACAGAGTCAGAGAATGAGAGCGAAACACCCCAAACATACACCTCTTTGTCAATTTTCTTTTTACCCTCCTTTTTTTCTCCGTCCTTAGCAAAAGCTACACACGGCAACACCAAGCACAAAGCAAAAAATATAGAAACAATCTTTTTCATACCAGTCAAAAAAACGTAAATATCCGCAAAAGTAATGAAATCCCGACACTTATAAAAGTTTATCACAACTTTTAACAAGAAAAGAGATTATATAAAAGCCGACAGCACGAACGGCACATTAGAATGAGAGAGTACATTAAAAAAAAAATGAGCCGCTTCGCTGCGGCTCATTTTATCATCCAAGATATGATTTCAGCAACTTGCTGCGCTGATTTTGTTTCAAACGACGTATAGCCTTCTCTTTAATCTGACGCACACGCTCGCGTGTAAGACCAAAGCGGTCACCAATCTCCTCGAGAGTCATCTCCTGCATACCAATACCAAAGAACATCTGAATAATCTCCTTTTCACGGTCGGTAAGTGTAGATAGAGCACGATCAATCTCGCGCGAAAGCGACTCATTCACCAGCAGATTATCAGCCATTGGAGAATCATCGTTAACCAACACATCGAGCAAACTGTTATCCTCGCCATCTACAAAAGGTGCATCAACAGAGATGTGTCTGCCCGACACCTTCAACGAATCAACAACCTTGTCAACCGGCAAATCAAGCTGGTCGGCAAGTTCCTCGGCCGACGGACGGCGCTCATTCTCCTGCTCAAACTTTGAGAAAGCCTTTGTTATTTTATTCAACGAACCCACTTGGTTCAAAGGCAAGCGCACAATACGTGCCTGCTCGGCAAGCGCCTGCAAAATAGATTGTCTAATCCACCAAACAGCATAACTAATGAACTTAAAGCCACGAGTCTCGTCAAACTTCTCAGCTGCTTTAATCAAGCCCAAGTTACCCTCATTAATCAAGTCGGGCAAGCTCAAGCCTTGGTTCTGATACTGCTTTGCTACAGAAACCACAAAACGCAAATTAGCACGTGTCAATTTCTCAAGTGCACGGCGGTCTCCTTTTCTAATTCGTTGTGCCAACTCCACCTCTTCCTCGACGGTGATGAGTTCCTCGCGACCAATTTCCTGCAAATACTTGTCAAGAGATGCGCTCTCGCGGTTTGTGATACTTTTGGTAATTTTTAATTGCCTCATTTTGTTCCGATACGATTTTAATTCGCGAAATTATGTATTCTTTATATTAAATACAAATTTCACACGTTAAAGGTTACAAAAATAAATAAAATAAAGACCGACTTTCACACTAGAACCCGAAAAACGAAAGGCATTGACCAATATTATATCAAAAAAATCACCACCGTGATATATATAAACAGGTGAAAGTAGAAAGCACCTGCTCCAAACCTTGATATTACATTACAGCAAGCAAATAACGGTTAAAGCAGAAAAACGCTATTGCCCACCGGTCAACGTTTCATTCAAGTAAAAATGCAAAAGCCGGTCGTGTACTAACTTTTTACACCACAATAGAGAACGACAATAGCAAAATATCACAGCTTCTTATTGTTAATTTTTGTTAAAACATTTTTACACAATCAAGAAGCTTGATAATATAGCACTTGCATATTATCCTGCTTTGCTTTACCTTTGCAAAAGAAATATTGAAAAAACCGGCATCACACCATTGTGTTGCCTTTAAAAATAGGGAAAAGACAGTCGGACGGTCTGTCGCCGTTGCCGCAAGGCAAAGGAGGAAAGTCCGGGCAGCGCAGAGCACTCCACTTCCTAACAGAAAGCCACCTGCGAAGGTGGAGTAACGCAGAAGAAAATAACCGCCCGCAAGGGTAAGGGTGAGAAGGTGGGGTAAGAGCCCACCGGCCGTGCAGTGATGTACGGGCCGTGTGTCTTGGAGGCTGCAAGTTCATGTAAACCGGCGTTTGAGGGTAGCTCGCCCGAGCCGGAGGGTAGAACGCTTTAGCAATGTGGCGACACATTGCATAGATGAATGACAGACACCCCGCAAGGGGCACAGAACCCGGCTTACAGGCCGACTGTCAACACAACGGGCGCATCATTTGATGCGCCCGTTCATTATATACGCCATCAAAAAGACAACGTTACAAGCAATTACGCCCTCACCCCGGGCTACTCAATCTCGGAACTTGCAATAACCAACAACTGATCGCCGGGCAAAAGTTCAACCGAACCATTGGGGACAATATACCTACCCTCTCGCTTAATAAAAATCACAAGCATTCCACGCGGTAGCGCAAGCGCTTGCAAGGTATTTCCCTTCTCTGCAATCAACTCCTCAGTGATAGAAATCTCACTCTGCTCACCGGCCTCCTCGGGCAACTCAACGTCAAACTGCCGTTCAGCAGCAACAGGCAGTAACAGGTTAAGCCTCTTTGCCGCCGACACAATAGTAGCCCCCTGAAGCACAAGCGACAACAGCGTTATAAAGAACACAATATTGAAAATAGCATCACTGCCGGGCACATTCTCTACCACCGGATACATCGCAAATATAATAGGAACAGCACCGCGGAGCCCCACCCACGATGTAAAAATCTTCGACGACAAGCTGATATTCTTAAACGGCAGAAGCGAAAGAAACACACTCAACGGGCGAGCCACAAACATCATAAACACGCCCACGAGCAACGCAACAAGAGCAGTCTTCCACATCTCACTGGGGTCGACCAACAAACCAAGCAACAAGAACATTCCAATCTGCATAATCCACGTCATACCATCAAAGAAAGCCACCACCTGCTTGCGATTCTTGATTTTTCTATTGCCAACAATAATACCAGCAATATACACCGCCAGATAGCCATTACCACCAAGCATATCGGCAAATGAGAATGTAAAGAATACAATACTCAGCAACATTATCGAATAGAGCGGAATATTGCCAATATTAATCCTGTTCATAAACCACGATGCAGCAAAGCCCGCTCCCGCGCCAATCATCGCGCCCGAGGCAAACTGTTGCACAAGCACCCTCAAGGCATCAACCACCAGCACCGACGTCTGCACCTCGGAAGCCCCCTCGCCACAAAGAGTGAGCGCGAGTTGAATGAGAACAATAGTCAGAATATACGCCATCGGGTCATTACTTCCACTCTCAAGCTCAAGCATCGGTTGCAGATTATTCTTTAAATTAATACTCTTTCCACGAAGAATATTAAAGACCGAAGCCGAATCGGTCGACGACATTGTCGCCGCAAGCAAAAAGCACACCACCATCGGCAGTTCCAAGGACAAAACACCCCAGAACGACATTCCGTATATAAACACACCGGTGAAAGCCGTTGTCAGCAACACACCCACGGTAGACAAAGTCAACCCCGGAGCAAGCACAGGTCTTATATCGGCAAGGCGAGTCTCCACACCACCCGTAAACAGAATAACACACAGCGCAACCATTCCCACAAACTGCGCTTGCGCAATGTTACTAAACTGTATACCAAGCCCGTCGCATCCAAAGAGCATTCCCGCAAGCAAGAAAAGCAACAACGCAGGCATTCCGAAACGGCCACCCGCCTTAGTAATCAATATACTGCAGAAAATCAATATCGAACCAACGAAAATTATATTTCCTGAAGTCAAAAAATCCATAAAATAAAATTTTAAATAAGCCCCTAATAAATCTGTATCAACAACAAGCCCACAACGATGGCAACCACAGTAGCCACCAATCCCGGCAGCATAAACGAGTGGTTAAGCACCCATCTGCCAATTCTAGTCGTGCCCGTGCTGTCAAAATTAATCGCTGCAACAAGCGTTGGATAGTTCGGAATAAAGAAATAACCGTTCACAGCGGGAAACAGTGCAATAAGCATCATTGGAGATATTGCAAGAGCAACACCAAGCGGAACAATGGCACGAACCGTAGCCGCCTGACTATAAAGCAATATAGACATAACAAACAGCGCCAAACCAAAGAGCCACGGCATCTCTGTCACCACTCCCTCAACAGCACCTTTTAACTCAACAATATTGCCACTGATAAAAGTATCACCCATCCAAGCAATACCAAAGATAGCCACCACCGCCTGCATACCGGCCGAAAAGACACTGCCCTGCACCGCTTTTGCTCCATCCGTCTTTGTCAACAGCAAAATCAAAGCAGCCGTTGCAAGCATCACCATCTCAATGATAAGCGGCATACCAACCGCCACACCATCAAATGCCGGACGCAAACTCTCAACAGAGCCAAAAAGAACAATAAGCAATGTTGCCGCAAGAAACAGCACCACCGATGCCACAGCCCTCTTTTGGGATAGCACATCACCAGTCGACACACTCTCTTTTACAATAGCCCCAGCCTCGAGACGGCGTTTATATTCAGGGTCATCAACAAGTTCCTTACCAACCCTCATCGACGCAAAAGCCCCCACAAGCACACCAATCAGAGTAGCCGGTACGCTAATCTTCAAAATATCAAACAGAGAAACATCATACCCCGCCAACAATCCAAGCAAAGCCACCGTAGCAGCAGAAATAGGCGAAGCTGTTATTGCCTGCTGCGATGCAATCACAGCAATACCCAACGGCCTTTCAGGACGAATTTTCGTCTCCCTAGCCACCTCGGCAATCACCGGCAACACCGAATAAGCCACGTGCCCCGTTCCCGCAAGGAACGTAAAGGTATAAGTAACCAGCGGAGCAAGGATAGTGATATATTGCGGATGCTTGCGCAACAAACGCTCGGCAACCTTCACCATATAATCAAGACCGCCGGCGGCCTGCATACAGGCCGCCGCCGAAATAACCGCCGCAATCATAAGCATCACATCCACCGGAGGCGACGTAGGCTGCAGCCCAAAAACAAACGTAAGCAGAGCCACGCCCAAGCCACCCATCACACCAAGTCCGATGCCGCCCAAACGCGCCCCCACAATGATACAAAGCAGAACAATCAACAACTGCAACAGCATATCAACCACAAATTAGAATACCGGCAACTGATAAATAAAGCCAACAGACACTCTTTGAGTTGAATAATCACTCTCTCCCAAAGCCTTCGCCCTCTCGGTAAAGAGATGTGTCTGTCCAACAAAAGTAAGGAAAAGATGAAGGTTCGACTTCATTGGATAAAACTCCACACCAGTCACATAACCCACCGATGTACGATAATTGCCATCGGAAATCTCTTTAGCTCCTGTATATTCAGTCAAGTTATCTTCGCCACGATAAATTGCCGCGCTCTCAAGCATTCCCTTAGCAAAGAAATTCCATTTTGGGTGGAAACGCCAATTAACCTTTGCCACCAAAGAGTTATACAAAGTATTGTACATATTGTGACCACGGAAAAGCTCCTTGCCATCAAACATTCTAGTCATAATACCCTTTCGGTCAATCTCCTCGTATGAACTCATCAAATCGACAAACATATTACACTTTGGCGAGAAATTAAACTGGTTACCAATAGCCACATAATACATATATTTATCCTTCACCTCATCCATCACCGAAGCCGACCATCTTGTCTGCCAAGCACCATCAAACATATTAGCATTCCAGTTGAGCGTGTACACAAGCGGCAGTTTGTTCGACGCGAGAGAATCGCCATAAGTAGACAATATAGAGCCATTGCGACTATCGAGCACCTGAAAAGCCAACTGCTGATTAGGTGTAAAATCGTATGTAAAAGTCACACCGCTCATAAAGTTGCTCATATTCTCAATCATCTCACTATAACGATAAATCTCAATCGGGTTCAAATCATACTCAAAGCCACCATACGCAGCACACTGCTTACCGGCGCTGATTGAGAAATGATTATCCACAGCAAACGTCAGGCAGGCATAATCGATAGAGTTTGGCAAATTATCAATCATACCACCACCATCATTGTTCCTGTTCAGGCGCTGACGCCAACGATACGAGAGCCAATCAGTAATCTTTCCCTTAGCCTCAATTCTGAACTGACGCATATTGAACGCACCCTGATCAAAATTACCGGATGTAAAATCGGCATCAAAAGCATAATGCATATTGAAATAAAGGCTAAACTTTTCGCTCTTCTTCTCAATCTTTGTAACGCGCTCAAAAAGGCTCTTTTCGTTCTCCCCCATCGAGGCGCCATCAGCAGCTACCTGCGCCGAAGCAACACCTGACACCGCCAAAAGCAGCGCAAATGCAGTGTTTCTCATTTTCATAAACAACTATTTTAGAAATTATTAAAATACTCCTGAATCTTTTTCCAATCGTGAGTCTTTGTAAGCGCAAGCATCAACAAAATGCGGGCCTTCTGTGGGTTAAGCCCCCACGAAGCCACAAAGCCATATTTTGCATCGTCAACCTCAGCATCAAGCGTTGTCGCCCCCGTTGGCACACGTGACGAACGCACAACAAGAATACCCTTCTTGCGAGCCTCCTCAAGCGCGGGGAACACATTTTTGTGAATATTACCATTGCCCACTCCTGCATAGACAATACCCTTGTAACCATTAGCCATCATAGCATCAACCACCTCGCGGCCAGCATCAGAGTAGCCATAGGCAATTCCAACCTTAGGCAGTTCCTTTAAGCCACTAACGTCAAAGTGCAAGCTACGAGTATCATTGTAGACAGCACCCTTGTGCACATAGTGCAGACGCTTTTCGCAATCAGCCCCAACAGGTCTGTAATAAAACACCTCGCCATTATTCACATAACCCTCGGCACCGGCGTTAGGCGACTGAAAAGTCTCCACACTTGTAGTATTTGTCTTTGTAACGTCATCTGCGCCATACACCTTGCCATTCATACACACAAGCACACCTCTATTTTTTGAGGCTGCCGAAGCTGCAACAACCACAGCATTGTAGAGATTTGCAGGACCATCGGCACTGATAGCAGTCGACGGACGCATAGCACCAACAAGCACCACCGGCTTATCGCTGTTCACCACAAGACTCAGGAAGAACGCAGTCTCCTCCATAGTATCCGTTCCGTGAGTAATCACCACAGCATCAACGTCGTTGCGGTGCAATAGTTCATTAACCCTTGCAGCCAATTTCAGCCACACGGCATTGCTCATATCCTGTGAACCAATATTCACAACCTGCTCACCCTCAATATCAGCAACATCTTTCATCGCAGGCACCGCATCAATAAGAGTGCCAATAGCAACCTGTCCCGCAGTGTAATTAGAATTTGTTGCCGAACTACCCGAACCGGCAATAGTGCCACCCGTAGCAAGAATATACACCTTAGGCAACTCACCGGCCTGCGCAAAACCCACTGTTGCCACCATAATCAAGGCCGCAACCACTGTTACAAAACGTTTGAACATTGTCATAATATAAAATTTAAATAAAACAATCTCTATCACACACCCCAAGAGCTATCATCAAGCCCACAGCGGGGTACAAATTAAAACCGCCAATGGCAAAAAAAGTTGCAAAAGAAACATTTTTTCACTCATCAGAATATAGACTCATTCGTCTCGGTTGTCAAAATCTCAAGAGCCTTCATCCCCATCACAGAATTTCCCCTGCTATTCAACCTCGGGCTCCACACCACAACAGAATATTGTTGTGGATATATTGCAGCAATTCCGCCGCCAACGCCACTCTTTCCCGGCAATCCCACAAGATAAGAGAACTCACCAGCCTCATCATAAAAACCACAAGTCTGCATAATCGCATTCATACGCTTAATTTGTGAACGCGTCAACTCAACACCGGCGTGAGAGAACTCCCCTCTGTGATCGGCAAAAGCCAAGAACGCCCGGGCCAACTCCTTGCAATTCATCTCAATAGAGCACATCATAAAGTAAAAGCGTAAAACACGCTCCACGTCACACTCAATATTCTTGTGATACTTCAACAAATTCGCTATCGCCGCATTCAGAAAACCCGTCTCACGCTCCGACAAAGCCACCTCATCATTGTAGTCAACAGTGTCGCAGCCACAAAGCTCACGCACGAAAGCAAGAAACTCCGCCTCGGGATTTTCATAGGAAGTCAGCAGAATATCCGCAAGCACTAAAGCGCCGGCGTTTATAAAAGGGTTACGCGGAACGCCCTGCTCAACCTCCAGCTGCACGAGCGAATTAAACGCCGTCCCCGACGGCTCTTTGCCCACCCTTTGCCACAGCGTTTCACCCTTCACCGCCAAGCACATTGCCAGCGCAAACACCTTTGATATACTTTGAATGGAAAAGCGTATATCGGCATCCTTGATTGCATAAACCTCGCCATCAACGCTGTTGATGCACATACCAAAATGGTCGGGAGCCACCTTTGCCAATGCCGGAATATAATCGGCAACCCTTCCCTCTTGTGCAAGAGGCGACACACGGTCATAAATATCTTCAAGCAATCTCCGATAATCCATCTTCTAATCTTTTAAACAGCAATTTACAAAGCACACGCCGCGCAATATATATACTACAACGCGAAGATAGCTTAAAAATATCATTTTTAACAAAAATATAGAGAGATAAAATCGTCTATTTGCCACATAATAAAACATCAGCATCTTTTTTTAGGGAAAATCAAATAAAATCCTATATTTTTGCAAGCATAAAACAAGGAGAAGAACAATGCCCATCATAGAGATAACCACACTCGACCACCCCGGTTGCGAACTCTTTAGCACACTCACCGAAGCACAACTGCGTCGCGAGTATGAGCCCGGGAAAGGCATCTTCATTGCCGAGAGCCCCAAAGTCATCAATGTAGCCCTTAGCAAAGGCTACACACCACTCGCCCTGCTGTGCGAGAAAAAACATATAACCGGCGATGCAGCGACAATCATTGAACATCACCCCGACCTCCCCGTCTACACCGGTAGCCGCGAACTACTCTCAAAGCTCACCGGTTACACCCTCACACGCGGCGTACTCTGCGCAATGCATCGCCCCACAGAACCATCTGTCGAGGAAATTTGCCGCAACGCCAACCGCATCGTTGTCATTGACGGCGTTGTCGACACAACCAATATTGGCGCAATCTTCCGCTCGGCAGCAGCACTAGGCATTGACGCAGTGCTACTCACTCGCAATTCGTGCGACCCACTCAACCGCCGTGCCGTGCGAGTATCAATGGGTAGCGTGTTCCTTGTCCCGTGGAGCTGGCTCGACGGAGGCATTGAGCAACTACACAATATAGGCTTTAAGACGGCAGCGATGGCACTCACCGACAATTCAATCTCCATTGACAACCCAACGCTGAGAGTCGCATCCAAGCTGGCAATAATTATGGGCACCGAGGGTGACGGACTCCCAGCCGACACCATCGACAAAGCCACTTATGTAGTGCGCATCCCAATGTCACACAATGTCGATTCACTCAATGTAGCAGCAGCCGCAGCCGTAGCCTTTTGGGAGTTACGCGACAAAAACAGATAACAACAAAAGCGCTTTTGTCAAAAACGGACACCTATTCATTGCAAAAACAGACAAAAGTAACTACCTTTACATCAAACAAAAAAACAACACAAAATTATGAGAGCAGCAATATACGGCGCCGGCTCGTTAGGCACAATCCTTGGCGCATACATAACAAAAAATGGTGGTAGCATAGAGCTGATAAACCGCAACAAAGCCCACATTGAAGCACTGAAAAAAGAGGGAGCAAGAGTTATTGGAACGGTAAATTTTACCCAAAAAGTAACAGCATACACCCCCGAGGAGATGTCAGGGAAATATGATATAATCTTTTTGATGACCAAACAACAACAGAACAAAGAGGTTGTCACCTACATAAAAGATTATCTTGCCGACGATGGCGTTATCGTCACCCTGCAGAACGGGATACCGGAACTTCTGATAGGCGAGATTGTCGGCGAAGAGCGCGTGTTAGGCTGCACCGTTGCGTGGGGAGCGACAATGCAAGAACCCGGCGTGTGCGAACTCACAAGCGCCCCCGACTCACTCTCATTCTCAATTGGTTCACTCACACAGCCAACCAACCACCATTTGAACAACGTAAAAAAACTGCTTGAGATGATGGGCTCTGTGGAGGTAGACAAAAATTTCATAGGCTCACGCTGGAGCAAGCTACTCATCAATTCGGCATTCTCGGGAATGAGCGCAGTGCTTGGCTGCACATTCGGCGAGGCTGCCAAAGAAAAAGCATCACGTCGCATTGTCCAAGCACTCATAAAAGAGTGCATAGACGTTTGCGCAGCCGGCAATATAAAAATAGAGCCCGTACAAGGCAAGGATATTGTAAAGTTGCTCGACTACAAGAACCGCTTCAAAAAAGCAATCTCACTATTCATAATCCCCATTGCGATACGCAAACACGCAAAGCTTAAAGCAAGTATGCTGCAAGACCTCGAAAAAAACAAAAAAACCGAGGTCGACGCCATCAACGGCGTTGCAAGCTCATTCGGGCGCAAGGTCGGCATCCCCACCCCAATGAACGACAAAGTTGTAGAAATCATACACCGCATCGAAGAGGGCGAGCTGAAACCATCATTCGAGAATCTAAAATATTTCACAACAGCAGTGTAACAAAATACATCTTCTTCATCGCCCTTCAAAAAGAGGCGTACCCAAGCACCGACAAAGGACAAGATAACAAAAAATTTTGTTTTTAGCTCATTTGTGCGTACATTTGCCAAACAGAACAAATATTAACCAACAATAACATTAATATGAAACACCGTTTTTCACTTTTACTGACAGCATTGTTGCTATGCTTTACCCTGCAGCTCAATGCACAGAACAAAAATGCTAAGCCTTTTGTAATCCCCGAGCTACGCGAGTGGGTTGGTGCAACAGGAGAGTTTACAATAACCGATGCAACAAAGATTGTATACCCAAAATCACAACCCGAACTTGCCAACGTAGCACAACTGCTGGTATTTGATTACTTTAAAATGACTGGCATTCAATTACAGATAACAACCGGCAAGGCAGCCAAAGGGGATATCTACATTTCACTCAAAAAGAATAAAAAACTTGGCAACGAAGGCTACAAATTGGCTATCGGTAACAATATTAAAATTGAGGCAACAACCACACGCGGCGCCATTTGGGCAACACGCACGCTATTGCAGATTGCCGAGCAAAATAACGGTAACGCACTACCCAAGGGTAATATCGTAGACTACCCCGACTACGAGATGCGTAGCTTTATGCTCGACTGTGGTCGCAAGTTCATCCCCATCAGCTTCTTGCACGAGTATGTCGACTTTATGGCATACTACAAGATGAACACCTTCCACATTCACCTCAACGACAACGCCTTCAAGCAATATTTTGGTCACGACTGGGCAAAGACCCCATCAGGGTTCCGTCTCGAGAGCGACTTCTTCCCCGGCCTTGCCTCACGCGACGGCTACTATACAAAAGCCGAGTTCATCGAGCTTCAGAGACACGCCGAGAAGGTAGGTGTTGAGATTATCCCCGAGTTTGACGTGCCTGCTCACTCACTGGCATTCGTTCACTATCGTCCCGAGCTCGGCAGCAAGGAGTACGGCCTCGACCACCTCGACCTTTTCAACCCCGCAACATACACATTCGTCGACTCGCTCTTTATGGAATATCTTGGTGGCGAAGACCCCGTGTTCCGCGGCCCACGTTTCCACGTTGGTACCGACGAATACTCTAACCGCGACACAGCCGTTGTTGAGAAGTTCCGCTACTTCACCGACCACTGCATCCGCGAGGCCGAGAAATACGGCAAGCAGGCTTGCGTTTGGGGTGCGCTCACACACGCAAAGGGCAACACCCCTGTAAAGGTTGAAAATGTACTGATGTATGAGTGGTACAACGGTTACGCCGACCCAACAGAGATGATTAAACTCGGTTACGACGTCATCAGCATCCCCGACGGCTACACATACATTGTTCCCGCAGCAGGTTACTATTACGACTACCTCAACTGCAACTACCTTTACAACAGCTGGACACCGGCAATCATCGGCAACCAGACATTCCCCGAGAAGCACCCACAGATTAAGGGCGGTTCATTCGCTGTGTGGAACGACCACGCCGGCAACGGTATCAGCTGCAAGGACATTCACTACCGCGTTTATCCCGCAATGCAGACAATGGCTGTAAAAATGTGGACAGGCGCAAAGCCAACCGTTCCATTCGAAGAGTTTAACAAGGCACGCCTTGCCCTGAGCGACGCTCCCGGCGTGAACATCGCCGGCCGTTTCAGCGGTGCAGAACGCACAATTCTCGAGATTGCCAACGTTGCAGCAAACACAAACTTTGCCGAAAAGACCGGTGTTAGAGAGATAGGCTTCAACTACAGCGTATCGTTCGATATTGAATATAATAACGAGCAGAACGGAACAGTGCTCTTTGAATCACGCGACGCAGCGTTCTACATTGCCGACCCGGCACAGGGAAAGATTGGTTTCTCACGCGACGGTTATCTGAACACCTTTAATTTCAAGTTCTACCCCGGCGAGAAAGCACAGGTAACAATCTGCGGCAACGAGAGCGAGACAAAACTTTTTGTCAACGGCAAACTCGTTGAAACACTCGACAAGCAGACCATCTACCACAACGAGGGTGGCAAAGACAAAATGTACTACGTGCGAACACTCGTGTTCCCATTAGAGAAGAGCGGAAAATTCAACAGCAAGGTAACAAACCTCAAAGTTACCAACTACAGCAAGTAATTCCAACCCCAATAAATGCCATCAGCCCAAAGAGCCACTTTGCGGTTCTTTGGGCTGATGCTATTCATACACAAAAGCAATCAACAAAAACACAACTATAAACTTTTTTGTTACCTATTACATTATTGTAATATAACGTGAGTTCGATATAAGCTAAATCAAATCGCGAACCTGTCATCCCGACAGAGCGTAGCGACGAGGGATCTCAAAAATATCGTAAAATAAGAGATCTCTCACGTACGTTCGAGATGACAAAATACGCTAAATGTTAGTATAAATTCTTATATCGAACTAACGTTAATATATTTGCAAAGAACGAGAAAATAAAAATCTCTTTCTTTTAAAAAGAAACCACTAAAAAATAAAATTATGAAGACTATCAGGACCATTGCAACCGCGCTGTTACTCACATTGAGTATCACAGCAAATGCACAAGAGACAAATGACACTCCACAAGGAAAAGCCATTGTACAGATATACACAAATTTCCACAGTGGGTTCGGCTCAGTAAACAAAGAACGAGGCTTTGCACTCGACCGCAGCTATCTGGGCTATGAATACTCTTTCGGCAAAGGGGTGAGCGTAAAAGCAGTGATGGATATTGGCCAATCGAACGACGTCGAAGACTACCACCACATAGCCTATATAAAAAATGCACTTGTCAACTGGAAGAGCGGCCGTTTCACACTCACAGCCGGTCTGATAGGAACAACGCAATTCAACTATCAAGAGAAATTTTGGGGCTACAGATACATCTACAAATCATTTCAGGACCAATATAAATTCGGCAGCAGCGCCGACCTAGGAATTTCTGCAGCCTATCGCATCGCAAATTGGCTCGAAGCCGATGTAATAATAGCAAACGGTGAGGGGTACAAACAGATACAGATTGACAACGGGCTACTCTATGGCGCAGGCGCCACAATAAAACCATTCAAAGGAATGTCGCTACGCCTTTACGCAAGCCTCAACGAGGGAGTCAACGACCAAAAGGAGATTATCAATTATGCAATGTTTGCGGGCTACAAGCATAAATATTTTTCACTCGGCGTCGAGTATAACATTATGCGCAACAACCGCCGAGTAGACGGGCAACACCTTTATGGATTTTCAATGTTCGCAACAGGTACAATAAACAACTGGCTCGATATATACGCCCGCACCGACGGCCTTATGTCCGAGAACGATTGGAATAAAAGCAAAGACGAGATAGCCATTATTGCCGGCGCACAATTCAAACTGGGAAAATATATAAAACTCGCGCCCAATTTCAGAATGAGTATTCCTAGCGACACCGAACAAGAGAACAAATACTATGCCTACCTAAGCTGCTATTTTGGCCTATAACAGCGTTACTCTTTGCAGCACGCCTGCAAATGCCACATATCGTGCCCGAGGAATTTTGTAGCATTCACCCTCTCAAAGCCAAGTGAATTATACAAAGCCTCGGCGCGCGGATTTTCAAAATCCACAATCAGCCCAACCTTTTTGTGACCGGCAGCAAAAGCCCTATCGCGAGCAGCCACCAACAGAGCCCCACCAACGCCAAGCCCACGAAATTGTGGCAACACAGCCAAAGAATCGAGATAGAACTCACCCGCCGAGGTCTCATCCTCAACTTCGCGCACAGCACCAAACTTTTCAAGCATCAACCCATACAGCGGCTCGCGCAGCTCGCCGAGCCTTGCCCCATCGTAACCAATTATTGCCCCAACAGCCTCACCATTCAGCTCGGCAACCAAAGCATTACGGTAACTATACTGCGAACACTCACGAGTGGCAAGCTCTGCAAAAATCGATGCCATAGGATGCGTATCATCATACCCTAAAGCCATCAACACCACAAGCCCCACAAGCGGAGCATCCTCAATCAACGCCTCTCTTATTTTCACCTCTGCACTTTTCATAAAGCCACTACCCTTTTCTTGAGTTTATTATATATATTCCCGCCATAGCAAGCAACGCCGCAAAAAGATATTTCCAATAAAACGGTTCATTCAAACAAAGGCACGACGTCACCGCGCCCACAACAGGAATAAGAGAGTTAAAAATCGCCACCTTACCCACAGGGTTACAGCTCAACAACTTATTATACAAAGCAAAGCCCAATGTCGAGATACAAATCAGCAAAAAGAGAATTCCCACACCGGCCGGAGTAACAAAAGGCAAAGTACCACCGAGCAAAATACCCGGTAGCACAAGCAACACCCCACCAATAGCAAGGCTGTACCCCGTAGCAGCAAAAACATTCGCACGCGCACCAAGGCCTCTGGTCATCAACCCGGCAAACGCCGAACACATTGCATTGAGAATTATCATACCGTCACCCATAAAGGTAAAATCACTTCCGGCACCTCCACCCACATTCAACACCAGAATACCGGCAAAGCCAACAACGCAGCCCAAAATTTTCATAGGTGTCAGCTTGTCGCTTTTAAAGAACAGACACGCCAGCAACACCAGCATAAACACCCCTAACGAGTTCAAAATAGCAGCTCTTGCTCCCGCGCTGTGCGACAAACCAATATAAAAAAACGCATAGTGCACCGTAGTGTTCAGTAAAGCATACCCCAGCAGGAACCACCACCCCGACACACCTTTCACACGCAAACTAACACCTTTCACAAAGGCTATTGCCAGCACAATAAGCCCCGAGAGAGTAAAGCGCACCCCGGCAAACAGCATCTTGCTCGCAGTCATCTCCTGTGTAATACCAAACTCATCAAAGCCCAGTTTAATCAGCGGATAGGCCCACCCCCACGCAACAGC
>JAZRMQ010000050.1:0-28887 GCA_045647745.1 Bacteroidaceae bacterium | reverse complement strand
CTACCGTTGAATATCGTTTCAGTGACCTTAAACTTGGCAGTAAAACCATTCCGGCATCAAACGTTGTAGGTGGTTTTGTTCAACCTGTCATCACCGATAAATTCACAGGTTGTGGCAAACACGAGGTTGATGCCTATGGTGAGCAACTTGTTGCCGACCGCATAACCGATACAAACCCCACCGTTCTTGATGCAGGCTCACGTCGTGGCCTATGGCTTACAATTCAGGTGCCGCAGGATGCCGAGCCCGGAACATATAAAGGCTATGTGGAACTTCTATGCAACGGCAAGAAAAAGAGATACGGATATAATCTGAATGTATCATCTTATGTATTGCCTGCTCCAAAGGAGTGGGGTTTTCATCTCGACCTCTGGCAGAATCCCTATGCTGTGGCACGTGTGCATAATGTGGAATTGTGGAGCAAAGAGCACTTTGATGTGTTGCGCCCATATATGCTAAAGCTTGCTTATGCAGGTCAAAAGGCTATCACTGCAACACTTATCGACCGTCCATGGGACGGACAGACATACGACCCCTTCGGCAGCATGGTTACTTGGGTGAAGAAAGCTGATGGCACATGGTGGTACGACTTTACAATCTTCGACCGTTGGGTGGAGTTCATGATGTCGTGCGGTATCGACAAGGAGATAACCTGTTTCTCCATGATTCCCTGGAAACTTTCGTTCCGCTACTACGACCAGGCTGCCCATTCGCATAAATATATCAACTGCGCTCCGGGCGAGGAGGCTTACGCACAGTTCTGGGGTGGAATGTTGAGCGCATTCTCGGCGCACCTAAAGGAAAAAGGCTGGTTCGATAAGACATTTATCTCAATGGACGAGCGCAGTTTGCAACAGATGCAGGCGGCTATAAAGGTTATCAAGGAGTATGCTCCCGGTATGAAAATCTCAATGGCAGGAAACTATCACCCCGAAATAGAGGCTGATATCCACGATTATTGCCTCGATATTTTTGCGTACGGAGCATATACACCTGAACTGTTGGCACAGCGTAAAGCACAGGGTAAGGTTTCAACATATTACACCTGTTGCAGTGCTGAATATCCTAATCTTTTTACATTTTCTGCACCTGCCGATGCTGCATTTATTGCACTCGAGGCACTTAAGAAAGGGCTTGACGGTTATCTGCGTTGGGCATACAACAGCTGGACTGTAACTCCCGAAGAGGATTCTCGTTTCACAGCATGGCCTGCCGGCGATACCTACGTTATTTATCCTTTCAGTGTAAGTTCTATCCGTTGGGAACGTCTTGTGCAGGGTATCCAACTGTTCGAGAAATATAAGATAAAGCTTTCCGAAGCTGTTGCCGATGGCGACAAGCAACGTGTTGCTGAACTCGAGAAACTGCTCGAATTGATAGACCTGAAAAAAATATCAACCGACAGCGGACGTATGGTGGGTGCCTTTGCCGAAGAACTTGATGCGATATAACATAAAAATAAGAGATATATGGAAATAACATCATCAATCAAATATGTAGGAGTCGATGACCTTGATATCGACCTCTTTGAAAGCCAGTACATAGTGCCCGATGGAATGGCATATAATTCCTATGTAATCCTCGATGAAAAGGTGGCAATTATGGACACCGTGGATGCACGCAAGCGTACAGAATGGTGGGAGAATGTAGAGAATGTGCTCGACGGAAGAACACCCGACTACCTTGTTGTCCAGCACTTGGAACCCGATCACGCGTCGCTTGTTTCAGAGGTTCTCGAGAATTATCCGCAACTCAAGGTGGTTGCAACTGCAAAGGCAGTGCAGATGATGCCACAGTTCTTTCCTTCCGCTGATTTTAGCGACCGTACAATCGCTGTAAAAGAGGGCGATACTCTCTCTCTGGGAAGTCATACACTGCAGTTCATTACAGCTCCCATGGTGCATTGGCCCGAGGTTATGCTCAGTTACGAGCAGAGCGAAAAGGTGTTGTTCGCAGCCGATGCTTTCGGAAAATTCGGCGCGTTGTGCAACGAGGGCAGTTGGGACTGTGAGGCACGTCGATACTATTTCAATATCTGTGGAAAATACGGTTTGCAGGTGCAGGCACTTCTAAAGAAGGCTGCGGCATTGGATATCAGGACAATATGCCCGTTGCATGGCCCTGTTCTAAAGGAAAATCTTGCTCATTATATAGGCTTGTACGATACCTGGAGCAAGTATGAACCCGAAACAGAAGGTGTTTTTGTGGCATACGCCTCAATCCATGGCGGAACAGCTGTTGCAGCAAACAAACTTGCCGAAATTCTACGCGAAAAAGGCGCACCAAAGGTTGTTGTTAGCGATTTGTCGCGTTGTGATATGGCTGAGGCTGTCGAGGATGCTTTCCGCTATAGCCATATGGTGGTATGCGCAGCGTCATACGATGCCGACGTGTTCCCACCCATGTCCGATTTCCTTCATCATCTGAAGATGAAGAATTTCCAGAACCGCAAGGTTGCCATTGTTGAAAACGGCTCATGGGCTCCCACTGCAGGACGTGTGATGCGCGCTATGCTCGAAACAATGAAAAATATTACAATTGCAGAACCTATGGTAACAATCCGTTCACGAATGAAAGACGAGGATTTACCGGCGATGGAGCAGTTGGCAGTCGCGTTGTTGGCGTAAAAGCAACTCGCCAAATGTTAAAAACTTATAGGCTTGTTCATTCGGGTAAGCCTATTTTTGTTGCTATATTTATAATAACTAAATATTTATTTGCTTTTCTAAATGGTATGTTCTACTTTTGTTGATTGAAAAGGTGTGTTCTTGCGAAGCATGCCGAATGTTGTGCGGAATTAAATAAACTTAATACTAACAAATTAAACAAACTCTATGAAAAAGATCTTCTTTATGCTGGTTGCTTTCTTGTGTACAGCTTTTGCGGCACAGGCGCAGACAGTAACTGAACTCTCGCAGTTGAGTAACGACAAGGTTTACACTTTGCGTAGTGAACGTTGTTTCTTGTTGTACAGTAGCAAACTGCCTGGTGAAATTTGCAGTAGCACCGGTAAGGTTGTGGGTACAGTGACAAGAAACAATGCAGACCCTGCACAGTTGTTCCGTATTGAAAAGAACGGTTCGAACTACTATCTCTACAGCGTAGGTGCCGAGAAATATGTAGGCTCAAACGGTGCTTTCACAGCAACAGCGTCTTCACCACTTGGCATTACAAAGGTAGGCGGCAGCTATCCGTGGAAGCTCACCATTGGCGGTAACGGTATGAACTCACAGGAGCCTAACCAGATGGATGCCGGTATTGTTGTGAACAGTTGGACAACAACCGACCCCGGTAACTGTTACATCATTGAAGAGGGTGTTGCTCCTGTTTCTGAATTCACAGTATCAGTCCTTGGTACAGAGGATGCAGCTGCCGGTGTTGTAATTAATGGCACAGAGTACAAGAACGGTGCAAAGTTCTCTGTTGACTTCGTGCTCAAGAGAAGCCACCTCAAGGCTAACAAGGTTGGTGATATGATTGCTTCGGCAAACATAGATGGTTCTGTAGTTTATGTAAGCTACTTTGATGCCGGTACAAAGTTCTATACAATCCGTGGCGGTCACGGCGGTTATATAAGCTTGAACCCCGATTATGTTGAGGGTGGCAATCTGTTGCTTACAAATACAAACACTCCACGCGACAATCGAGGTCTTTGGGCGTTTGTGCAGGATGGTTCTGCCTACAAAATCTACAACTATTCTACAGGTCTTTCAAAGGTGCTTGGAATGAAAGGCAGCGAGGATGGCGCACGTGCAACAATGGTTGCTCCCGAGGATGGCTCATACACAACAAAATTTGATGGAACGCTCACTTTTAATTCAACGAATCCTAGTTACATCAAATTAGCAGGTTCGGGAAACAACTATTGGAATAAGCGCGGAAATTTCCTTGCTTTGTGGAACTCATCATCAGCGAAAGACAATGATACAGGTAGCAAGTTCTTCCTTGAGGAGGTTGACTGTGCTGACTATCCCGATGAGTACATCCACGAGATTTCTGAGATTGAGGGTGTTGCTTCATTCTCTCCAAAGAACCCTAACACATTGTGGTATACAACATCGGCCGAGGCTGCAGGTGTAAGCAATCCTTGGATGGAGTACGCATTGCCACTCGGTAACGGTGAGCTCGGCTGTATGGTATTCGGCGGTGTACGCACCGAGGAACTCCAATTCAACGAAAAGACTCTTTGGAGCGGTCCTGCAAACGAAGTCGGTGCAGGCAGTGGTAACCGTACATTTATGAACTTCGGTTCACTGTTCATTGCAAACAACGACAACGCCGTTTACGAGGGCGTTACCGACTATGTACGCTACCTCGACATTGAGGAGGGTATCGCAGGCGTTGAGTTCAAGAACGCTAATGGAACAAAGCAGGTACGCAAGTATTTCAGCTCTGCCCCCGACCAGGTAATCGCAGGTCAGTACAAGAGCGAGGGCGCAGACAAACTCAACCTCACATTCTCATTGGAGCCGGGTGCCGGTATCGGTGCCGGTGCTGTTACATACAACGGCAATGTTGCTGAGTTTACAGGTGCTATGACATCGGTTAACTATGCTACACGTTTGCACGTTGTTGCTGACGAGAATGCAACAGTTACATCTACAGGTAAGGGAATCACTGTGAAGAACGCTACAGAGGTTACATTCTATCTTAAGGGTGCAACAAACTTCAACGGTGATATGGAAGTCCTTAACAACTACTTTACAACCGAGACTCCTGCTCAGGTAAATGAGCGTGTGAAGGCCGAGATTGAGGCAGCTGCCAACAAGGGTTACGCAGCTGTTGAGGCTGCTCACATCGCCGATTTTACAGCAATCACCAAGCGTATGACATTCGACCTTGGTCTAACAACTCCAACAGTAGATACAAAGGCTTTGGTTGATAAATATTATCCAAACAATTCAAACGCGAACAGCACAGAAAACGACCACCTGTTCCTTGAGCAGCTCTATTTCCACTATGGCCGTTATTTGGCAATCAGTTCAAACCGCAAGCCTATTGCCGCTCCAAACAACCTTCAGGGTATCTGGAACGACCGTGGTACCGATTCTCCTTGGAACTCAGACGTTCACACAAACATCAACATCCAGATGAACTATTGGCCAACTGAGATTACTAACCTCAGCGACCTCCACAAACCTTTTGTGAACTTCATCATCCGCGGTGCGCAGAGTAGCGGCTGGAAGAAGGTCGGTCAGCAGTATAATGCCGGTCACGGTTGGAGCGTATTGACAGAGTCTTCACTCTACAATAGTATGAGTACTTGGGGCGATAACTATCTTGTTGCCAACGTATGGTACACAAGCCACTTGTGGACACACTATCGTTATACACAGGACAAGGAGTTCTTGAAGAAGGCATTCCCTGTGATGTGGGATTGTGCTGAGTTCTGGTTCCATCGTTTGATTAAGGACCGCAGAGTAAACGATGACACATACGTTGCCCCCGATGAGTTCAGTGCCGAACAGCACGGAAACGAGAAGGAGGACGGTACAGCTCACGCACAGCAGATGATTAGCTATCTGTTCCAGAATTTGAGCGATGCTGTTAAGATTCTTGGTGCAGAGAATACAGGTCTTTCACAGGCGCAGCTCGACAAGCTTGCTCTTTACCTTGAGAAGACAGACAAGGGCTTGCACACCGAGACATACGATGGCGCTTGGGGTAATCCTTTCAACGGTGTGAAGAAAGGTGATCTATTGCTTCGCGAGTGGAAGTACTCTCCATACTCAGTAGGTGAGAGAGGCCACCGCCACATTTCGCACCTGATGGCACTGTTCCCAATGGACCAGATTACTCCCGAGAGCGAGTATTTTGTTCCTGCAGTGAACGCCCTCAAGCATCGTGGTGATGCTGCTACCGGTTGGTCAATGGGTTGGAAGGTGAACCTCTGGGCACGTGCACAGGATGGCGACCACGCTCACATCATCATCAAGAACGCATTGAAGCACTCAACAACATACGGCACAGACCAAGGTCAGGGTGGTATCTACTACAACCTCTTCGACTCACACGCTCCATTCCAGATTGATGGAAACTTCGGTGTTTGCTCAGGTATTGCCGAGATGCTGTTGCAGAGTGCACACGGTTACGTGAATATTCTTCCTGCTTTGCCAACCGTTTGGAAGAAGCAGGGTACTGTAACAGGTATGAAGGCTATGGGTAACTTTGTTGTAGGCTTCAACTGGCTCGACGGTAAGTGCCAGAAGGCAACCATCACAAGCAATGCAGGTGCAGAGCTCAAGGTTCGTTGCGCACGCGGTGCAATGGATACTCACAAGGCAAGCATCAAGGTTAATGGCAAAGAGGTTGCTGTAACAGTTGACCAGCACGGCATTGTAACAATTCCTTGTGTAAAGGATGATGTTGTTGAGATTGACTTTACAACAGCTACATCAATCGAGGCGGTTGCAGCCAGTAATGTAAAGAATGGTGCAATATATGACCTCAATGGTCGTCGCATTCAGAATGTGCCTGTTGGTCAGGTATATATTCAGGATGGCGTAAAGAAATTCAACAAGTAATTTGTATAATACCTCAAACAATAAACCTCTCGGCACTGCCGAGAGGTTTATTGTTTTATAAAAAAGACAACCATCCTTTAAAGAGCTACAGAATAGTTATTGTTTTTCATAGTAATAGATAATAAATTCTTTAATCACGCCATACGAATGTCTTTCAATAACCGCAGGTGAAAGCTGAGCTTAATGGCGAAGTTTCGACAAGACTGACAGCAGTTGGTCGCAGGCAGCGTGGAGCAGTCACGCCCTGCGGGATGCGATAAGGCAGTGTTGTCAAAGTCCTACAATAAAAAAAGAGAACCGCTGAAAGCGATTCTCTTCGTGGGCCATCTAGGACTTGAGACTTGTCTCGTAGAGACCCATCGACTTCGTTATTTGCTGTCGGCGTAGCCGGTGCAAATGAATAGAACGAAGGAGATAACCGTAGGGGCAAGTCCTACAATAAAAAAAGAGAACCGCAGAATGCGATTCTCTTCGTGGGCCATCTAGGACTTGAACCTAGGACCTCCAGATTATGAGTCTGTTGCTCTAACCGACTGAGCTAAAAGCCCGTGTACCTCTTTTTGAAATACTGCGCAAAGGTAGGGCAAAAACTTGTACATTGCAAATTTTTCGTATTAAAAATTGTGATAAAGCCACATTTGTGACTTTATCACAATTTTATTGGCCTGTATGGCTGTTATTTATATCGCATCCAGCGAATGAGTTCTTTGATGGTTGGTTTTTTACCGTGCATTAGTATTCCCACTCGGTAAATCTTTCCTGCGCCCCACACAACAAAGATAAAGGTTACATAGAGCAGAATTGCCGACAGGCAGACCTCCCACATTGGTATCTCGTAAGGGATACGCGCCATCATCACAATGGGCGATGTAAATGGTATTATAGAGAACCAAAAGGCAACGTCTGATGATGGGTCGTTGATGACCGACAGCATCACGAACAGTGCCAATATGATTGGCAACATAATGGGTGTTTGCAATTGCTGTGCATCCTGCGGGCTATCGACTGCCGAACCCACTGCTGCGAACATTGCTGCGTAGAGCAAAAATCCTCCAAAGACAAATACCAACAGCCACACAATGATGCCACCCACATATTTTATATTGCTCAGCATTAATATTGCCTGCAACATTCCCATCTCGGCGCCGCCGTCCAGTGCCGATGCCGGAACGCCTTGTTTGAGCATCGCCATTGCTGCCAAAATCTCTTCGGGCAGTATGTGTGGCAATACAAAATATGCAATGCTTGAGATAAAGACTATCCATATTATAATTTGCAGCAGTGCCACGCTTGCAATGCCAAGGATTTTTCCCATCATCATCTCAAAGGGTCGCACTGTCGATACCAGCACCTCGAGCACGCGGTTATTCTTCTCTTCGATAACTGACTGCATCACCATTGCGCCATACAGCAACAGGAACATATAAAGAATGAAACTCAGCACGTATGCCAGCACCGATGCAACCATTGTTGATGAGCTCTCGGCACTGTCATCGCTCTGTTTGTTTTTCAACGATTGTAGTGCAACGTTGGTGTTCAACTCTCTCATAACCTGTTGCTCAACATTGTATATCTTCATCTTCTCCTTTTGCACAGCCATTGTCAGTTGCGAGGCAATATTGAATTCTGTGCTCATTGCTGCTGTTCCGTTGGTGTAGAGTTGTGCATCGGTGGGGTTGTTTACAATGTCTTTGCCAATGTACAGGATTGCATAATCATCGGCATATTCATTGCGTGCAATTTCCAATGGCAACGACGTCTGCTCAAATATTATCTCATCGGTGTTTGTGAGCTGTTGGGCGATTATGTTACTGTCATCAACAACTGCAATTGTCTTTGCGCTCTCGTCGGAGTATCCCGATATAAGCATCGGGGCAAACATCAGCAGCAGCATTAAAAGCGGAGTGAGCAGGGTGGTGATGATAAATGATTTTTTTTGCACTCGCTCGTTAAACTCTCGGCTTACGATAATTCCTATCTTGTTTTTCATCTTTTTTCTCTTTGTCTGTTATACATTGTGGTTTACCGCGCGTATGAATATATCGTTCATTGTGGGTATTACCTCGCTGAAGGAGCGTAGCTCTACACTCTCGTTGACGGCTGCAATTACGCTACGAACCTCGTTGTCGTCGGCAATGTGAATTTTAGCCTTGTTTATGCCTATTGTTGAGCTCTCTGTTGTCATCACCGAGCAGAGTCCCGATATTGCCTCCTTTAGTTTTTGCTCGCTGCCACGGTAGTTTATCTCAAAAATGTTTGTTCCGTGGCTGTGGCGTATCTCATCGACATTTCCCGAGAGAATGTTGTGCGATTTGTCAATGAGCGTAATGTGGTCGCACAGCTCCTCTACCGATGACATATTGTGTGTTGAGAAGATAATTGTAGCGCCTTTGTCGCGCAGTGCAAGAATCTCCTCTTTCAACAGGTTGGCGTTGATGGGGTCAAAGCCCGAGAATGGCTCGTCAAAAATCAGCAGCTTGGGCTCGTGCAGCACTGTTACGATGAACTGCACCTTTTGTGCCATACCTTTCGACAGGTCGCCCACCTTTTTGTTCCACCAATCCTCGATGCCGAACTTCTCGAACCACATCTTTGCCTTTTGTGTAGCCTCTTTGTGCGATAAGCCCTTTATTCTTGCAAAGAAAACTGCCTGTTCGCCAAGTTTCATCTTTTTGTAGAGTCCTCGCTCCTCGGGCATATAGCCAATGTAACGAATATCATCGGCTGTAATCTCCTTGCCGTTGAGTGTCACGCGTCCTGCATCGGGCACAATTATGCGGTTGATGATGCGCAGCAGTGTGGTTTTTCCGGCTCCGTTAGGCCCTAGCAAGCCATATATGGAGCCTTGTGGTATTGACAACGAAACATCGTCGAGGGCTGTGTGCCCCGAATACCTTTTTGTGATGTTTTCAACTCTTATAAAATCCATACAATCTTCTCTTTTGTTTAAATTCAGGGGCAAATGTAATGTATTTTCTCAAATTACCCCCCCCGTTTGTTAAATTATGTTAAATTTTATTATCGGCTGATTTGGTTGTTGTTAGGTGCAACAATGGCAAATTTATATAAAATTTGCGGTATAAGGCATTTTTTATGTAAATTTGCGATAATGTAATCGCAAAAAGCCGATAGTTAATAAAAAGATACTTTATGTTATCCGGTAAAAAGGTGCTGATATTTGATTTGGGCGGTATTGTCATTGACCTGTTTGTCGACCGTTCTTTTGCGGCAATGGTGTCGCTTGGCGTGCCATCGGCAATGCTCACCGAGCAGGGCTGTCTGATGAACGCAACAATGATGAAATATGACCGTGGCGACATTGCTACCGATGAGATGTTCGGTTATATAAAATCTTTTATTCCCGCAACTGTGGCCGAGCAGATGGGCGCAAGACTCGACGATGAGGTGCAGCGTGTGTGGAACCTGATGCTTGGCAGCGTTGCTGTTGAAAAATTGCAGCGTCTGAGTGAGTTGCGCAAGGCCGGCTATCGGGTTGTGATGCTCAGCAACACCAACAGCGGTCACTGGCCACGGATAGAGCAAATTTTTATGGACACTTGCGGTAAGCTGCCGTCGGATTGTTTCGATGCACTCTACCTCTCTTACCTTATGCACCGCCGCAAGCCCGAGCCTGAGATTTTTCTCTCTCTGCTCGAGAGTGAGGGCGTTGCCGCAGCCGATTGTCTTTTCTTTGACGACTCGGCCGAGAATTGCGCCGCCGCCCGCGCTTTAGGCATTGATGCAGTGCTTGTGGAGCGTAACGCATCGTGGGAGGGACTGTTTTAAAAAATAAGATTATGCAGGTAGTAACCAATATATTAGAATACGACAAAAGACCGTGTGCAGCCACTATCGGGTCATTCGATGGGCTGCACAGAGGGCACGCGGCAATGCTTGGCGAGCTGCGAGCTGCGGCTGCCGAAAGGGGGCTTCCGCTTATGGTGGTGACATTTGCCACCCATCCACGCTCGCTTTTTAACAAGAGCTGCGAGCCTTTTCTGCTCACTCCGGGCTGTGAAAAACAGAGGCTGCTCGAGGCTGCCGGAGTAGATATTTGTGTGTTGCTCGATTTTGATAGTGCAATGGCAGCGCTGTCGGCCGAGCGTTTTATGCGTGAGGTGCTTGTTGAGCGTTTGGGTGTGCAGTTGCTCGCCGTGGGCTACGACCATCATTTTGGCAAGCCTGTTCCCGGCGAAGGGCTTGAACAATATATTGCCTATGGCAAGGAGCTGGGCGTTGAGATTTTTGGCACGCAACCTTTTGTTATTGATGATATTGCTGTGAGCTCATCGGCTGTGCGTCGGGCTTTGTTGGCCGGGGACGTGGAGCTTGCAGCTTCGCTGCTTGGGCGCGAGTATGCCTTGTCGGGTGTTGTTGTGCACGGCGCAGGCATTGGGCGTGTGCTAGGCTTTCCAACGGCAAATATATCCCTCGCCGATAAGGAGCAGATGTTGCCGGCCGACGGAGTTTATGAGACTGTTGTAACGCATTGCGGAAGCTCGTTCAGCGGTGTGATGAACATTGGCATCAAGCCCACTGTGGCAAGCGGCAAGGAGCGCACTCTCGAGGTGCATATTATAGGCTTTGAGGGTGATATATACGGCAAGGATATTACCGTGCAATTTGTGCGCCGTTTGCGCGGAGAGCAGAGTTTTGATAATGTTAATGCCCTGCGCTTTCAGATAGAGGTTGATATTGCAAGGGTTAAGCGTGGAATTTAATCTATTTACATATATGAAAAAAACATTGAAGGTTTTTGCTGCAATAGCTTTGCTGTTGGTTGTCTATTATCTGTTACAGCTGCTGTTTGTGACATTGTCGGCCGTTCTGTTTATCTCTGTCGGCGTGTCTGCGGGCACTCTTCCGGCGGAAAGTCTTGAGCTTATTGGGGAGATACAGCACTCGAGCGAGAATACTGCTCTTGCCGCCTGTATGGTAAACGCGAGGGCTTTGGGAATATTCCTGTCGGCACTTTCAATGTTGTTTTTTATCCATTTTACCGGTTTTTATAAACTGCGCTGGGGGCTTTTGCGTTCGGTTGCGCCAAGGCCGTTGCTGATATCTACGCTGCTTGTATTTTCATCAATGTTCGCCCTTAATATCTTTGTCCAATGGTTTCCGCTCGAGGATAATCTCACCGATATATTCTCGGGGCTTTCGCGCAATGCTCTGGGCGTTGTGGGGTTAGCTTTTTTGGCGCCACTACTCGAAGAGGTGCTTTTCCGTGGAGCAATACAAGGTGCTTTGATACGTCTTTTTGGTCGTCCTTGGCCGGCAATAATCGTGGCGGCGTTGGTGTTCGGCATTTTCCATTTTAACCCCGTTCAAATTGTGTATGCAACACTCTTGGGCATTGTTTTTGGATGGATATATTACCGCACAGGCAGCCTGTTGTCGGTTATTGTAGGGCACGTGCTTAATAACTCGTTGGCAGTGGTGACAACTATTGTTTTTGGTGCCGGTGAAGAGCAAGCTGTTGCTGAGAGTAGTATAGGCATTACCGGTTTTTTGCTCTTTGCCCTGCTGTCGCTCTATCTTGCGACTCAGCTAAATAAAGCAGTGCCACCGGTGGGGGAGAAAACAGAATTTTAGAAGTTGGGGCTGTGCTCTTTCAGCCTCTTGCGCAGCTCCTTTGCTTTTGCCGGAGCAACAACCTTGTCCATAAGAGCCCAGAATTTGTCGCTGTGGTTCATTTCAATGGTGTGGCACAACTCGTGCAGTAAAACATAATCCACAAGCTCGTTGGGTAGCAGCATAAGGTATATGCTGAGGCTGATGCTTCCCTTTGTGTTGCAACTGCCCCAGCGGCTGTGTACGTCGCGGACAGTGCAACGCTCATATTTGAACCCTTTTTCTGTGGCAAGGGCTTTCAATCGTTGTGGCAACAGCACCTTTGCGTGGTGTGTCAGGGCTGTTGTTACGGCTTTGCGCAGCCAACCCTGCATCTTCTCTGTGTTATAGTCTGTTCCGGCAGGGCACAGCAGAAGAGCCTCTTTCCCTTTGTGCTTTATTTGAAAAACCTCGGCGTTGTGTTCCTCTATGCGGAACGTGAAATTGTCGCTCTCAATCTTGTAGCTCCTGTCTATCGCCGCAGCTTTGCCTTGCGGTCTTCTCTGCATCAGTTTGGGAACGCAGTGGCTGATGGCGCTCTCAATCTCATTTTTTGTGGCGAATGTGGGGGCGGTGACGTATATCCCGTCGGGGCGTGAACGCAAAATGATGCGACGCGCTCTTGGGTTGCGCGTCACAAATATTGTGCCCCATTGAGGATGCGTTATTATGCTCTTGATGAGCTTCATCTCTTATGCAATGATGTGTGTACCTTGTGTGCCGTCTATTGCATCGGCCTTTGTGATGATAACCTTTGACACGCCGTTTTCTATGGCGTTAAAAGCATTCTCCATCTTTGGAATCATACCGCCGTTGATGGTGCCGTCGGCAAGCAGGTTCTTGTAGCTCTCGCCGGTGATTGTGGCAATGAGGCTATTGGCATCGTCGGGGTTACGCATTACACCGGGGAGCTCAAAGCAGTATATCAGCGTTGTGTCATATATCTTTGCTAGCGCCTTTGCTGTTTCGGCAGCCATTGTGTCGGCATTAGTGTTCAGGATAGAGCCTTTGCCGTCGTGTGTCAGCGGTGCCACGATGGGGGTAATTCCCTGCTCGATGAGTCTCGACAGCATATCGCCGTCGGCCTTCTCAACGTCGCCCACAAAACCATAATCAATGCTTTTTACAGGGCGCTTATGTGCTCTGATGATATTGCAATCGGCGCCGGTGAGCCCTAGCGCATTCACTCCACGCGCCTGCAATCCGGCAACAATATTCTTGTTGACAAGCCCGCCGTAAACCATTGTAACAACCTTCAGAGTCTCCTCGTCGGTAATACGTCGGCCGTCAATCATTTTGCTCTCAATGCCAAGCTGTTCGGCAATTCGTGTAGCCGAGCGGCCTCCGCCGTGTATGAGCACTTTGCGCCCATCAATGGCGGCAAAACGGTCGAGGAGAGCTGCCAACGAAGCAGTCTCCTCAACAATTTTTCCTCCAACCTTTATAATGGTGATTTTCTCTCTCATCAATAGTCAAGATACGTATAACCATACAATCCCGAGCGGTAGTTCGACAAGAACTCTTTGCCCTCCTCGAGTGTGATACGGCCCTCTTTAACAGCGCTTGTCACCCAGCGTTCGAGTGTGCGCACCAATTTGCGAGCATCATACTGCACATAGTCGAGCACGTCGGCAATTGTCTCACCATCAATGATTTTGTCAATGTGGTAACCCTCTTCGTCAACGCTCACGTGAACAGCGTTAGTGTCGCCGAAGAGATTGTGCATATCGCCCAAAATCTCCTGATAAGCACCCACGAGGAACACTCCCAAATAGTAGGGCTCATTCGATTTTACACGGTGCACCTTCAACGAGTCGGCCTTGCTGTTGTAGTTGATAAAATCTGTTATCTTGCCATCACTGTCGCAAGTCATATCCTGTATGGTACAACTGCGGTCGGGGCGCTCGTCGAGGCGGTGTATCGGCATAATGGGGAAGAACTGGTCGATACCCCAGCTGTCGGGCAAGCTCTGGAACAGCGAGAAATTGCAGAAATATTTGTCGGCAAGCAGCTTGGGCAGCTTGCGGAAATCGTCGGGGACGTGCTTCATTGTCTTTGCAATGGCAAGTATTTCGCGTGTTACGCTCCAGAACATACTCTCAATTTGTGCGCGAGTTTTCAGGTCAACAATACCGTGGCTAAAGAGTTCAAGCGCCTCCTCTCGTATCTGCTGTGCGTCGTGCAGTGACTCGAGCATTGTGCGTTGGTCGAGCTCGCACCAAATTTTGTACAGCTCTTTAGCAAGCTCGTGGTCACCGGCTGCAACCTCCCAATCTTCGTCCATCTGTGGCAGGGCTGCCGTCTCAAGAACCTCGAAAATCAACACAGCGTGGTGCGCCGATACCGAACGGCCACTCTCGGTGATGATATTGGGGTGGGGGATACCATTCTTGTCGGCCGCGTCAACCATTGTGTAGATGGCATCGTTCACATACTCCTGAATAGAGTAGTTTACGCTACTCTCGCTGCTCGATGAGCGTGTGCCATCGTAGTCAACACCCAAGCCACCGCCAATATCGGTGAACTCAATGTTGTATCCCAACTTGCGCAACTGAACGTAGAACTGCGAAGCCTCGCGCAAAGCGGTCTTTATGTGGCGGATGCGTGTCACTTGACTGCCAATGTGGAAATGTATCAGTCGCAGACAATCCTTTATATCGTATTTCTCAAGAATTTCAAGCGCCTCGAGCAGCTCACTCGATGTGAGTCCGAACTTGCTTGCGTCGCCACCGCTCTCTTCCCACTTGCCGCTGCCCTCAGAGGCCAGCTTGATGCGTATGCCGATATTGGGGCGCACACCAAGGCGTTTGCCAATCTTTGCAATGCGTTTCAGCTCGTTCAGTTTTTCTACCACAAGATAAATGTGACGTCCCATCTTCTGTGCCAAGAGAGCAAGCTCAATGTAGCTATCGTCCTTGTAGCCGTTGCAGATGATGAGTGAGTCGCTGTCGGTGTTCATTGCAATGACTGCGTGCAGCTCGGGCTTTGAACCGGCCTCGAGGCCAATATTATAACGTTTGCCGTGGCTCGTAATCTCCTCGACAACAGGGCGCATCTGGTTCACCTTTATGGGGTAAACAATAAAATTCTCGCCCTTGTAGTTATACTCCTCGGCTGCAATCTTGAAACAGCCGGCAATCTTCTCAATGCGGTTGTCAAGAATGTCCGGGAAACGTAAAAGCACCGGAGCAGCCACGTCGCGTAGCTGCAATTCGTCCATTAACTCCTTTAGGTCAATCTGTACACTGTCCTTTTTAGGTGTTACAGCAACGTGACCTTTTTCGTTGATGCTGAAATAGGATGCTCCCCAACCATTGATGTTGTAGAGATCCTCCGAGTCCTCAATGCGCCATTTTTTCATTTTCGTGGTGTTTGATGTCGGGTTATTAATGGTTTTGTCTCTCCTTTTTTTGTGTTTTATACTCTAAACTCGTGGCGGAACGCATCGACCGAAGCCTTTACCTGCGTAATATCCTCGAGTTTGTCGGCTCTGAACCGATATTGCGCCTTGCTGTAGTGGGGCGCGCGTTTGTCAAGCTGCTCGACAATAAAGTTCCTTAGCTCCTCGTCGTTCTTGTCTTTTATCAGAGGGCGTTTGCTGCGAGCAATGCTCAACCTGATGAAAAGCCTCTCCACCGGCACGTCAAGATGAACTGTTGTGCCCTGCCTGTTCATATATTCGATATTGTCGAAGAAGCAGGGTGTTCCCCCTCCGGTGGATATTATCACATCCTCAAACTCGCCAACCTCGTGTAACACTCTGCGCTCAATCTCGCGGAACCCCTCTTCGCCTTTCTCGGCAAACAGTTGCGCGATAGTCTTGCAGTAGCGCTTTTCAATGTAGTGGTCGAGGTCAATGAACGGCACCCCAATCTCGTTGGCAAGAGCACGGCCGAGCGTTGTCTTGCCCGAGCCCATATATCCTATCAGGAATATGCGTGTCATTTGCTCTTCTTTGTATATCTTTTCTTGGCAGGAGCCTTGCCGCCCTCCTGTTGTTTGTTCACAATCTCTAGGCACTCCTGCAATGTGAGTTCGGCCGGTGTTACACTCTTTGGCAGCTTGTAGTTGCTTCCCTTGTAGGCAATGTAAGGGCCAAAGCGTCCGTTCAGAACCTGCAGCTCGCTCTCCTCCTCAAAGGTCTTTATTATTCTCTCGGCCTCGCTCTTGCGCTTTGCCTCAATGAGCTCTGTAGCCTCCTCGAGCGAGACTGTGAGCGGGTCAAAGGTCTTTGGCAGTGAGATATATGCGTCGCCGAACTTGATATATGCTCCAAAGCGTCCGGCGCCTATTGTTATTGTCTGTCCGTCAAGTTCACCCAGCGTGCGTGGCAAGCTGAACAGGCCAAGAGCCTCTTCAAGAGTAATAGTCTCCAGTGTCTGTCCGGGCTTCATCTGTGCAAAGCGAGGCTTCTCCTCGTCGCTTGCCGAGCCAATCTGCACAATGGGGCCGAAACGGCCGATTTTTACCGATACGGGCTTGCCGCTCGCAGGGTCGTTGCCAAGCACTCGCTCGCCAACCTTGTGCTCCTTCTTTGTCTGTATGATGCTGTCCACTTTTGGCTCAAACTCTTTGTAGAACACCGAGATGTGGTCGGCCCAATGTCTTTTTCCATCGGCAATCTCGTCAAACTCCTTTTCCACTGTTGCGGTAAAGTTGTAGTCCATAATCTCGGGGAAATACTCGAACAAAAAGTCGTTGACAACAATACCAATATCGGTTGGCAACAGCTTGGCTTTTTCAGCGCCAACGCTCTCTTTGCCCTCTTTGGTTGTTATCTTGCCATTCTTTAGTGTGATGATATTGTATTTGCGTGTCTCGCCGGGCTTGTTGCCCTTTTCAACATATCCGCGTTGCTGTATTGTGCTGATAGTTGGAGCGTATGTAGATGGGCGGCCAATGCCAAGCTCCTCGAGCTTGCGCACAAGGCTTGCCTCGGTGTATCGTGGCTGGTGCTGTGTAAAGCGCTCTGTTGCCACAATCTCCTTTGTGGTGAGCTGGTCGCCCTTGTGTACAGCCGGAATTGCGGGCAAATCGCCGGTATTCTCATCGTCGGTGCTCTCGCGATAAACCTTGATGAAACCATCAAAAACAGTAACCTCGCCGGTTGCCACAAATATCTCGCTGTGTCCGCTTATAGATATATTGACGGTTGTCTTTTCAACCTGAGCATCGGCCATCTGTGAGGCGCAGGTGCGTTTCCAAATAAGCTCGTACAATCTCTTCTCGGGCACTGTTCCCTCAATGGTTGCGTTGCTCATAAATGTTGGGCGTATAGCCTCGTGAGCCTCCTGTGCACCCTTTGTGCGTGTGGCATAGTTGCGGCTCTTGTGATATTCCTTGCCAAACATCTCGGTAACAACCTCTTTGCACGAACCAATGCACAAAGATGAAAGGTTTACCGAGTCGGTACGCATATATGTGATATATCCCGATTCGTATAATCTCTGCGCCACCATCATTGTCTGCGATACGGTGAAGCCCAATTTGCGCGCGGCCTCCTGTTGCAATGTTGATGTGGTGAATGGTGCGGCAGGGCTCTTTTTCAAAGGCTTGGTGCTTACCTCCTCAATGGTGAAAGTCGACTCTTTGCACGATGCAAGAAAAGCCTCGGCCTCCTCTTTTGTCTTGAAACGTTTTGATAGCTCTGTGTTCAGGATATTATTCTCGCCATCCTCATTTGGCAGCTCAAATTGTGCAGTCACTCGGTAGCCGCTCTCACTGACAAACTTGTTTATCTCGCGTTCGCGTTCAACAATCAATCTCACGGTAACGCTCTGCACACGGCCGGCCGAGAGTGCCGGCTTAACCTTGCGCCACAACACCGGCGATAGCTTAAAACCAACAATGCGGTCGAGCACGCGACGTGCCTGCTGTGCATATACTAGGTTAATGTCAATCTCTCTCGGGTTCTCAATGGCAGCCTGAATGGCGTTCTTGGTAATCTCGTGAAAAACTATGCGTTTACTCTTTTCGGGTGTTAGTCCAAGCTCGGTGAACAGATGCCAGCTGATAGCCTCTCCCTCGCGGTCCTCATCGGATGCGAGCCACACCATCTCGGCCTTTTTCACCTCGCTTCTGAGGCTGTTTACAAGCTTCTCCTTCTCGGCAGGAATCTCATAAAGCGGTTCAAAAGTCTCGGTGTTTATACTGAACTCCTTTTTCTTTAAATCACAAATGTGTCCGTAGCTGGACAAAACTTTGTACTCCTTACCAAGAAATTTCTCAATTGTCTTTGCCTTGGCAGGAGACTCAACTATTACTAAATTTTTCTGCATAGCGCTGAAATACGTTTCAATTTTGCCGCAAAAGTAGAAAAGTTTCCCGTATATTAAAATCAAAAAAACGAAAAAAATGAAAAGAAAATTGGAGCTTTTTCCCTAAAATAATATATTATTTTAAATAGGAGAAAAAAAGAAGATGCTGAATTGCGTGTTTCAGCGTTACGCTTTGCCCGAAAATCCCAATTAACAAAGTTGGTGAACGGCGCTTTTTGCATCTTGCGAGCTTTTGTTGCATCTGTCATAAGATAAGAGGCCGCTAAAATTTTAGCGGCCTCTTGTAGTATTTTCCTTTGTCAAGCACCCTCTCGTCAGAAATTCACCGTTACTCCCAATGAACCTCTGATGCCGCGTGTAACGTATCCCGCATAGTCGAAATATTTGCAGTTGAGCAGGTTGTTTCCCTGTATATACGCGCCGTAACGCTTGGTAATTTGGTAGCTGACACGTGCATAAAGGTCGTTCTTGTTTTTCAGCCTGCCCAAAGTACCACCTTTTGTGTAGCGTGTAAAGTTATATCCCACTCGCATTGTCAGATGCTCGATGATTCTAGCCTCGGCATTTGCATCGACAGTAATCTGCGGCTTCATCATCAGCAGATTTTCGTTTCCACAGCTCCAGAAATCATATCTTGCATCGGCCGATAGCTTTACCCAACTGCGCAGGTCGCATCCCAGACGCAAAGCTGCGTATGCGTGGTGAGTGTTATCCTGCTCAAAGTTCACAAACAACAGCGGGGTGATTGTGTCGGCCTCGTGCAGCATTGTCTCAAGAAGGTCGTCTTGTGTGTAGGCGTATCCGGCACTCACCTCCATCGATAACGGCTCAAATGTTATTCGGCTGCCAACGTTGACATCTACAATCTTGTATGTGGGCTTGAGCCTTGCATTGCCATCTTTTGAGACTCCCCAATAAGGAGTGATGCTCTCCAGCTTGGCAAGGCTGTTGTTTGTTCTGCCACCGGTGACGCTGCTATAAAAGGTTATATTTTCCAATAGATTGCACTCGGTCCTAATATCGGGAGCAATGGCAAAAGCGCCCTCGCCACGTGTGATGATATTCATCTTGAGCCCGGCTCTCAGCATCCATTTGCCGAATTTCAGCGTGGTGTACGGGTCAATGTCTATCGAAAAATAGTCGTTGTAGCCCTTGTTGCTGTTCTTTAGAGTGCTGTTGTATGTGAACGCATCAAAGTTTAGGTCGATACCAAAATTGTTTACATATTTCGACAGCACCTCGTAGCCAAAGCCGGCACCAACTCCGTAGCGGCCTTCGCCCAATCTTGCCTTCTCGCCCAATAAATAGTTGCGTGAAATATACTCAAAATCGCCCTTGAAATTGAAAGAGAAAGCACCCTGCAAGGTCGATGCACCATTGATTGCCAGTTTGTAGTTCTGCCCACTCTGTTTGTCGGTGTAGCCTGCTATCGGGGTGTTGTTGCTTTGGTAGTTGAATACGTTGTTGTTGAAGCTCCCGTCAATGCCCACGGTTAATGCCTTGAAGCGATGAGAGTAACCAAAGCCGGCCAAAGTCTTGAACAGGCGTGAATTCCACTCCAATGGTTGCGCAGGAGTGCTCCAAAGGTGCTCTCTATTGCTTTTGTAGCCGTCGAAGCCGGCGTATGCCTTCAATGCTCCGTTCTTGCCCACTCCCAAGCGATAGGCAACCTTTGCATCAATGTCATTGGTGAGGCCATAGCCCACGCGAGCATATCCCGGGAAGGGCTTGTCTTTTTGTGGCAGCGCATCTTTTATATCCCTCTCGCTGCTGAAACCATTATAGGCTTTGCCTGTTGTTGAAAAGACCAGAGCCTTTGGTGTGGTGTTTGCCTTTGTCTCGTCCGATGGGGTGAAATTCTTTTTTGTCACCTCAACAACCTCGGGGTTGTAGTCGTTCTCCACGTTTACCACAGCATTTTTGTTGTCTGTCTGCGCCCAGATGGTTCCCGACAGAGTCAATGCCGAAATAAGTATAATAGCTTTTTTCATCACTTTAGAAGCTGTTTAAATTCCTAAAAAGTTTTTCTTATTTTTGTTTGTTTCCGGTAGATAAATTCTTCAATCGCTCGGCAATCATTTCGGCAATATCATCGTCGCCGTCGTAATTGTTCTGCAGTGAAAGCAGATACTGCTTTGCCTCCATTGTCTTGCCCTGAGTAGAGTAGAGGTCGGCAAGCAAGATGAAGCTGCGCGCCATCCAATAGGTGTGCGGAGTGCTCATCTCAATGAACTCGTTGAGTTCGTCCTCGCAGAAATCGTAGCTGCCTTCATCGAAAAGAATTTGTGCTACAAGGAATTTTGCCTCTGCACCCTCTTTTGTTCGTGTGTCCTCGGCAAGGTTGTCAAGGTCGTCAAAGGCTTGGTCGCGGTTGCCTAGTGCAAGGTTTGCCTTTGCCTTGTTGAATGTAGCCTCGCGTTTAACCTCGGGTGAGATATTTGCTTGGCTTTCGACCTTTGCTGCATACTGTACAATGTCGTTGTTGTTCTCTTCCTCTATGGCAATGTGCAGCACTCTTGTCAGGGCTGTGTTGCAGCGAGCCTCGTTGCTGCTTTGTGCTGCAATCTGCTTGTAGAGTTCGCCTGCCTTGTCATATTCTCTGTTGTCGTAGTAAATCTCGGCAGTAACAACCATTGCCTCCTCGCGATATTGGTTGTTGGGGTACTCGAGCACCTTCTCAAAGTTTGCCACAGCCTCGTCTTTGTCGCCCTGATTGTAGCATATCACGCCTTTGTAGTAGTAGCTGCTAAGCCTGAACGCTCCGGTTGGGTAATTCTGCAAATACTCCTCGAAGGCTCTTTTTGCCTCGTCGAGCTCGCCACGGCCATACGCCTTCTCGGCAGCAATGTATGTGAGGGTGTCAATCTCGCTGCTCTCAACGGTGAACACACCCTTTGTGCTCGATGCGTACTCGGCAAATTGGTCAACCCTGCCCATCTCAACATATATACTCTTGAGGTCCTGCATTGCCACCTGTGCTTCGGCGCTGTGCGGGTATTTTGAGATAATATCCTTGTAGGCTGCTATTGCATTCTCCCTGTCGCCTATTGAGTTGTATATCATTGCTCGCTCGGCGAGTGCACGACGTGATGTCTCGCTGTTGGGGAAGCTTGCAATCAATTTGTTGTAGGTGTTGATGGCCTCGCGGTGTTTCTCCTGCTTTATGTAGTTGCGTCCCATCTCATAGAGCGCCTGTTCGGCGTGTGGGCTGTCGGGGAACTTGCTCACCAATCTTTTTAATGTGCTCAGGCTCTCTTCGGGGTTGTTGCAGAGGCTCTGAATTTGTGCGTAGCGATAAAGCGAGTAGTCGGCATTTTTGTTGTAGGTGTTTGCAGCCTTTGCATAATAACCCTCGGCGGCTTCAAACTCTCTTTGGTAGAAATAACAGTCGGCAATGCGGTTGTATGCATCGGACACAGTCTCCTTATCCTCTTTGTCGGCAACTTTGATGAAGCGCTCGAATTCGTTGCGAGCCTCGTTGTATCGGCCCTCCTTGAAGAATGTGTATCCCAGTCCGTAAATGGCAAGGCTGTTGCCGGCAACGCCTGTGTTGAGCGACTGTCCGTAGCTGCTGCGTGCGCCAACCATATCACCATTGCGGAACTGTGCCTCGCCCTTCCAGAAAAGGGCATTGCATTGTGTCTCGGCATTGTACCGTGCAAGCTTCAGCGAGCTGTCCATATAATCTATTGCACCGTCCATATTGCCGTTGACAAACTCCTGTACTCCCAAGCGGTAGAGGATATTCTGCTTTGCTTCGAGAATTTTGTCCGATGGGGTATTGATTTTGTTTATTGACTGCAACGCAACGTTGTAATTACGTGTGTTGTTATACACCTCGATAAGATATTCGCTCACCTTGTCGGCGTGCTTTGAATCGGGGTAGTCGTTCAAAAACTGCTCAAAGGTCTTTACACTCTCGGCAAAGGGAGAATAGCGTGTCTGGTGTATGCAGAGCGCGTAGTTGTAAAGTGCCTCTTCACGCACTTGCTCATCGTAGGTCATTATAGAAGCCTGTTCCAATGCCAGACGTGCGTTGTTGTTATTGCCTTTCTCAAGGTGTATGAGGCCAATGTGTAAAAGTGCGCTCTGTGCAATGGCGTCCTCGCCGTCGATGCAGAGAGAAAGTTTTTCCATTGCTTTGTCGTGCTCGCCGATTGCATAGAGGCTTGTTCCCAATTGATACAATGCCACACGCTGTGGAGAGTGGTAATTCTCGGCATACACCTCGAGCTCTTTGGCTGCTTTCTCATAGTAGCCCTGCATAAAATAGGCAGCGCCGGTTATTTGATACATTCTGTAGCCCTCGATTGTTGCTTCGTGCTCTTGGATAAATTGCTCGGCTCTTGATTTTGCGCTTGCAGCGTCTCCCTCCTTCAGGTCAATGCCGGCAAGGTAATAGGGAATTTCGAGATTGTATTTTTTGTCGTTCTCTAGGCTTTTAAAGCCCTCGTGTGCAGCGTCCAGCTCGCCACGGTTGTAGTTTATGACAGCAAGATAGAATGTTGCATCTTTGTTATACTCCTTGCTTGTCAATGACAGGTTCATCAGCAGGTTCTCGGCCGCGCCCTCGTTGCCGCTGTTCAGCAACGACATTGCATAGTAGAGCGTGGCAGCCTCGCGCTGCTTGGGGGTGAGCCTTTTGGTGTCGCACTGCCCGAACCATTTGCAGGCCTGTTCGTAGTTGCCTGTGTGGTAGTATGATTGTGCAATATAGCTGTGCAGCAGCTCGCGCTTTGCGCTCTCGGGGTAGTCGGCAAGATATTGGAACATCATTGCGCGCCCCTCTAGGGCGTTGTTCTCATAGATTGTCAGCGCCTTCAGTAGCTCAAACTCCTGCTTTGCTTCGTTGTCGAGCTCTTTGGTGTCAATCTTCTCAAGAACCGATAGTGCGGTGCTGTATTCGCCGTCGGAATAGAGGCGCTGACACTCGTCGATAAGCCTCTCTCTGTTGTCAGTTTGTGCCGTTGCCATTAAACCACCGATGGCACACAGCAGTAAAACAATGCTTCTTTTCATTTTTTTATAGTGTGTTGTTTTTTTATCTTTTCAATGCCTTTTTTTATTGACGCGAGGCCAAAATCTTCGCTTTGCAGCTTGTCTATGGCAATCCATTGCAGCTCGGCAACGTCGTCGTCGGCAGTGAGCTTTGCTGCATCCTCCACTGTGCAATGAAAAAACATATCCATTGTGTGGAGCTCCATCCCTGAATAGATGTATATGTTAGGGATGCTGAACAGATAGCGAGTGCTGTTGACCTTTAGCCCGGTCTCCTCCTCAATCTCGCGGATAACACCCTCCTCGGCAGTCTCGTAGCTGTCGCAAAAGCCTCCCGGGAGGTCGAATGTGCCTTTTGCCGGCTCTTTGGCGCGCCTTGCCACCAGCACCTCGCCCTTGTCGTTGGTAATTACACCAACAGTAGCGGCCAGTGGGTTAAAATAGTAGGTGAAGCCACATTCACCGCAACGCTTCGATTTAAAATCGTGCTCGGTGAAATTGTCGCTGCCACATTTTGGGCAGTAGCTGAAGAGGTGAAGCGGGTGTTTCATCAGTTTTTTTCTAAACTTTTCAGGCTATTCTCCTAATTTTCTGCGAATATACCTATTTTTTCGGCAGCTTGCCCTCTGCACCGCTGCTTTTTGTGTTTTTATTTGTATATTTTACATAATATTTACCATTTGTAGCTCTTTTTGTACATTTTTCACGATTTTGTGCCGGAAACTATATAAAAATGTCGTATCTTTGCGCGGCATTTTATACAATGCCGTTGTTGCGGTTGTTTGCTGCGGCAACAGAAACCATTAAAATTTAAACATTAAATACTATGGCAAACAAAGCATTATTGGTAATTCTTGACGGTTGGGGTGTTGGTAACCACGGCAAAGGCGACGTTATCTTCAACACACCTACACCTTACTGGGATCATTTGACATCAGTTTACCCCACATCACAGCTCCAAGCGAGTGGCGAGAACGTTGGTCTCCCCGCAGGGCAGATGGGTAACAGCGAGGTAGGTCACCTCAATATCGGTGGCGGTCGCGTGGTGTATCAGGATTTGCTCAAGATTAACCGTGCCATTGCCGATGGCTCAATCGCTCAGAACCCTCAGTTGGTGGCAGCTGTTGAGTATGCAAAGGCTAACGGCAAAAAACTGCACTTTATGGGCTTGACCTCTGATGGTGGCGTTCACAGCTCACTCGAGCACCTTGAGGCAATGTACAAGTTCGCAGCAGAGCAGGGCGTTGAGAACGCTTATGTTCACTGCTTTATGGATGGCCGTGATACCGACCCAAAGAGCGGCGCGGGCTTCATCGAGAATTTGACATCAAAAGGTCTTAAATTGGCAACTATCGTTGGTCGCTACTACGCAATGGACCGCGATAAACGTTGGGAGCGTGTGAAAATCGCTTACGACCTCATCGTTAACGGCGAGGGCAAGCAAGCTGCCGATATGACAGCTGCTGTTAAAGAGTCATACGAAGAGGGCGTTACCGATGAGTTCATCAAGCCAATCGTTAATACAAACTTTGATGGTCGCATCGGCGAGGGCGATGCCGTTATCTTCTTCAACTACCGCAACGACCGTGCAAAGGAGCTTACAGTTGTTCTCACTCAAGAGGATATGCCGGCCGAGGGTATGCACACAATTCCCGGCTTGCAGTACTATTGTATGACACCATACGATGCCAAGTTCACAGGCGTTCACATTCTCTTCGACAAAGAGAACGTGGAGAACACTCTTGGCGAGTATATTGCAAAGCAGGGTATGAAGCAGTTGCACATTGCCGAGACCGAGAAGTATGCTCACGTAACATTCTTCTTCAACGGTGGTCGCGAGACTCCTTACGATGGCGAGGAGCGCATTCTTGTTCCATCGCCAAAGGTGGCAACATACGACCTTCAACCCGAGATGAGCGCTTACGAGGTTAAGGAGAAGCTCGTTAACGAGATTAACAGCGAGAAATTTGACTTTATCGTTGTGAACTTTGCCAACGGAGATATGGTTGGTCACACCGGCGTGTACAGCGCAATCGAAAAGGCGGTGCTTGCAGTAGATGCTTGCTTGAAGGATGTTATCGAGGCTGCTCGCAACCACGGCTATGAGTCAATCATCATTGCCGACCACGGCAACGCCGATAATGCTGTTAATGCAGATGGTTCACCTAACACAGCTCACTCATTGAACCCTGTTCCTTGTGTGTATGTGACAAATCAGGAGAGCGCAACCATTGAGAATGGTATTCTTGCCGACGTAGCCCCCACAATTCTCAAGATTATGGGCTTGGAGGCACCGGCCGAGATGACCGGCAAGGCGCTTATCTGATTTAAATAAAGTCTCTAAGGTCTCTAAGGACTCTAAAGTCTTTAGGGGCCTTTGTTTTTTGGGAATTATATGGTACAAATAGGAGATACTATCGTTTCATTCGACCTCTTTCAAGAGTATTTTTTCTGTAATTTCTCACATTGCAAGGGAATATGCTGTGTTGAGGGTGATGCCGGTGCGCCGGTGCTCATTGATGAGGTTGAGAAACTTGAAGAGGCGTTTGAGGTTGTCGAGAACGAGATGACCCCCGAGGCTCGTGCTGTTGTTGAGGAGCAGGGTGTTGTGTATAACGACCGCGACGGCGACCTTGTTACATCTATCGTTAATGGCAAGGATTGTGTGTTTGCGTCGCGCGACGAGAATGGCTGTTGCATCTGCCTTATTGAAAAGGCTTATCGCGAGGGCCGCACCCCGTGGCGCAAGCCAATCTCGTGCTATCTCTACCCCGTGCGCTTGCGCAAGGTCGGTGATTTTGTGGGCGTAAATTTGCACAAATGGGATGTTTGCAACAGCGCATTTATCAAAGGTCGCCGTAAAGGCGTGAAAGCCTATGAGTTCTTGAAAGAACCTCTTATAGAGCGCTTTGGCGAAGAGTGGTACCGAGAGCTACTTGTAGTAGCGGAAGAGCTGGAGAAGCAAGGTTTCTTTAGCTCTTGAGCCGCAACGAGCAAGGCTTGTCAATTAAATTCACAATCGATAAGACTTGCAGCAAATAGTCACGCGCAGGATGGATACAATTCATCCCGCGTGGGTTGCGAATAGTGTGCTTTGTCAATCGATAAAACTTTGATTTACAATCCTGTTAAAATGTTTTTGCTATTAACATTTTTCAGGATTTTGTTGTTATATACATAACAAAGCAGTATCTTTGCAAACTGTAGCGTGCAACAGTGTGTGCAATAGTTGCAGAAAAGCACTCATTGCAAGCGTAATTCGCTGAAAACAAAACAAATAACAAAATAAAACAAATTATCTATGAAAAAATTTTTACTTTCAATTTTTGCCGTAATGCTGGCAGTGTTCAGCGTGCAGGCGCAAGTTTGGACCAAGGTTACAGACGCTTCCACTTTGAAAGCTGGCGACCAATTGGTTATAGCGTGCTCAGATAAAGGAGTTGTTGCTTCGTCTTTATCTAGTAACTACTTGGATAAAGCAACTGCAACATTCTCTTCAGACAAAAGTACAATAACAACATTACCTTCCAATGCTACAGTTTTAACGCTTGGTGGTTCTGAGGGTGCTTGGATATTGGCAAATGCTACTGGTCAGCAACTCGGTGCTACGGCTGTTAAGAAAGTTGCTTGGGTCGGTGGTACAAAAACTTGGGCTATTACAATAGATAGTAACGGCTCTGCAACGATACAAAGTTCAACTAGTTCGTATGGAAGATTTTTGTATAATGTTACCAGTCCACGTTTCACAACCTATACATCAAACACTAACGCCTCAATGGTGTTGCCGCAGTTATATCGTTTAGAAGTTGCTGGCGAAGGCGGTGGCGAGACAGTAGTTGAGACTGTTGCAACTCCAATAATTACCCCTGAAACTACAACATTCAATGAGGGCGAGAGCGTTTTTGTGTCAATAGCAACAGAAACACAGGATGCTGAGATCTATTATACTTTGGATGGCACAGATCCTTCTACCGAGAATGGCGAACTCTATGAGGGTGAGATTGAAATCACAGAAACAACAACAGTAATGGCCATTGCGGTTAAGGACGGTTGGAATAATAGCGAGGTTGCAGAGGCTAAATACACAAAAACCGTTGTTGTTGAGGGTGGTGTTGTCGATGTTCTTAATCTTGCATTGACAGGAGCAGAAGGTACAACATACTCATCTTGGAGTGGCAAGACTTCTAAATCTTCTGCGGTTTATGCAGGTCAGTCAGCCGGTGGCAACAATTCTATTCAGTTGCGTTCAAGCAACAGTAATTCCGGTATTGTAACAACACAATCTGGTGGTAAGGTCAAGAAGATTTCTATTGATTGGAATTCTAATACTGATGTAACAAGAGAACTTTGGGTTTATGGCAAGAACACCGCATATACTAACCCAGCAGAGTTGTACAACGCATCAACAGACGGTGACAAATTGGCTGAAATTGCTTACGGAACAACTGAGTTTATAATTGAAGGCGATTATGAGTACATCGGCTTGCGCTCTGGTTCTAATGCAATGTATTTGAACTCAATTGAGATAACTTGGGTTGTAGAGGAGGAAGAGCCTGTTGCAGAGACTTGGTCTTCATTCTATGCGGCTATGGATACCCAAATTCCAGCAGGTGTTGAAGCGTACATTGTAACAACTGCAAACAAAGAATATGTAACATTGACTCAGATTTTTGGAACAATCCCAGCAATGACTGGTGTTATATTCAAGAGCAATCCTAAAAGCAATACCGGTAGTGAGGAACTTGCAAATGTAGAGGGTAACTTGCTTGATGGTGTTCTTATGAATACAAATAAAACTGAAGAAGCTTATGTTCTTGGTTGTGTTGATGGCGAGTATGGTTTCTACAAAGCAGAAATGAATCAACTGGATGGTACAGCTTGGTTAGCTAACGCAGGCAAGGCATATTTGCCAGCAAGCGCACTGCCAACAGCATTGCAGGGAGCAGCAAGCTTCAGCTTCCGTTACGAGGGCACAACAAGCATCGAGGAGGTAGAGACAGAGAACGCTGTTAAGGCAATCTACGACCTCACCGGCCGCAAGGTTAATGAGATTACCGCTCCCGGTATTTATATTGTGAATGGTAAGAAAGTGCTGGTTAAGTGAGAGCAATGATTGATGAGCTTGCTTAATCAAATATTGCCGAACGCAAAGCACTTGCGCGAAGCGAAAGTGCTTGTAAAATAAGTGATTAAAAAGGCTAACTACTGCGTTACGCTAGCCGTCTAAATCCTCATTTACGCAAAGTAAACTGCGGTTTATCCGGCGTCGCAAGCCTTGTATTTAAACCTTTTTATCTCACTTATCAGGTAATCGAAAATGTGAGATCTCTCACGTGCGTTCGAGATGACAAAAACAGCGAATGTCAATATAAACCTTTATATTGAACTTATGTTGAATTAAGGAAAAAGAAAAGACAAAATATATGAAAAAGAGTTATGTATCACCTCTTGCAACAGAGGTAAATGTTGCAGCGGAG
>JAZRMQ010000049.1:0-27357 GCA_045647745.1 Bacteroidaceae bacterium | reverse complement strand
ATCTCGTTAAACTTCTCGGCAGGAACCTTACACATTGGACAACGCTCGGGAGCTGATTCACCCTCGTGAATGTAACCACATACTGAACAAATATACTTTTTCATAGTCATAAAATTTTTAAGCTGTTAATATTATCTTTTTTTTTATTTTTACTCGTCATTTGAATTTCATTTCTGAAATCATTGCAAATATATAACCATTTTATTATCTACACAACTTTTTCAATCTTTTTTTCACTCTTTTGTGTTAAAAAATGCAAAAACACAATAAAAGCAAACAAAAATCCAACCCATCGAGCCAGACAAATATAAGCGCCAAAAGTTAAATTTCAAAATACTCACAAAAAGGCACGCATTTTATTTTGTCATTATAAAATAATGATATAAATTTGGAGGATTAATAAAATTTAGTCGTTAGAAAATAAAATTAATTAAACATAACCAATATGAAAAAGTCCTTTGGAACCAAAATGAAAGTTTGGGCATTAGGCGCCCTAGCTGTTATTATGGGTGGCACATTCACAAGCTGTTCGGATGAAATTGAAGAAAGCAGCCGCTTCACCTTCAAGGGAGAGCTTATCGCCGACCACTTGAAGAACAACCCCGACAAGTACAGCAGCTTCTGTAAAATTCTAAAACAGGCCAAGACTGGTAAAAAATCAGGTAATATGCTGACAACATTGTCAACATACGGCGCTTACACCTGCTTTGCACCAACCAACGAAGCTATTGACGCTTACTTGAATCAAAAATATGAAGAATACCTTGAAGCTGTTGAGCAGAATACAATCGACACAACAAGCGTAAACATCATCAAGTCGCCCTATCTTGAGGACCTGAGCGATAGTATGGCAGCTGTGATTGCAAAGAACCACATTATCCAAACCGATTTGAGATGCCCCACAATGGATACCCCCGAAGGCGCTTATCCATATAAGACAATGAATCGCCGCGCTGTAACACTCAGCAGAACAGCCAAAGACTCTATCACAAGTCTAAGATACCCCACCGTTGACGGCATTGTAATCGCCGAGCAGGATATTAAAACCGAGAATGGCTACGTAAACCGCATAAATGGAGTGCTATCACCATCGGACAAAACAACATCATCACTGCTTGCTTCGCAACCAGCGTTCACACTCTTCAACGAAGCATTGGAAAAGACCGGCATTGCTGTAAAAATTTTGAATCAATACATCACAGACCCCGACTATGACGAGACTCTAATGAGCCCCGTAGTATTCAAGACACAAGGAGATAAGAAACAGCCATACCCTGTATCACACGAGCAAGGCTTTACACTGCTTGTTGAAACCGACGAGCTCCTTGCCGACACATCAAAAAACTCTTTAGACCTTTCAATCCAGTCAATAGAAGACCTTGAGTGGTTTGCTGCAAATTGGTACGGCGTCATCACAGACAAAGCAAAGCAGGAATTTGTACACAAAGGAGATTACAGCAACCCCGAAAATCCACTTTACAAATTCATCGCATACCACATCATCGACCGCAAGCTACTACCCGGTGAGGGACGCGGCCCGGGATACTTTATAATGAAAGGGCATCAAGCATTCAAAGATGGCAAAGTAAACAAAGACGAATTCGACTCTGAGAAACATTTTGGAGCATTCGATCGTTACGACTACTTTGAAACATCTCTTCCATACACATCAATAAAGGTAACTATGCCACGTAATACCGGCGCCGGTGTAGAGTACATACGTTATGGCGGAGAGGTAAGCTCTTTGGATGAGGAAATTATTATGAACTACACACAGGATGGAGGCACACGTCCTTGCATCACCGACGGTATGGAACACCACGTAAATGTAGTAGTTGAAAGCCCCTCAACAACAAAGAATCGCCCCAATCTTGAAAATTTTGAATACCAAGCAATCAATGGTTCAATATTTACCATTGACAAAATCCTAATCTACAACGAGAAAGAGATGGCTGGTAATATTCTCGACGAACGTATGCGTTGGGATGCAATATCTCTATTCCCCGAATTGACAACCAACGACGTGCGCTGGAAACCAAAAGACAACAGCTACACAATGTACTACATCCCCGATGGTTACAGCAAGCGTCTCAAGATAAATAACACAAGCACCTATTGTTGGTATCTAAGACCATTTACAGTAGGACTTGGAGGTTACGCAAGTTATCAGGGCGACGAGTTGCTGGTTACAGGTAAATACGACTTTGAATACCGCTTGCCACACGTTCCCGAAGGCACATACGAGGTGCGTTTCGGCTTCTCTTGTAGCGACGCTCGCGGTGTGGTACAATTCTATATCGATGGCCAATCTTGCGGCATCCCGCTAGATATGCGTAACACCGAACAAAACCTCGCAATTATGGGTTGGTTCAAAAATGAAGAACAAATGACCGATGATGAGATTCGCGTGAAAGACAAAGAGATGCGCAATCGAAACTTTATGAAAGCTCCGGCAAGCATCTTCCAGACAGATCTCGAAAAAGCTGATGAATGTAAAAATCTGCGCCACGCAAGTGTCGCACTACGCCATATTCTCAAAAAAGACCTTGAGATACGACACGGAAAAGAGTATTGGTTGCGTTGCAAGGATGTGACTGAAGCCAGCAGTGCGGGCAAGCCAAACGAGCTCAACCAAGACTATTTGGAGCTAGTTCCAATCACAATCGTAAACAACCAGACAAACCCCGAGGACCGATATTAAACCTACACAATAACAAAAAGACGATTATCGCCACCACGATAATCGTCTTTTATTATACACAAACAAACAACAACATAATCAATAAAAACTAAATTACATTGCAACAGTTGAAAGAAATACATATTTTTGCAACGTAACTACACATATATAATAAGGAGTAGAAAAAAACGCCCATATATAAAGCACCCAAAATATGAAATACGGATTTGTAAAAGTAGCTGCAGCAACACCATCAACAACCGTTGCCGATTGCTGCAAAAATGCACAAAGCATAATAGCCCAAACAAAGGAAGCCGAAGCACAGGAAGCAGAACTCATACTCTTCCCAGAGCTAAGCCTAACCTCTTGCAACTGCGGTGACCTTTTCACGCAACCCTACTTTATACAAAGCTGCAACAACTCCATTGCACACATTGCAAAAGAGACAGCCCATTGCAATGCAATCATAGTGTTAGGTGCTCCCATCGAGCACCGCAATTCACTATACAACTGCGCAGTCGTAATACACAAAGGCAAAGTTATAGGCATCACCGCCAAACAACACCTCAACAGCTGCAACGGCGAAAACCGCTGGTTCACCAGCGCCAACAACCTACCCGCAGACAGCCACGTCATCATAGCCGGTGAGCTGGCGCCAATAACAAAGGACGGGCTATACAGCACCAACTCATACAGGTTCGGCATTGAGATTGGCAACGAAGCAAAAACCCCCACCACACCGGGAGCAGAACTTGCAATAGCCGGCGCACAAATCATCCTCAACCCCACAGCCGAGCACGCCGTTGCGGGAGGACACAAAAGCACACAGCGCCGCATTGCCGAACTCAGCGCAAGATACAAAAGCGCCTATATATACGCCGGCATTGGTTGGGGAGAGTCTACAAGCAACGCCACCTACCCCGGCTACTGCGCCATCGCCGAGAGCGGAGAAATAATTACAGATAGCACCCATCTCACCACCGCCGCACACTGCACAATCACAGAGGTCGACACCGAAAAGGTGAGCAAGACACGCAAAGGCGACAACAGCTTTGCACAGCCAACAAAAGCAAACGAAATTCATATCGAACAGAGCGAAAACAACACCTGTATATTAACACGTAAATTCAGCACACAACCCTTCATACCGCAAGGGTACACTACCGAGGAGTATTGCAACGAAGTTTTTGATATACAGGCCACAGCACTGGCCAAACGCCTCACACACACCGGAGCAAAGAGTTGTGTTATCGGCATATCGGGCGGCCTCGACTCCACCCTAGCCCTGCTTGTCACCGCCAGAGCGTGCGACATAATAGGCAAGCCACGCAACAGCATCACAGCCGTAACAATGCCCGGCTTTGGCACCAGCGACCGCACATATAACAATGCAATAACACTAATGCAAGCCCTTGGAACGAAAATAAGAGAAATATCCATCAAAGAAGCCTGCATACAGCATTTTAAAGACATTGCACACGACCTTAACACGCACGACGTTACATACGAAAATGCACAAGCAAGGGAGCGCACCCAAATTCTAATGGACATTGCCAACCAAGAGGGCGGCATTGTTATAGGCACAGGCGACCTCTCCGAGCTTGCACTCGGCTGGGCAACATACAACGGCGACCAGATGAGTATGTATGGAGTGAACGCATCAGTCCCCAAGACACTGATGCAATATATGGTGCGCAACACCGCCAATAACGAAACAGACGAAAAGGTCAAAAGAACTCTGCTCGACATTGTAGACACCCCAATATCACCCGAGCTGACACCGGCCGATGACAACGGCAATATAAAGCAAAAGACCGAGGACCTTGTCGGCCCATACGAGCTACACGACTTTTTCATCTACCACTTTATACACTATGGCTTTGCTCCCGAAAAAATTCACCTGATGGCAAATGCAGCCTTCAATGGAGCATACGACAGCAATACAATAAAAAAGTGGCTCACCACATTTATGCGCCGTTTCTTCGCACAACAGTTCAAGCGCGCCGCAATGCCCGACGGACCACAAGCCACAAGCTGCACCCTCAGCCCACAAAACGGCTGGGTAATGCCATCGGACACCAGCAGCACCCTGTGGACAACAAACTGCGATAAAATAGATTAAGTTCTCATTTTAAAGCCTTAGAAACGCATAAACAGATTTTCTCTGCCATTTTGACTTGCGATGAGCCAAAATGACAGAGGAAACATCATTGGCTCAATATTTGTTCTACTCCTTAACGAAAGGAGATTACAAATATGGATTTCAACAAATTTACAATCAAAGCCCAAGAGGCTATTCAAGAAGCTATAAACCTTGTACAACAACAAGGACAGCAGGTCATTGAACCGGTACACATAATGAGCGGCATCCTAAAGAGCTGCGAACAGATAGCATCGTTCCTGCTCCAAAAGACCGGAGCCAGCATCGAGAACATCAAAAAACAGACAAACGACACCATTCACAGCCTACCCAAAGTGAGTGGCGGCAGCCCCTACCTCAGCCGCGAGAGCAACCAAGTGATTACCAAAGCACAGGAGAAGGCAAAGCAGATGAATGATGAATTCGTCTCCATCGAACCGCTTTTATTAGCCCTGCTCGACGTAAACAGCCCGGCAGCCAACATCCTCAAAAGCAACGGAGTGACAAAAAGCGAGCTCGAAAAAGCAATATCAGAGTTGCGACAAGGCTCAAAGGTCAATTCGCAATCGGCCGAAGAGAGCTATCAAGCGCTCAGCAAATACGCCGTAAACCTCAACCAAGCAGCAAAAGAGGGCAAGCTCGACCCCGTCATTGGCCGCGACGACGAGATACGCCGCATACTGCAAATACTCAGCCGCCGCACAAAAAACAACCCCATCCTCATAGGAGAGCCCGGAACAGGAAAAACCGCCATAGTAGAAGGACTTGCCCACCGCATCATCCGTGGCGACGTGCCCGATAATCTGCGCGACAAGCAGGTCTATTCACTCGATATGGGAGCACTCATCGCCGGCGCAAAATACAAAGGAGAATTTGAGGAGCGTTTAAAAGCAGTAATCAGCGAGGTTACAAAATCCGATGGGCAGATAATCCTGTTCATCGACGAGATACACACCCTTGTAGGTGCCGGCAAGAGCGACGGAGCAATGGACGCTGCCAACATACTAAAGCCAGCGCTCGCCCGTGGCGAACTGCGTTCCATAGGTGCCACCACCCTCGACGAGTATCAAAAATATTTCGAAAAGGACAAAGCTCTCGAGCGTCGTTTCCAGACAGTTATGGTAAACGAGCCCGACAAGATGAGCACAATATCAATATTGCGTGGCTTAAAAGAGCGCTACGAAAACCACCACAAAGTGCGCATACAAGATGACGCAATAATTGCAGCCGTAACCCTTAGCGACCGCTATATCACCGAGCGCTTCCTGCCCGATAAGGCAATAGACCTCATCGACGAAGCAGCATCGAAGCTTCGTATGGAGCGCAATTCACTCCCTGAGGAGCTTGATGAGATAGAACGCCATATAAAACAGCTCGAGATTGAGCGCGAAGCTATCAAACGCGAAAAAGACGAAGCCAAACTCGCACAGTTGAGCAAAGAAATCTCGACACTAAAAGAGCAAGAAAACAGCAAACGCGCTAAATGGCAACAGGAAAAAGAGCTTGCCGACAATATACAAAGCGCCAAGCACGAGATTGAAGAGCTGAAATTTGAAGCCGAAAAAGCCGAGCGCGAGGGAGACTACGGACGCGTGGCCGAGATACGCTACGGCAAGATAACAAAACTCGAGGAGGAGATTACCGCCACACAAGCAGCACTGCGCAACGCACAAGGCTCAAACGCAATGATAAAGGAGGAGGTCACAGCCGAGGATATTGCCGATATAGTATCACGCTGGACAGGTATTCCCGTGAGCAAAATGCTAGAGAGCGAACGAGAAAAGCTACTCAACCTAGAGGAGGAGCTACACAAAAGCGTCATTGGACAAGATGAAGCAATACAAGCCGTCAGCGATGCAGTACGTCGCAGCCGCGCAGGCCTGCAAGACCCCAAGCGCCCCATCGGCTCATTCATCTTCCTTGGCACAACAGGAGTGGGAAAAACCGAGCTGGCAAAGGCACTTGCTACATATCTTTTCAACGACGAATCGCTAATGACTAGAATAGATATGAGCGAATATCAGGAAAAATTTTCCGTTTCACGCCTCATTGGCGCGCCTCCGGGATACGTCGGATACGACGAGGGCGGACAACTCACCGAGGCTGTGCGCCGCAAGCCCTACTCCGTAGTACTTTTCGACGAGATTGAAAAGGCTCACCCCGACGTATTCAATATTCTGCTTCAAGTGCTCGACGATGGCAGGCTCACCGATAACAAAGGCCGCACAGTCAATTTCAAAAACACCATTATAATAATGACAAGCAACCTTGGCAGCAGTTATATACAAGAGCAGTTTGAGAAGATTAACGACAGCAACCGCGACCACATCATCGAGGAGACAAAAGAGAAGATTATGGAGATGTTGAAAAAGACTATACGCCCCGAATTCCTCAATCGTATAGACGAAACAATAATGTTCACACCATTGAACAGGGATGAGATTGAGCAAATTGTAAGACTGCAAATTGCGACAGTGTCAAAGTTGTTGCGCGAGAGCGACATTACACTGGAGGCAACCAACGCCGCAGTGCAATTCATTGCACAGGCCGGGTTCGACCCGGAGTTCGGTGCACGCCCCATCAAACGTGCCATTCAACGCCACTTGCTCAACGACCTATCGAAGCAGTTGCTCGCCGGCGCCATTGACAAAAGCAAGCCAATAAAAGTAGATGCGCAAGAGGGAGTGCTAATCTTTAGTAATAAATAACAGCAAAAGAGGATGACCATAAAGTCATCCTCTTTTGCTGTAAAGAAAAGGCTAAAAAGCGTATCAAAGATAAATCCTCTCAGCCATTTTCTTATATAAATCACTTGAACAACTTGCCCAAGCCGGTAGCAATCTTTTCACCAACACCACTACCAGTGCCACTCTTTGTAGCAGAGCCTGTTGTAGTACTCTCTGTTGTGTTTGTTGTGGTGTTTGTTATGGCAGCACTGCTTGTAGCAGCTGCCGCACCGGACTTTGTCAACTTAACGCCAAGCATCATACCATCATAATTCTCCAACAATGTTCCAATTGCGCCCACAGCCTGCATTGCAGTCTGCAACTGACCCAGCTGCTCACCAACGGCACTCTTTGAAAGGTAAGAGGCCACATTCTTTATGAAAGAGAGCAATCTATCAGCCTTAAACACAATATTCAAGTTGGTCAACTCATACGAAACATAAGTCTTGATAGGCAATTTATCATACATAAATGTAAAGACAATCACCTTCTCCTCGACATTCAACTCATATTTACCCGGCAAGCTATAACCGCCCACATTTATAGTACAAGTACCATCCTTCACAAAAGTGAAAGAGCACTCGCCCTTTGAGATACCCACCTTTGCAAGCTTTTCATCAAGCTTAGATTCCAATGTAGAGGTCACCAAAGAACCACCCACATTTGAGAGAGCATTCTCACTCTCGAGCACACACGCAACACCCTCATAATCCCAAGTGCCCTCTAAAGCCTCATTCGAGAGAGTCAAAGATGCGCCCAAAATATTACCCAAGATATTTGTCACAGCGCTGCCTGTCTCGGTTGAAGTAACCTCTTCAACGACCTCGCCTGCCACTTTACCCAAAAGATCTTTCCACGATTGAGCCGATGCACTCGCAGCGAACACAACCATCAAAATCAAAGAAAAAACAACTCTTTTCATAGTAATCATCATTCTTTTTATTATTCAGCACTCTCGGCCTTTTCACCCTCCTGCTCCTCAACAGCAAAGTCAACAATGCCATTGGCTACAAGGATGTTATACCAAGTAAACATTTTCTTTATATGTGTCAAATATACACGCTCACGGTCATAATCGGGGATAATAGCCTCAAAATACTCAACCATCTCCTCGGGAGTAGTCATTTTTACATCAAAAGGCAAAACACCGTTCTCCTTCTCATATATCTTAGCAAAAACACTCTTCAAAGGCATCTCCTCTGTATCGGTGTATATTGCGATATCATCGAGCATCACCACTTGGTCGCTGTTATATACAGGCACACGCTTTTTTGAAGCATCCACACACTCCACAATAAACATATTACGTCCGTGCGACAACAGACGATACAAACCCGGCTTACCCGAAATAGTCAAAACAGTTTCAAACATATTCATACAATTGTTTTATTATTTGTGTTATTATTTTTCAAAAGCTGTGCTAAGATACAGAGCTCTTTCCTTATTTACAAAATTTTATACTTTTTTAATATTCGCAACCACTCACACAAGAGGGGGGGGGGGCATTAGGCCTGCTTTAATTCATCAAGCAGTTCAACCACCTGAGGCACAATGGGATTGTTTCCACCATTATATAGCGAAAAATCCGAAAGCAACAGCAAATCATCCGTTGCCATCTGCTTTTCCATTCTATTGAGCACCTGCATACGCGTCATTCCGCTGCGCTGCATTGTACGCTCAATGGCAGTCTCTTTATCGGCCCACACCAACAACACTTTATCAACAACATCAACCATCCCCGACTCATAGAGCAGCGCTGTCTCAACTGCCACAATTGGAGCATCTTGTTGCTCAGTCCAAGAGCAAAAATCACTCTTCACCACCGGATGCACCAAAGCATTTACTCTCTTCGTATTCCTCTCATCGACAAAAATGCGCGAAGCAAGATATTTTCGGTCCAAACAACCATTCTCATCGTAACACTCATCGCCGAACATACGTTTAAGTTCCTTTATAATGGTAGGATTTTTCACCATCAGCTCCTTTGCACGGCTATCACAATCATAGACAGGAACGCCCATAATCTCCAGCATACGTGACACAACAGACTTGCCACTACCAATACCACCGACAATTGCAAGTTTAATCATAGAGCAACATTTTTAGGACCCGCAGCATCTTCAACAGATTCCACTCCCACCACCTTCGCGTTCTTCACAAGCGCCGAAACAGCAGAAACAACAAATCTCTTTTCAAGCTCACCCGGCTTGCCGGCCACCACACTATGAGCGTAATCATCAAAAAGCAATTGAACCGAGAAATCGCCCGGCTTCACCTTGTCCCTATTCACTTCGAGCACGTCATACTCAACCGTTACCTCCTGAGGCATAAACCCGAGGTTTATATCACTGGGAAATTTAACATACTCCACCGGCACGGTGACTGCATCTTCAACGTAACGGGAGACGCCCACGCTCACCAGCACCTTCTCGGGCTTTACATCAATATACTTTCCCGGCAAAAAGGTCATCTCAAGAACTGTATCCTGTTTAATGCCATCAAATACAAAGGCCGGAGTGCGCACATCCTTTATCTCTGCAATCTCATCAACAAGCGCAGTGATGCTAACCTCCTCGGGCTCATATTTTATAGACACCAACTCATACCCCTCGGACACCCTGAGGTCGAGACGATTTTTCCTCACAGGCACAACAGCCGTTGTACGTTGAATGTTGGCAACCAATGTATCGGTCAAAAAGTTCTTTATTGAAAGCGAAGGAGCAAACTGCTCAATCACCCTACTCCTTATCAAGTTCGACGGCATTGTCAAACGGCCACCCTTGCGAACAAACTCCGAGTAATCCACCGACACAGCCACGCCATCGTCAAAGATGTAGCCAAAAAGTTCCGTTCCATCGCCACGCACCATAACACGCGTAGCAACGTCATTCTCATTCTCGAGCAAGATGCCATTGGGGATATTCTTCACACGTACCGATACAGAAATATCGGTCTCGTATATTCTATTCAAGGTCAACGACAACCAAAGACTACACGAGACCAATAAAAAGAAGAGAAAAACAATCAAGTTATTCCCTTTTGCTTTTTCAAAAGCCTTTTTAAAGGAATTTATATCCAATTTGTCAAGCTAAATTACTTACCCTCCTCTTTCATTGCGCTAGGGTCGGCAAACACAACCGAAATATCAACGCGCACATTCACATTGTGAGCAATCTCAATCACAACGATATTGCCGTTAATCTCCTTAATTTTGCCATAGATACCACCACTGGTAACAACCTCCATACCGGGCTGAAGGCCACGACGGAAGTTCTCAATCTCCTTTTGACGTTTGCGTTGTGGACGAATCATCAAAAAGTACATAATAGCAATGATGATAACAAACATAAACAAAGGATTACCCAAGAAGGCAGCAAGGCCACTAGGCTCCTGAATAGGCTCTTCTGTTGACACCTCTGTTATCACATCTGTTGCTTGAGCTGTTGCAACGACAGGCTGTGACACAGCCTCGTTAATAGTCTGAGCGCCTGCTTCGGCTTGCATAAATACCATAATTCTATAAATTTATTGTCAATAATAATTACTTGTTAATCTTTCCCTTTTCGCGCAAGTTCTTTGTGATTGCGTCAAGCAGACCATTCACAAACGAACCACTCTTGGCTGTGCTATAATATTTGGCAATCTCGACATACTCATTGAGAGTAACCGATAGCGGAATATCATTCTGTGTCATCACCTCGGCGAGCGCCACCTGCATAATCACCACATCCATAAACGCCAAGCGCTCCATATCCCAATTTTTTGAATTATCACTCATCATCTTGCGATACTCCTCGGCATTTGTTATTGCGCTCCTGAATAGCTTGCAGGCAAACTCCTTATCCGAGTCGTCCTTATATTCGGGCAACAGCAAAGAGTCGCCACAGGCATCCTCGGCAAAACGTTTGATAGTCTTTATAACAAAAGTATCCACGATAGGCTTATCATCATTCCAATAGAGGCTGTGCTCCTCGATAAGCTCATCAAGTTCCTCATTCTCAAAGACAAAAGCCTTGTACAGTTTGCGCCAAAGCTCTTTATCCTCTTCATAGCTATCGTTGCCCGACTCCATATACTCCTTGTATATGTCGCTAGCCTCAATCTTGTCGAGCAAACGGCGCAGAAAATCGGAATTATCCACCCAGTTCAGCTTGCTTTTCTCCGAGAATTTTACAAGCTGCTCCACCTGCTCAAGCTGAGCCACAAAACGGTTATTTACAAACTTTAAATTAGGATTTTTATCGTTCTCGGTAGGACGAACTTTCATACTGAGGAACGAAATTCTGTCTGCCGCATAATTGGTAATACCCGGCATAAGCAGCAACAGATAGTGATAAAGGTCATACGCCTTTGAAAGACTGAAAAACATCTCGTCCTCGGCAGCTTTCAAACTCTTGCCACTGTTTTTGTAGTAAGCATAAACAATCTGCACAACCTTCAGACGAATAAGAACTCTATTAATCATAAAACGCTTTTTCTGATATGCCGACAAAGGTCGCATTTTATTATGACACACACAAGAAAAAACAAAAATAATTTCACACAAAGCAGGGCAAGATTTCTCCTGCTGAAGAAAAGAACAAAGACTGCACAAAAAATGTTCAACACAAAAACGGTGTTCCGCACCAACAAGCAACAAAATTTCACGCCACTCATAGCCCTACATATTATTATTTTATATATTTTTGTGTTTATAAACAAAAAACCGGAGCGACACAAGGTAGCAGCCGCCTCACGCAAGGCTGCGCAGCCCCGCAAAACAAAGATTTCATTATGAAGATAGCTGTTGCAGGCACAGGATATGTAGGATTGAGCATTGCCACATTGTTGGCGCAGCACAACGAAGTTGTTGCAGTTGACATAATCCCCGAAAAAATAGAGAAAATAAACCGTCGCATATCACCCATCAAAGATGAGTATATTGAAAAATATTTCACCGAGAAGGAGTTGCGCCTCAGCGCCACGCTCGACAGCGCAGCAGCATACCGCGACGCCGACTTTGTGATCATCGCCACCCCCACCAACTACGACAGCAATCTAAATTTCTTTGACACCTCGGCTGTTGAAAGTGTCATCAAGGAGGTGCTACAACACAACCCACAGGCAATAATGGTTATCAAGAGCACTATCCCCGTGGGGTTCACCGCAGCCGCGTGCAAAAAGTTCGGCACCGAGAATATTTTATTCTCTCCCGAATTCTTGCGCGAGAGCAAAGCTCTTTACGACAATCTACACCCCAGCCGCATAATCGTGGGATACCCGCAGAGCAATACACGCCTAGCAAATGCAGCACACACCTTTGCCACCCTTTTGCAACAAGGTGCAATAAAAGAGAATATCGACACCCTCTTTATGGGAGCTACCGAAGCGGAAGCTGTCAAGCTCTTTTCAAACACCTATCTGGCACTGCGCGTGAGCTACTTCAACGAGCTCGACACATACGCCGAGATAAAAGGGCTCGACTCTGCAGCCATCATCAAAGGCGTTGGTCTCGACCCACGTATCGGCACTCACTACAATAACCCCTCGTTCGGATACGGTGGCTACTGCCTGCCCAAGGACACAAAGCAACTGCTTGCCAACTACCGCGACGTTCCACAGAATATGATGAGCGCGATTGTAGAGAGCAACCGCACCCGCAAAGATTTCATAGCCGACCAAGTGCTCAACAAAGCCGGTTACTACGACTACTTCAGCCGTGGAGACTTCAATATCGGCAGCGAGCGCAAATGTACCATCGGCGTCTATCGCCTCACAATGAAGACCAACAGCGACAATTTCCGCCAATCATCAATTCAAGGAGTGATGAAACGCATAAAAGCCAAAGGTGCCGAAGTAATCATTTATGAGCCCACGCTCCCCAACGGCACAACATTCTTCGGCAGCCTTGTGGTGAACGACCTTAACGCATTTAAACAACAATCCAACGCCATAATAGCCAACCGCTACGATGCCGACCTTGATGATGTAAAGGAGAAGGTCTACACCCGAGATATATTCCGCCGCGACTAACAGGCACACACACTGCAAACACATAACACAAAATATGAGAATAGGAATTATCACCCTGCCGTTAGAGGAGAACTACGGAGGTATTATGCAAGCCTACGCTCTGCAAAAAGTTTTAAAAGATATGGGGCACGACGTTGCTTTCATTGAGAGAAGCCGTTTCCTGCACTGGTCTTTTTTCAAAAAAGCACGCGTCTACACCAAACGTTTCTTTAAAAAGATGTTCGTCGACAAGGATATTGTTATAAAGAGCGACAAACAGCACAACGAAGAAGCGCTTATTCTCCGCACCAACATCTACCCCTTTCTGCTCAAATATATGAACAGGATAGAGGTTAACCGCAAATATTCAAACATCAAAAAAGAGAATTTTGACGCCTTTATTGTTGGCAGCGACCAAGTGTGGCGCCCCAGATATTTTGGAAAGCCGGTAATCACCACCGCCTTTCTCTCATTCACAAAAGGGTGTAACGTCAAAAGGCTCTCATACGCTGCCTCGTTCGGCACCGAAGAGTGGCTCTACAACAGCCGACAGACAAAACAGTGTGGCGAACTATTGAAGAAGTTCGACGCCGTCTCAGTGCGCGAAAGCTCAGCCATCAAATTGTGTAAGAAACATTTTGGAGTCAACGCACAGCACGTGCTCGACCCCACAATGCTGCTCACCCCGGCCGACTACATCAAACTATTCGAGGATGCCGGCACACCGGCAAGCAACGGCACATTAATGCGTTACATTCTCGACTCCAACCCCGACAAAGAGCAGACTGTATCGCACGTTGCACAAGCGCTCAACCTAAAGCCCTTTGCAACAAACGCAATGCACGACCATCACAACATTCCATTAAAGGAACGCATCCAACCACCAATCGAAAATTGGCTACGAGCCTTCCACGATGCAAAATTCGTCATCACCGACTCTTTCCACGCTTGCGTATTTTCAATAATATTCCAAAAGCCATTTATTGTATACGGCAACAAATCACGCGGAATGACACGTTTCCACTCCCTGCTAAAAATTTTCGGCCTCGAGAACAGATTGATAACAGACAGCAGCGAAATTGAAAAAGCCATCAACGAGCCCATTGATTGGGAGAGAGTCAATGCCATAAAGCAAGAGTGGCAAGAGAAATCAATGAATTTCCTAAAGAGCAACCTATAAATGAAACCCTGCATCTCCATCATAACACCCGTTTACAAAGCCGAGGAGTATCTACACAACTGTGTAGACAGCATCCTGTCGCAGACATTTACTAATTTCGAACTGATATTAGTAGATGACGGCAGCCCCGACAATAGCGGAGCCATTTGTGATGAGTATGCCCAAAAAGACCCACGAGTAAAGGTCATCCATAAAAAAAACGGTGGTGTCTCGTCGGCACGGCAATGCGGCATAGACAATGCAACAGGAGAATACACCATTCACGCCGACCCCGATGATTACATCGACCCTACGATGTTACAAGAGATGTACGACAAAGCCATTGCCGAGAGTGCCGACATTGTCATTTGCGACTACCACTCACACAAGAAAGGCCGAAAGCGTTACATTACACAATCTCCCGAAAGCCTAGAAACCAAAGAATTATTGAAGCAATACCTTCGTCAAGAACTCCACGGAGCTTTATGGAACAAGCTGATAAAACGAGACCTCTACACCAAACACAGCATAACCTTTCCAACAGAACTGACAAGGTGGGAGGACCTTTTCGTCGTCTGCTCCATACTCTACAGCAGTAACGCAAAAGTTACATATCTGGCAAAAGCCTTCTACCACTACAACCAAAGCATAAACAACAACAGTCTGGCAAGAAAAAAAGATCACAAAGGGTTGCAGTCGCAAATACTGTTTGTCAAACATTTTCAAGACACACTCCCACAAGAGGAGTACAACGAAGAACTTTATAAAATAAAGGCAGCCACCAAAGAGTTGGCATATAATTCAAAGGCAATGCCCCCCAAAGAGGTCTTGGAGCTATATAGTGAAATCAACGAAAAATATATACTCTCCGCAAATCCCGAGAATTTAACCCAACTCTGTTTCTCACGTTTTTTAAGCGGAGAATATTCATACAATAAAGCCAAAAGAGTGCGCAGAGCATTAAATCTCGTGCACAAAATCAAAAAGATATTCAAACATAAAAAATAACCAAGCCGTCGGCTATGCAAAACAAGGATAAAAAAGCGACCACTCCCACAACCGAACTCTTTTTCAGCCTCATCCAGTGCAGTATGGGCAAAAAGAGCAAGTTGCCACATATCCCAAGCGACCAAGAGTGGAGCGAATTATTTGATATAGCCCAAAAGCAGACACTGACCGGCATTGCATTTGCCGGTGTTGAGCGCTTGCCACAAGAACAACGCCCACCCAAAAGAGTGCTATTGGCGTGGCACACAGCAACCAAACAGATAAAAGAGAAAAACAGCGAGCTTAACAAACGCTGCATCGCCGTATCAAAAAAATTTGCACAGTTAGGGTTCCGCAACTGCATATTGAAGGGGCAAGGCCTTGCACAACTATACCCCACCCCCACGCTGCGCAACCCGGGCGATATAGACATTTGGCTCGATGGAGGCAGCGACAAAGCCCTTGAATACGTAAAAAAATGCTTCCCCAACAGCAAACCCACATACCACCACGTTGAGTTTCCAATAGCCAAAGAGGTAAGCATAGAGGTACACTTCACACCATCGTGGATGCACAGCCCCATAAAAAATAAGAGACTGCAGAAATACATTGCTGCCAATGCCGGCGCACAGTTCGAAAATCAAGCAGTCACCCCAGAGGGTAGCTTTGCAGCACCCACACTATCATTCAACAGAGTATATATTCTGTTGCACATCTACCGTCACCTTTTTCAAGAAGGCATAGGATTGCGCCAACTGCTCGACTACTATTTTGTTCTTGACAAAGGATTTACGGCACAAGAACAAAAAGAGTGCATAAACACACTCAAAGCACTAGGACTTATTGACTTTGCAGCAGCAGCCACATACATTCTACAAGAAAAATTTGGATTGGAACGCGACAAGCAGCTGGTGCCCCCAAATAAAAAAAGAGGAGAATTTCTGCTGAACGAAATTATGATAGCCGGCAATTTTGGTAAATACGACAGCCGCTACGCTATTGTATCCAAGCACAACGAGTTTAAGCATTTCCTCAACAGTATGCAACGCACGGCCCGACTCACCTTTCAATATCCCGGCGAAACGCTATGGAGCCCCTATTTCAAAGTATGGCACTATTTTTGGCGCAAGAAACATCAAGGCAAAATTTCATAAATAATCACATACACTTTTCCTTTTAATATAAACCAAAATATTTTAAAAATGCAAACTATTAATAATCAATCAATTACCCATAGGGGGGGGGTAAAAACAGCACCCATAAAAATTACATCTCGCTAAGCAGAGACGAATCGGCAGCAATCAAGGGCTTGCTAATGTTCTTGATTATCTTGGGACACAACTCAGTGTTCACCAACTCAATAAAAGGCTCATTCAATTATTTATACACTTTTCACGTTCTTTGTTTTTTTGTTCTGCCATTTATGTATGGCAAAAACGAGCAGAAGCCTTTCAAAGAGAGTTTTAAAAAGAACTTTATAAGGCTGTATTACCCATACATACTCTTCTTTACAATTCTCTGCCTTTTATCCTACTTTACTAACGGCAATGAGTTAGACCTTAACAAGATATCAACGATGGGAGCTGGGAGCGACAACTATTTCATCGGTTTCACCGGCACTCTAATCACCGGAAACAAATATTTGATAGACCATTTTACCAGCTTCCAATATTTATGGTTCCTGCCTGTTATGTTTTCAATGAATCTAATAAAAGAGACCATAAGCAATAAAAAAATCATTAAAGTTTCGCTCTACACATTAGGTCTCCTTTCATATATTATATTCTTTGTTTTCTCCAACAAAACACCATACAACAGAGAGATAAATTTTTATCTGATGCAAGCCTCACCTTTTGCCATTCTACAAGGTTTAGGAGCCTATTTCCTTGGCAAGACAAGCGTTGCAATTATAAACAATAAATATTTTAGATATATCAATTTCGCCGGTGCGCTGCTATTCATACTGTTAAGCATTGCATACATTACAGATTTCTACAACAAAACGCTTAGCACACAAGAAAACTGGTGCTACACATTTATAATGCCTTTCCTGTTTATGAATTTAATTTATTTGGCAAAAGATTATTTGGCAAAATCAAACATACTAAAGAAAATTGGCGAAAACTCTTTCCCCATCTATCTGATACACCCGCCTCTCTGTATCGCATCTTATATAATATGCCAAAGATTTTTACAGATAAACTTAACCTACAGCATAATTGTTCAATTTATGGTATTGACAGCATCGTATTACATCACTGTTCTTTGGCACAAAATCACCCCTCTGAGGAAAAAGACTCTCCCACGCTCATTTGAGGATTTATACAGCAAAAAGAATTAACGCCGATAGGAGATAAAAAGAGACGCAGCAAATTAAACATCAACACTATTCAATAAGCATAGGCCTGCAATTGCAGGCCTATGCTATTTTATACCAATATTTTATATTGCTTATCCTTTACGCTCAACAACGTTCTTAACAAAATCCATCACAACAGGCGATGGGTGAAGCACGGTGCTTGAATATTGTGGCTCATAGACAACGCCCATATACCAATCGCAAGCAGGGAACTCTACAATATCAACAAGGCCACTGTCGGGGTGAACGCCTGTGCAAAGCAAGCCCGCACCAACAAGAGCATCGCGATACTCTGTGTTAAGCTCATAACGGTGATAGTGGCGCTCAATAATCTTCTCCTCGCCATAAATAGCATAAGCCTTGCTATCCTTTGCAATAACAGTATCGTAACCACCACGACGCATTGTGCCAAAAGGATTGCCAACACTCTTCAAATCCTCCATAATATCTACGATGCGGTGACTTGTAGCCTCGTTCATCTCGTAGCTATTTGCGTCGGCATAACCAAGGATGTTACGAGCAATCTCAATTGCCATAACCTGCATACCAAGACCAATACCAAGAGTAACTAGATTGTTCTCACGGCAATACTTTGCAGCAATCACCTTGCCCTCGAAGCCACGTGGGCCAACACCCGGACAGATGATATAACCATCCATACCCTTGAGTGCCTGAGCAACATTCTCCTCAGTAATCTTCTCGCTATTGATAAAATGAGGTTTAATCTTACAATCATTGTATGTGCCACACTGTGAAAGGCTCTCGTGAATACTCTTGTAAGCATCCTGAAGGTCGTATTTACCAACAAGACCAATATTCACAACCTTCTTTGCATTGTTACGACGCTCAACGAACGAACGCCAAGGCTTCATCTCCGGAGTCTCGCCAACCTCCTCGCCGGTGAGGCGTAGGATAGCAGCATCGAGCCCCTGCTCTTGCATCTTGATGGGCACCTCGTAGATAGAAGGAACGTCAAGGCTCTGAACAACACAATCGGGCATCACGTTACAGAAGCTTGCAACCTTTTTGCAAAGACCTGTGCTCAACTTGTGCTCTGCGCGCAGAACCAAACAATCGGGCTGAATGCCAAGGCTCTGCAACTGCTTGACAGAGTGCTGTGTAGGCTTTGTCTTTAGCTCGCCGGCAGCAGCAAGATAAGGAACATAAGTCAAGTGCACACACACTGCGCGACGACCAAGCTCCCACTTTAACTGGCGGATAGCCTCAAGGAAAGGCAAGCCCTCAATATCGCCCACAGTACCACCAATCTCGGTAATCACAAAGTCAAATTTCTCCTTTGTGCTACCACGTTTCATTTTACGTTTTATTTCATCGGTGATATGAGGAATAACCTGAACAGTCTTTCCAAGATACTCGCCACGGCGTTCCTTTTCAATAACCTCGCTGTATATGCGACCTGTTGTAAAAGTATTCCAGCGTGTGGTCTTTATATCGGTAAAACGCTCATAGTGACCCAAGTCGAGGTCGGCCTCGTGACCATCGATAGTAATATAACACTCACCGTGCTCCTGAGGGTTCAGTGTTCCGGGAGATACGTTGATGTAAGGGTCGAACTTTTGAATTGTAACTTTGTATCCCCTCGCCTGAAGCAACTTTCCGATAGATGCCGAGATGATACCTTTACCGAGCGACGATGCTACACCGCCAGTGACGAAGATAAATTTTGTTTCAGCCATATTATTAAAGTTTTTTGTTACAATTAAACAATGTCCAAAACAATCATCTTTGGACACGCAAAGTTAATGCAAAGTCTGCTCACATCAAAAAAAAGTATCGTTTTTTTATAAGCGATAACAGAATTTCATTCAGGCCATCAATTTCAGTTCTTTATACAACCTCTGCACCGGCAAACCCATCACATTGAAATATGAGCCAACAATGCCGGTTATCCCAATATACCCAATCCACTCCTGAACACCATACGAGCCGGCCTTATCCATTGGACGATACCTCTGTACGTAATATTCAATCTCTTCATCGGTAAGAGTATCAAACGTAACGTCAGACTGCGCAACAAAGCAACGTTGTTCGCCCTTTGTAGTAACAGTCACGCCGGTAAACACAGAGTGTGTCTTCCCCGACATATTGCGCAGCATACGGCGAGCATCAGCCTCACTGGCAGGCTTACCAAGAGCCGCGCCATCGAGCCACACAATAGTATCGGCTGTAATCACCAGCTCATCATCGGCCATCACCGGGCGATAGGCATCAGCCTTTTTGCGGCTTATATAAAGAGGTATTTCCCCACCCTGCAGTTCAACAGGAAAAGACTCATCAACGTCGGGCAACGCACGCACCACAAAATCAACGTCGAGCCCGGCAAGCAACTCGCGGCGACGCGGCGATGCCGATGCAAGAATTATTTTGTATTTTTTTAAATTATCAAGCATAAATCAACTATTAATCAAGGGATTTTATTTATTGCAAAATCAGTATAAAAAAACATTTTGCTTAATTTAAAAGCGGAAGAACAAGGCTTGCGATTTTTTTGTAAATGGGAGTTTAGTAGGCCTAAATGACCATTTACAAAAACGAGCATAACGCAGTTATCACCTTCGCAATGTTTTGCTTAATTAAAAAGCGGAAGAACAAGGCTTGCGATTTTTTTGTAAATGGGAGTTTAGTAGGCCTAAATGACCATTTACAAAAACGAGCATAACGCAGTTATTACCTTTTTAGTTAAGCAAAAAAAAAATCACCAGCCGAATGCATTAGCCTCATCCATCCACTTCCCCTGCGCACGCATAACTTGTTCAATTACATCACGGCCACAGCCCTCGCCACCATTGATGGGAGAGATATATTTGGAGAGTTTTTTAATCTCTACTGCAGCATCAGCAGGACACACGGGAAGACCAACAATTTGCATCACTTCATAATCGGGAATATCGTCGCCCATATAAAGAATTTCCTCAGGGGAAAGCTCATACATTAGCATAAGTTCTTCGAGGCAATCTTTTTTAATTGAAGCTCCGGTATAAACGTCGGTTATTCCAAGACCGTTGTAACGCACTTTCACAGCCTCGGTGCGCGCCCCGGTGATTATGGCAACGCGAAAGCCGGCTTTAACAGCAAGTTGCAGAGCGTAGCCATCTTTTATATTCACGGTGCGCATAGGCTCGCCACTAGGAAACATTGATATTGTTTCACGGCTCAGCACTCCGTCTACATCAAAAATGAGTGCCTTTATCTTTTTAAGGTCGTAGTTTATCATATTATTTACTTCTTTTCATTATATAGTTGCTCAACGTTTCATAGATATTAGCAAGTTCAGGGTCGAGCATTAACTTATGGGCATTCATCACATTCTCGTCGCCGCGACGTGCCGGGCCTGTCTGCGCCTCGCGCGGAGACATACGATGAACTTTGTTCGCAGCCTCATCAATGAGCGGAAGCATTGCATCGAACGGCAAGCCATTGCGTTGCAATAGTTCAAAAGCCATATTGTAGACTGCATTGGGGAAGTTGCAAGCAAACACGGCCGCAACGTGCAACGAGCAACGTTGTTCGCTGGTGGCATAGACAACCTTTTTGCTAATTAGCTCTGCAATCTCTTTTATCTGCCCGGTAACAGCATCGTTGCACCCCTCGATAAAAGTTGTGATATTTTCTAGAGAGGTAACACTGTTCTTGTTCACAGTCTGCATTGGGTAGAGCACGCCGTATGCGGTTGCACCGGCACTGCGCAAGGCATCCATTGGTATGCTGCCGGCAGTGTGCAACAGCAATGCATTGGGAAAAAGCTGTGACACAGCAGCAGCCACATCGCGCAGAGCATTATCGGCAACAGATATTATAATAATGTCGGCAGCGGGCAATGAAGCAAGATTATTGGTAAAGACACAACCCACTCTGCCACCAAGCAGAGCCGCAGACTCGAGCGTGCGGCTCCACACGCCGATAGGCGCACTGCCACGCTCTTTTAGTGCGTGCGCTATTGCCGTTGCCATATTCCCGGCACCTACAAGCGCTATTTTTTTATTCGTTTCCAAAGCCTCCAATATGTATTTTATCCCACTGCATCTTCTCCTCGTCAAAAGGTTGTGTCTCGCGTGCTTTGTGTCCTAGAGCAACAATTGAGAGCACAGCATAATGAGCAGGAATACCCAACAAATTGCGTACGTTATCCTCGGCAACATTGCCATTGGCATCCTTACGACAACGAATCTGCACCCAGCAACTTCCCAGCCCCAACTCCTCGGCAGCAAGTTGCAGAATTATTGTAGCAATGGAGCAATCCTCAATCCAAACATCTGTTTTTGTTGTATCGGCAAGCACAACAACAGCCATTGCAGCACCCTCTATCAGCCCCGCGCCGTGCTCCTTGCTTTGCGACAAAGCCTTCAGCATAGCTTTATCCTCGACAAGAATAAACTCCCACGGATTTATCCTGCGCCCCGAGGGCGACATAAGAGCAGCTTTCATAAGACTGCATACAGCCTCTTTATCGATAAGTTCATCAGTGAACACACGCGAGGTTCGCCTCTTTTTCAACAATTCAAGAAAATTCTCCATATATTTTCATTTATACTGCGAAGATAAATATTTAAAGCGAAACAACAAAGACGTACAAACAAAATGCCACAGCCTTTGTTACAATAATAAAAAGATATGGACGATTTTTTCAAAAGCAGAGCCCTTGAGTACCACAGTGCAGGAAAGCCGGGCAAAATTACAATTATCCCCAGCAAGCCGGTCAACACCCCCGAACAGCTATCTATGGCCTATACTCCGGGAGTTGCAGCCCCGGCGGCAGAGATTAGCGAGGAGCGTTGGAAGGCCTATCGTTACACCAATAAAGGCAATCTGGTAGCGGTAATCAGCAACGGCAGTTCGCTGCTGGGCCTTGGCAATAAAGGTGCTCTTGCATCAAAGCCAGTGATGGAAGGCAAGGCAATGCTGTTCAAGAGCTATGCCGACATTGATGCTTTTGATATTGAGATAAGCGATGAAGAACCCGAAAAAATCATTGCCACCATACAAGCCCTTGCGCCAACATTCGGCGGAATAAATCTTGAAGATATCAAAGCACCCGACTGTTTTTATATTGAAAAAAGGTTGCGCGAGCTACTTGATATTCCGGTGCTACACGACGACCAACACGGGACAGCCGTCACCATAGCCGCAGCATTACTCAATGCCTGCGAGGTCAGCGGCAAAAGCATAACAGGCATAAAGATTGTTATTTGCGGAGCCGGAGCTGCAGCAATATCAAGCGCCACAATGTTGCTCGAGATAGGCGTCGGCAAGGAACAGATAATAATGCTCGACAGCAAAGGAGTGATAAGCACCCACCGCGCCGAGCTCGACGACAGCAAAGCTCGCTTTGCCACCGACACCACCGCAACCACTCTATCGCAAGCGATAGAAGGCGCCGATGCTTTCATCGGGCTCTCAAAAGGTAATATTCTGGAAGACAGTGACGTAAAATCAATGTCGCCGTCGCCCATAATATTTGCACTAGCCAACCCTGTTCCCGAAATATCGTATCAACGCGCAAAATCCCTGCGCCCCGATGCCATCGTAGCCACCGGGCGTAGCGATAACCCCAATCAAATAAACAATGTACTAGCGTTCCCCTATCTGTTCCGTGGAGCACTCGACACCCTATCAACAACAATAAACGAGACAATGAAGATTGCCGCAGCTAAGAGCATAGCCTCAATAGCACAAAGAGCCGTGAGCAAAGAGATTGCCGAGCAATACGGCCGCACATTCACCTTCGGGCACGAATACATACTGCCAAAGCCGGGCGACAAAAGATTGCTAACCGACGTTTCGGTCGCTGTTGCTCAAGCTGCAATGACGAGCGGCGTAGCACGACGCAGGATAGCATCGCTCAGCGAATACAGCCAAACTTTGCTAAACCGCGTAGACAGCGAAAACTTTTTTGCCCGCGAATATATCAGGCACAAAACAGGCAAGCAGAGAGTTGAAAGCAAGAATATTATATAAAACAGCCCTATTATGATTGAGAAAGAATTAAGCGAAATAATTGACGCCTTGACACGCGAGACAGGCGAATCAATGCTCCCCTATCAAGAGCTTGAAATTTTAGGCTTTACGCCACTTGGTGAGTCGAGAAGAGAACAAATAGCAACACCTTCGGGTTTTCGCATACGTTTCGACGAGGTGGAGGAAGATGATGACACTCTTGAGTATGACTACGAGGAGAACAGTGACGAAGGCTATATTGACGAGGAGTATGAATTTGACGAAGATGATGAGGAGTACACCCTGCTGACAAAGGTTCTGCGCCTGAATAACTGCCGAAAGAAATATTTTGCATAAAAAACGCTTGCCGTTGGCTATCTTTGAGCTTGCGCTCGAAGATTTTCTGCACTCGCTTTGAAAAATATCCAAGCAAGCTTGATATTTCTCGCTAATCTTTGGCAATCTTTAAATAAGATTTATGCGGCTCGGAATAAAAAAACAAACGAATTTATTTTCTTCTTCACTCGCCTTTGGCAATCTTTGAGCTAAAGCTCGAAGATTTTCTGCACTCGCTTTGAAAAATATCCAAGCAAGCTTGATATTTCTCGCTCGTTTGTTACTATCTTTGCAAGGGTGGATTTTCCACAACAATTTTAATAACACAAAAACATCATAAACTATGGTACAAAGTTGGTTCGAAGTTAAAGTAACATACGAGCGTGCAGGAGAAAAAGGCCTCAACACAAAAGTCAACGAGGTTTATTTGGTACAAGGATTTACCTTCACCGAGATTGAGAAGCGCATCACACAGGAGTTGCAGCCACAGGTGACAGGCGAATTTAACATCAACAAGATGGAACGTACAAAATACAACGAGCTTGTTGACAGCGTGAGCGAAACAGCCGATAAATGGTTCAAGTGCAAAATTACAATGGTAACCATTGACGAAGTTTCGGCAAAGGAGAAAAAATCATCGGTTGTAATTCTTGTAAAGGCCGAGGATGTCACAAATGCCGTAAAGAACCTCAACAAGCATATGGAGGATTCCATTATGGACTACAATCTTGCTTCGGTCAACGAAAGCCCTATCGTTGATATTTTCCACTATGAGGGATAATCGCATAGGTGAGAAAATAAAAGCAATACGAGCCACCCTGCCAAAAGGAGTGACACTCATTGCCGTGTCAAAATACCACCCCGTCGAGGCTGTTGAGGCCGCATACACTGCCGGGCAACGCGATTTTGGCGAGAGCAAAGCACAGGACCTCACAGCAAAACACGAGGCACTGCCAAAAGATATCAATTGGCATTTCATCGGGCATCTGCAAACAAACAAAGTAAAGTACATTGCTCCATTCGTGCACCTCATACACAGTATCGACAGCTACAAATTACTATGCGAGGTAAACAGGCAAGGAGCAAAAGCCGGGCGCAAAATACCCTGCCTGCTGCAAATTCATATAGCACAGGAGGAGACAAAGTTCGGGCTCACGCCACAAGAATGTAAGGAATTGCTTGCACTCGGTGAGTGGCAAAAACTCGACAACGTTGAGTTGCGTGGCATTATGTGTATGGCAAGCAACACCGACAACGAGACACAGATACACAGCGAGTTCTCACAGGCACAAAAACTTTTCAACGAAATAAAGGAGACCTATTTTGCCGACAACGAGAGATTTTGCATAATCTCGGCAGGAATGAGCGACGACCACCCCATTGCCATAGAGCACGGCAGCACACACATAAGGCTTGGCTCGAGTATTTTTTGCGAATAGCACCAAAAAAGAGCAAAAAAAGTTTTGTCGTTTGCCTAAAAGGAGTTACCTTTGCACCTCGAAAAGTTATGCACACATTTTTGTGAAAGCAAATAAATAATTTAAAAACAATAAAATAATGAAAAAAGACATTCATCCCGCAGCTTATCGTCCGGTTGTATTCAAGGACATGTCAAATGGCGACTGCTTCCTTTCGCAGTCTACCTGCAACACAAGAGAGACTATCGAATTCGAAGGTGAGACTTATCCATTGATTAAGCTTGAGATCTCTAACACTTCTCACCCATTCTACACTGGTAAGGCAAAGTTGGTCGACACAGCAGGTCGTGTGGACAAGTTTATGAGCCGTTACAGCAAAACATTGAAGAAGTAATCGAACTCGTCAATTTATATAAAAAGGTGTATCTCGGTACACCTTTTTTTATGCCAAAAAGCAAACAACCCTCATTATTATGAAAAAAGCGCTCCTTGCTATACTCACACTCACAACACTCGTTTCGTGCAATGATTGGAGCGGGACAGAAGTGCTCGACCCCAATAATGCCAACGCCAATGTCGGCAGTGCAAAATATGCGACACGCATAGAAATTCCAAGAATCGAAGAGAGCGATATCTTCCTCTCACACACAACAACGTTCAACGGCAAGGAGAGTATCACCTATAGCATTGCCCACAACCCCAAACGCAAGCACTGCCGCTGGACAGCATTCAACTTCAACTCAAGCAACAGTGTAAAGAATTGGAATCGAGGCGATTGGAAAAACACCGAATATGGAGGCGACCCATTCCAACCCTGTCCCGATATAAAAGACAGCTCTGCAATGATGACCAAAGAAGAGATTAACAGAAATGGCTTTGCACGCGGTCATATAGTTGCATCCGAGGACAGAGTTTACTCCAAGGAAGCCAATAAACAGACATTCTACTACAGCAATATTTCACCAATGTACTTTAAATTCAACGGGCAAGGCAGTGCTTGGTACAACAACGAAATACTTGTAAGAAACTTGGGGTGGAATGACAAATTCCGCGACACACTCTATGTTGTCAAAGGAGCCACAATAAGAGAGGGCGAATACCGCACCGTAGGCAGTTGCCCCACCGTTCCCGATTACTATTTTATGGCATTGTTATGCCTAAAAAACAACACTTATAAAAGCATAGGACTATTATTTGAGCACGTCAATGGTTATAGCCAGACCGAGGTATGCTCAATTGATTACCTTGAGCACTTTACAGGCATTGATTTCTTTTGCAACATTCCAGACAAAGTGGAAAACAAAGTAGAACAACAATGCAGCCCTAGCTCTTGGAGTGGATTAAACAATTATGTCAAAGCCGGGAAATAACATTATTTAAACCACATAAAAAAGGATGAAAAAGCGCGCTTGAAGTGAACCCCAAAGTTTGGACAAAAAACTTTGGGGTTTATTTTATGCGTAAAAAACACGATTATTCAGCATTGCTAAAATATATGCATATGCTCGAAGATAGTTATTCCATCAATTACATCCACACCAAGTATGGTATAGGTAATACACGATTAGAAAAGCTATGGATGCAGTACCAAAAAGAAGGAGCAAAA
>JAZRMQ010000048.1:0-9068 GCA_045647745.1 Bacteroidaceae bacterium | reverse complement strand
TGGTAAAAAGGTGCTTGTAAAATAAGTGATTAAAAAGGCTAACTACTGCGTTACGCTAGCCGTCTAAATCCTCATTTACGCAAAGTAAACTGCGGTTTATCCGGCGTCGCAAGCCTTGTATTTAAACCTTTTTATCTCACTTATTGGTAATTGAAATGTGAGATCTCTCACTTTCGTTCGAGATGACAAAAACAGCGTAAATTGTCATTTTGAGCGTAGCGAAAAATCTCAGAATATTGCGAAAATGTGAGATCTCTCACGTTCGTTCGAGATGACAAAAACAGCGAAAAATCTCGCAAAACATTAGAAAGAGATTCTTCCTATCGTCAGAATGACAAAAACCGCGTAAATTGTCATTTTGAGCGCAGCGAAAAATCTCAAAAACTATTGGAAAGAGATTCTTCACATTCGTTCAGAATGACAGGGCTGCGTAATGTGAGATCTCTCACTTTCGTTCGAGATGACAAAAACAGCGAATGTCAATATAAATTTTTATATTGAACTTATGTTGAATTAAGGAAAAAGAAAAGACAAAATATATGAAAAAGAGTTATGTATCACCTCTTGCAACAGAGGTAAATGTTGCAGCGGAGACAATGCTTGCAGCGTCTTTGCAGATAGATGGTAGCAAGACAATCAACACCTCAAACGGCGGCCAGCTCGGTGGCGGGCACCGCGGTTCGTGGGGAGATTTGTGGAATTAAACAATAACGGCGAGGAATTTTCCTCGCCGTTATTGTTTAATTCCCATTGCCCCATCGCGTGCTGTGTATATTTTTTTGCTGCTAAATACAATAGCAAGCGAAAAACTTTTACACAAAATCCTAATCCCCTCTAAATTTGCGAATTTGCGAATAAAATCGTAATTTTACACGATTTCAAAATGTTTTACAGAAAATGGCTGTAGAGATTGTAAAAGTAAGCACTAATAAGCAGTTGAAACGCTTTATCCGTTTCAACTATGAGCTGTATAAAGGCAACCCTTATTTTGTTCCCGAGCTGTTGTCGGATGCAATGGATACTTTGCGCAAAGACCGCAATGCTGCGTTTGAGTTCTGCGAGGCCGACTATTTTCTTGCCTATCGCGACGGCAAGATTGTTGGTCGCATTGCTGCCATCATCAACAATCGCGCAAACGAAAAGTGGGGCTTGAAGGCTGCTCGTTTCGGTTGGGTTGATTTTATTGATGACGAAGAGGTTGTCGACGCTCTCTTCTCTACTGCCGAGGCGTGGGCGCGTGAGCGTGGAATGAATGAGATTAAGGGCCCGTTGGGCTTCACCGACCTCGACCCCGAGGGTATGCTCATTGAGGGCTTTGACAGGCTCAGCACAATGGCTACAATATATAATCACCCCTATTATCCCAAACATCTTGAGCGCTTGGGCTATATAAAGGATGCCGATTGGGTTGAGTTCTTGTTTAAGGTGCCCGGCGAGAAATGGCCAAAGGCTGAGCGCGTATCGGCCATCGTGGAGAAAAAATTTGAGTTGAGCCTTGTGAAGGTTAAATCACGCTCGGAGCTTGCCAAACGTTATGGCAAGGCGGTGTTTGAGCTCTGCAACGAGAGTTACGCCGAGCTTTATGGATACTCTCCGCTCACTCAAAAGCAGATACAGCAGTATATTAAGATGTATCTTCCTTTTGCCGATTTACGCCTTTTGTCGTTGGTGGTTGATAAGGACGATAATCTTGTGGCGCTTGGAATAAGCATCTATTCGCTTGCCGAGGCTCTGCGCAAGGCAAAAGGTCGTCTGTTTCCATTCGGCTGGTGGCACATTCTTAAGGCTCTCTTCATTAAGCCTCCCAAAAGGCTCGATTTTCTGCTTGCTGCCGTCAAGCCCGAGTATCAGAACAAGGGCGCTTTTGCAATGATATTCAATGAGCTGTTGGGGCATTATATTGAGATGGGTATTGTGGATATTGAGAGCAACCCCGAGCTTGAGGATAATAAAAAGATGCAGACTCTGTGGAGCGATTTTGAAAAGGAACAGCACAAGCGTCGTCGCGCCTTTAAAAAAGATTTGCTGTAAAGAGTATGTATGCAGGCAGGGGGCTTCCTGCCCTGTCAATGAGTTAAACACTGTCAATAGACAAAATATATGTCCGAAGAAAAAGATTTGGAATTTAACGAGAATAGAGCAAATGCCGCAAATTATGACGATGACTCTATACGCCATTTGAGTGACGTGGAGCACATTCGTCTGCGTCCCGGTATGTACATTGGTAAGCTGGGCGATGGCTCGCAGAGCGACGATGGTATATATGTGCTGCTCAAAGAGGTTGTCGACAACTGTATCGACGAGTTTAAAATGGGCTTTGGCAAGCGCATTGAGATTGATATTATAGACAATCACACTGTTACGGTTCGCGACTATGGTCGTGGTATCCCGCAGGGTATGATGATTCAGGCTGTGAGCAAACTCAACACCGGCGCAAAATACGATGATAAGGTGTTTCAAAAGTCGGTCGGCCTTAATGGTGTCGGCCTAAAGGCTGTGAACGCCACAAGTACCCATTTTGAGGTGCGCAGCTACCGCGAGGGTGTTGTGCGCATTGCAAAATTTGAAAAGGGTATTCTTGTGAGTGATACAACCGAAAAGACAAACGACGAGAACGGAACATATATATCGTTCACCCCCGATAATACTCTGTATCGCAATTTTGAATATCGCGATGCTTATATTGAAACCCTGTTGCGCAACTACACCTATCTGAACACCGGCCTTGCCATTATGTTCAACGGCAAGCGCATCTTGTCGCGTAACGGTCTTGTAGACCTGCTCAGCGACCGTATGACAGCCGAGGCTCTTTACCCCATTATACACCTTAAAGGTGCGGATATTGAGGTTGCTTTCACACACGCACACCACCAGTATGGCGAGGAGTATTACTCTTTTGTCAACGGACAGCACACCTCGCAGGGTGGTACGCACCAAAGTGCGTTCAAAGAGCTTGTTGCGCAGACTATACACGATTTCTTCTCGGCCAAGAATTTTGATTATTGCGATATTCGCAATGGTATTGTGGCTGCTATTGCTGTGAACATTCAGGAGCCTGTGTTCGAGAGCCAGACAAAGACAAAATTGGGCTCAACTACCATTGCTCCCGATGCGGGCAGTATGAGCGTGAAAAAGTTTATCAGCGATTTTATAAAGGAGGAGCTTGATAATTTCTTGCATAAGAACCCCGAGATAAGCGATGTTATCTTGGCAAAGATTACAGCCTCGGAGAAGGAGCGCAAGGAGCTTGCCGGGCTCACTAAACAGGTGCGCGAAAAGGCTAAAAAGGTTAATCTTCACAACCGCAAACTGCGTGACTGCCGCATACACTACAACGATGCCAAGGGCGACCGCTTGGAAGAGAGTTGTATCTTCATCACCGAGGGTGATTCGGCCAGTGGTTCAATCACAAAGAGCCGCGACGCAAATACACAGGCGGTGTTCAGCTTGCGCGGTAAGCCACTCAACTGCTTTGGTCTGAGTCGTGTAGTGGTGTATCAGAACGAGGAGTTTAATCTTTTGCAGGCGGCGCTGAACATTGAGGATGGTCTTGAGGGCTTGCGATATAACAAAGTTATTGTGGCTACTGATGCCGACGTCGATGGAATGCACATTCGCTTGTTGATGATAACATTCTTCCTGCAGTTCTTCCCGGAACTAATAAAGAAAGGACACGTTTATATATTGCAGACACCATTGTTCCGTGTGCGTAACAAGCGCAAATTGCCGCGTGGCAAAAAGGGTGCCGGTGAACGCAAAGAGAATAAAGGTGATTTTGAGACAATATATTGCTACAGCGAGGAGGAGCGTTTGGCTGCCATTGAAAAACTTTCGCCCAACCCCGAGATTACACGATTTAAAGGTCTTGGCGAGATTTCACCCGATGAATTCCGCAATTTTATAGGCCCTGATATGCGCTTGGAACGTGTGGAGTTGCACAAAGATGATAAAGTAGAGGATTTGCTTGCCTATTATATGGGTAAAAATACAATGGAGCGCCAGAATTTTATCATTGACAACCTTGTTGTCGAGGAGGATAAGGCCGGCGAAGAAATTTAATACTATATGCCACATACAGCACTTTTTGCAGGGTCGTTCGACCCTTACACAATAGGTCATCACTCACTTGTCGAGCGTGCTTTACAGATGTTCGACAAGGTGGTAATTGCTGTTGGTTGCAACAGCGAGAAGGGTGGTTGCGCCACTGCCGAGGAGCGCGTGGCAACGATTGCTGCCTATTATAAGGGCAATAGCCGTGTCGAGGTGCGCTCATACAGTGGGCTTACAATGGATTTTGCACGCGAGGTGGGGGCTGATGTGCTGCTACGCGGTGTGCGTAATATAAAGGATTTTGAATATGAGCGTGAGCTTGCCGATGTGAACAAGCAACTAGGCGGCATTGACACTGTGCTGCTGGTGAGCGAGCCGGGTTATTCGTCGGTGAGCAGCAGTGTGGTGCGCGAGCTTATGAGATACGGCAAGGATGTGTCGGGGCTGCTGCCCGGCAAATGATTGCTCGTTCTCTCTCCGTGTTTTTTTTAATATAAATATGATTATGAAAAAGATATTTCTGTTTGCAACAATATTGCTGTTGTCCTTGTCAATGAAGGCTCAGCAGATGCCGGAGCACATTCTTAAACTAATGTACACCGGCAATATCATTGAAAATTTTTATGTCGATGAGGCCGATACAGAGAAGATTTCCGAGGCTGGCATAAAGGCTATGCTGAAAGCTCTCGACCCTCACTCAACCTACACCGACCCAAAAGAGACAAAAACTTTGCTGGAGCAGATGCAAGGGCAGTTTGGCGGGATTGGTATTCAGTTTAATATTGTTTCGGATACTCTTTATGTTATTCAGACAACTCCTAATGGTCCGTCGGAGCGTGCCGGAATTCTCCCCGGTGACAGGATTATTGCTGTTAACGACACTGCTATTGCGGGCGTGAAGATGGAGCGTAGCGATATTATGACACGTCTGCGTGGTGAGAAGGGCACTGCTGTTGATGTTGACGTGGTGCGCCGTGGCATTGACCGTAAGCTACGTTTCAGCCTTGTGCGTGATGATATAAGCACAAAGACTGTTGATGTGGCATATATGATTGACAAGAAGAATGGCTATATACGCATAAACACCTTTGGTGCAAAGACCCACAGTGAGTTTGTGGCAAAGCTCGACTCTTTGAAGGCTTGTGGAATGAAAAATCTTATACTCGACCTTAGCGGCAATGGCGGCGGTTATCTCACTGCTGCGGTGGGAATTGCCGGCGAGCTCATTGATGAAGCAAAGCTGGTGGTTTATACCGAGGGTAAAAAGAATCCGCGTTTCGATTATCTGTCGCAGGGCGAGGGTAAGTTCCGCAAAGGTAATCTTGTTGTTATTGTCGACGAGACATCTGCTTCGGCTTCTGAAATTCTTGCTGGTGCTGTGCAGGATTGGGACCGTGGCCTTGTTGTCGGTCGTCGCACATTCGGCAAGGGCCTTGTTCAACGCCCCTTCCAGTTGCCCGGCGGTTCAATGATTCGTTTGACTATTGCACGCTATTATACTCCCACCGGCCGTTGCATACAAAAGCCTTATGACAACGACTCGGTTAAGTACGAGGACGACCTGCTCAATCGCTATAATAGGGGTGAGATGACAAGCGCCGACAAGATTCACTTCCCCGATTCGCTAAAGACTTACACCAAGCGCTTGCAGCGCCCAGTGTACGGCGGTGGCGGTATTATGCCCGACTATTTTGTGCCGGTTGATACTGCACGCTATACAAAGTATCATCGTGCGTTGGCTGCCAAGGGTAGTATACTTCAGGCGTCGTTACGTTATATCGATGGCAAGCGCGAGGCGTTGCTTGCCGAGTATCCTACGATAGAGGATTTTGAGAAACGCTTTGAGGTTGATGATGCTTTTATTCAGATGCTCAAAGAGCAGGGTGTTAAGGATAGTGTGAAGATTGCCGGTGGCGAGGAGGAGTTTCAGCGTTCGCTTCCCGAACTGAAATTGCAACTGAAACAGCTTGTGGCTCGCGACCTTTGGGATATGGATTTATTTATGAAGCTCTATAATAAGAGTGATGATATTTTCAAGAAGGCATACGAGCTCATAAAGGAAAAGAAGTTTGAAAGATTAATGACTAAGTAAAGATAATCCCCGGCGGACCGCCGGGGATTTATTGCAAGGCTTTGCTGTGAATAGTGGCTCGACAGCCTTTGCTTAAAGGGGTTATTTTATGGTAAAAAAATAAGCGGAAATAAATTTATTTCCGCTTATTGCATATAATCATTGCTTTGCTCCCATTGGCAAGGGTGGTGGCGAAGATGTAATTGTCGCCTCCGTCGGCGAGCTTCAAGCGCTTACGCAGTTGCTGCACACTCTCGGGGAAATTCCTCACTGTGATATTTGCCTTTTGCAGAGCCTGTACCTTTTTTATATCAGCTTTTGAAAATCCCAACACCTCGACAACCTCGAAAATTCGTCCCGGGAAGTGTTGGATATATTCGTCGGCAGTGTAAAGCTGGCTGTTGGGGTGGAGCTTCTTGAGCCCTAAACGTTGCGAAAGGGTGTTGTGGCATCCGGCTTTTTGAATACTTGCATTGGGCTCGTAGAGGTAGCGGCTAATATCGCTGCTGTATGTTGCAGTGGAGCTCTGCTCCTCGTCTTGCGTAAATGTAAACTCCTGCACGCACTCTTTTAATATGTTCACGCAGTGAATGGTGCCGGCATTGCCGCTTTGCAGTATAAAAAGCAGTTCTTTACACTCGTTGTTCACCGCTACAATGTGCACTGCGCTCACGCTCTTCAGTTGTCGGCACGCCATTGTTATGTCGAGCATCGGAGAGCATTTTATCATCACCTTTTTGGCTTTGGACAGAAGCTGTTCCTCGAGCTCTACAACGTTGGGCTCGCAGTCGGAGAGGGCTACTACTTTGCGGCCGTCGCCGTCGCGTCTTGCGGGGTCGATGAAGAGCCAGTCGAGCTGTGGCAGTGCTGTTAGCTGCTCCTCGCTGTTGCCGTTTATTACTGTTGTGTGGTTAAGCCCGAGCAGCGAGAAATTTGCCTTTGCAATCTCGCATAGGCGCTCGTTGCGCTCAATGTAAAAGGCTTCGCTGAACCCGCGTGCAATGTAGCTGAAATCAATGCCAAAGCCTCCGGTAAGGTCGGCAAAACGCTTGCCCGATGCAAGAGAGCTTTTGTATTTTGCCGTGTGCTCGCTCGAGCATTGCTCCATTGAGATTTTAGGTGGGTAGATTATGCCTTCGACAGCCGACCACGTTGGCAGCTTTTCGCGTGCCTGTTGCCACCCCTCAATTTGGGTGACAGCCTCGCGGATATCTACCGTGGTATAGCGCTTGGCTTGTAGCGCAAGTGCGCGAACGTCGTCGTTGCGGTGCTGTGCTATAAATTCTCTTGTGGCAGTGTCGAGCATAAAGGTTTTTGTTTTTTGTTTCTTTTGCGAAGATAACAAAAAAACGTCTGCCCACGAAGGGCAGACGTCATATTTAGGTTAAAGTCTTTATTAGAGCTTTGGACCTGCTGCAACAAGAGCCTTACCAGCCTCGTTGCCTGTGTACTTGGTGAAGTTCTTGATGAAACGACCTGCCAAGTCAACAGCTTTCTCCTCCCACTGAGCTGCGTCAGCATAAGTGTCGCGTGGGTCGAGGATTGCAGGGTCAACACCGGGCAACTCTGTTGGAACAACAAAGTTGAAGTGAGGGATAACCTTTGTAGGAGCTGTATCGATTGAGCCATCGAGGATAGCGTCGATGATACCACGTGTATCCTTGATTGAGATACGCTTGCCTGTACCGTTCCAACCTGTGTTAACGAGGTAAGCCTTAGCACCGTTCTTCTCCATCTTCTTAACCAACTCCTCGCCATACTTTGTTGTGTGGAAGCTCAAGAATGCAGCACCGAAGCAAGCTGAGAATGTTGGAGTAGGCTCGGTGATACCGCGCTCTGTACCAGCCAACTTAGCGGTGAAGCCGCTGAGGAAGTAGTACTGTGTCTGCTCTGGGTTCAAGATAGAAACTGGAGGCAATACACCGAACGCGTCAGCTGACAAGAAGATAACCTTCTTTGCAGGAGCTGCCATTGAACCGGGCTTGATGTTGTTGATGTGGTTGATTGGGTAAGATACACGAGTGTTCTCTGTAACGCTCTTGTCGGCGAAGTTAATCTTGCCGTTAGCATCAACTGTTACGTTCTCAAGAAGTGCGTCGCGCTTGATGGCATTGAAGATGTCTGGCTCGCTCTCCTTGTCGAGGTTGATAACCTTTGCGTAGCAACCGCCCTCGAAGTTGAACACTGAGTCGTCGTCCCAACCGTGCTCGTCGTCACCGATAAGCATACGCTTTGGATCGGTAGAAAGAGTTGTCTTACCTGTACCGGACAAACCGAAGAAGATAGCTGTCTCGCCCTTCTCGTTAGTGTTTGCAGAGCAGTGCATTGAAGCGATGCCTTGGAGTGGCAAGTAGTAGTTCATCATTGAGAACATACCCTTCTTCATCTCACCACCATACCAAGTGTTGAGGATAATCTGCTCTTTTGATGTCAAGTTGAATACAACTGCTGTCTCTGAGTTCAAACCGAGCTCTTTGTAGTTCTCAACTGCTGCCTTTGATGCGTTGTAAACAACGAAATCGGGCTCGCCGAATGCTGCAAGCTCCTCAGCTGTTGGACGGATGAACATATTTGTTACAAAGTGAGCCTGCCAAGCAACCTCCATAATGAAACGAACTTTCAAACGTGTTGCAGGGTTAGCACCGCAGAATGCGTCAACAACGAACAACTTCTTGTTAGAGAGCTCCTTTGTAGCAATCTCCTTCAAAGCGTTCCAAGCCTCTGTTGTAACAGGCTTGTTGTCGTTCTTGTACTCCTCTGATGTCCACCATACAGTGTTCTCTGAAGTAGCATCCTTAACGATGAACTTATCCTTAGGAGAACGACCTGTGTAAACACCTGTCATTACGTTTACTGCGCCAAGCTCTGTAACCTGACCTACTTCAAAACCCTCAAGACCGGGCTTTGTCTCCTCTGCGAAAAGCTGCTCGTAAGAGGGGTTGTGAAG
>JAZRMQ010000047.1:0-75904 GCA_045647745.1 Bacteroidaceae bacterium | reverse complement strand
TAACATTATGTTAGGGAATGAATAAAAAGATGAATTTCAAGGCTTGCGAAGACTTTAAAACCGCAGTTTACTAAGCGTAAATGAGGATTTTAAAGGCAAGCGTAACGCAGAAATTGGCTTTTTAGTCATTTCCGTTTACTTGATACCCAACTTCTTGCGAATCTCCTTTGGAATAGCGTTTTTGTGAACAACGATATTCATTGTCTTATAGCGTGCAAAAGCCTTAGATGCATACCAGATACCTTTGTAGGCACCAGCCTCGCCCCAAGAGTTCTTAACCATATAGTACTCTACGCCATCTTTATCCTTTGCAATACCATAAATCTGCATACCGTGGTCGTCGGTTGTCTCCCAGTTATCATAAGCAATCTGACGCTCCTCCTGAGTACACCATTTTTCGCTAGAAGGCTTTGGAGTATTCTTTCTCTCCTCCTCGCTCAAATTGAGCCATCTTGCCATATCTGAACCCTGAAGGTCGGCACCTTTTGCCTCATCAGGCATAACAGCCTTGCCATCACGTGTAAAGCCCTTCTCGCTCACGTCGCTACCCCAAGCAATGGTGTAACCCTCCATAATAGCATTGTCAAACACCTGCATAAACTCATCGATAGGGAGGTTGTATGACTGTGCCCAACGCCAGTTATCCTGAATTTCAAGAACGAAAGGCTTGTAGAAAGGATGGTGAGTGTAAGATGTCAAAGAGATATAATCCTCGGCGTTCAAACCAAGAGATTTGTAGAATGATGCAGGAGTATACTCTTTGCCATTGTAAGTAAATTTCTCGGGACGCTCACCAAGGTAAATATCGTGAACAGCCTCAATAGCCTTCTTCCAAAGTGGCTGGCCTTCGGGGCTCACCTGCAAGCTGCGGTGCTTACCCTTTGCAATAGCTGCAACAACTGCGTCACTAACAGCTGAAAGCTCGTTGTGGTTGCTCAGCTCCTTGCCATACATAACACCGGGACGCATCTCAGCCTCGGGAACAAGACCAAAAGCCTCCATACCATAGATTACATCGTAGAACGAACCACCCTGCGAGAAAGAGATATCGCCGTGTGTACGAACAGCCTTGTCTGCACGGTCGAGATAGGTGTTGTGAACAATATACATTTCAGAGAGGTCATACTCACCCTTGCCCATACGCAAAAGCTCCGACTCAATGAATGCCAATGATGAATAGCACCAGCAGGTACCGGCCTGATTTTGGTTCTTGATACTTGTGATAGGGTTCTCCTTCACAACAGTAAATTCAGGAGCGTTCTCCTGTGCCACTGCGCCAAAGCCTACGAATGCAAGCGCAGCCAATAAAAGATTTTTCTTCATAGTATATAAAATTTATTATAGTTCCACGTTTACTCGGCAACAGCCTCAATGTTACCCTTGATGGCCTCGGCAATTTTTGCCTCAAGCTCCTCGGCAAGCTCGGGATTATCGGCAATGAGCGCCTTTGTGCGGTCACGACCCTGTGCAAGCTTGGTATCGTTGTAGCTGAAGAATGAACCACTCTTCTTGATGATGCCATACTGAACGCCAAGGTCTACAATCTCGCCTGTGCGCGAAATTCCCTCGCCGAACATAATATCAAACTCAGCCTTGCGGAAAGGAGGAGCAACCTTGTTTTTCACAACCTTCACACGCACCGAGTTACCGATAGCATCCTCGCCATCTTTTATCTGGCTCACACGACGAATATCGAGACGAACCGATGAGTAGAATTTCAGCGCGTTACCACCGGTTGTTGTCTCGGGATTACCGAACATTACACCAATCTTCTCACGCAACTGGTTAATGAAAATACAGGTTGTCTTTGTCTTGCTGATTGCTGATGTGAGCTTACGCAAAGCCTGAGACATCAAACGAGCCTGAAGACCTACCTTATTATCGCCCATCTCGCCCTCAATTTCAGCCTTTGGTGTGAGTGCAGCAACTGAGTCGATAACAATTATATCAATTGCCGATGAACGGATAAGCTGCTCGGCAATTTCGAGCGCTTGCTCACCACAATCGGGTTGAGAAATCAAAAGATTGTCAATATCCACACCTAACTTTTGCGCATAGAAACGGTCAAAAGCGTGCTCGGCGTCAATAATGGCAGCAATGCCACCCATCTTCTGCGCCTCGGCTATTGCGTGGATAGCGAGTGTTGTCTTACCCGATGACTCGGGGCCATAAATCTCGATTATACGTCCGCGAGGAAAGCCACCCACGCCAAGCGCTGCATTCAAGCCCACAGAGCCGGTTGGGATAACATCTACATCCTCAAAATTATCATCGCCAAGCTTCATAATAGAACCCTTGCCGAAGTTTTTTTCTATCTTATCCATCGCAGCCTGCAAAGCACGCAATTTCTCATTGCCGGCGATGTTGTCAAGTTCTTCTTTCTTTGCCATATTTTTATTGTTTTAATAGGGCGGGCATTGCCCGCCCCACACTCTTTTGTTTGTATTATAACTCCAAATCCTTATCAAACTCCTCGTGCCAAGGCAAGCCCTGCTTGTTCAACTGCTCCATAAATGGGTCCGGGTCAAACTGCTCGACGTTCCAAACGCCCGGCTTGCGCCAAATGCCTTTGAGGAACATCATAGCACCAATCATTGCAGGAACACCTGTTGTGTAGCTAACACCCTGCATACCGGTCTCTTTGTAAGCCTCTTGGTGGCTGCAGTTGTTGTAGACATAATATGTGCGCTCCTTGCCATCCTTTATACCACGAATGCGGCAACCGATTGAGGTCTCACCCTCGTAGTTCTCGCCCAAATCCTGTGGATTAGGAAGCACAGCCTTCAAGAACTGCAAAGGCACAATCTTTTGGCCATTGTAGTCAATCTCGTCGATACGCGCCATACCAATGTTCTGAATAACGCGAAGGTGGGTCAGATACTCCTGACCGAATGTCATCCAGAAACGTGCACGCTTGATTGTCGGGAAGTTCTTTGTCAAAGACTCCAACTCCTCGTGGAAGAGAAGGTAAGACTCGCGTGGACCAACGTTAGGATAGGTGATTGGCTGATGAATTTCGAGCGGACCGGTCTCAATCCACTGGCCATTCTCATAGTAACGGCCATTCTGTGTAATCTCGCGGATATTAATCTCGGGGTTAAAGTTTGTTGCAAAAGCCTTGTGGTGGTTACCGGCATTGCAATCCACAATATCAAGATAGTGAATTTCGTCGAAATAGTGCTTTGCGGCATACGCTGTGTAGACACCGCTCACACCCGGGTCAAAGCCACAACCAAGGATAGCTGTCAAACCGGCCTCCTTAAAACGCTCGTGGTAAGCCCACTGCCAGCTATACTCAAAGTGAGCCTCATCTTTTGGCTCGTAATTAGCTGTATCAAGATAGTTGACTCCACACTGCAAGCAAGCCTCCATAATTGTGAGGTCCTGATAAGGCAGAGCTACGTTAATAACAATTTCGGGTTTAAAATCATTGAACAGAGCAACCAACTCCTCTACACTGTCGGCATCAACCGCAGCGGTCTTTATATTTGGATTACCGATTGCTTTTACAATAGCATCACACTTTGCCTTTGTGCGGCTGGCAATCATAATGTCGGTGAAAACATCACTGTTCTGAGCAACCTTAAAAGCAGCCACGGTGCCCACACCGCCTGCTCCGATAAGCAAAACTTTTCCCATTTTACTGAACGATTAAAAGTTGATAAATATCTAAATTATTACTGTTTCTATCGCAAGCACACTGCCCCGTAGCATAATATGCACAAACAGCGCAATGTACATTTTCACAAAAGTAATACAAAAAAAGAAAAAAGCAAAGGCGCGAGGCTTAAAAACCATTGTCGCTCAAACAAAAAAAAGGATGCGCTTTTGGGCGCATCCTTTGCAAATATTCCAAAAAGATATTAGAATTTATAGCTGAACGAGATACCATAGGTAACAAGAACACCATTAGCACCGCCACAACCATAATAGCCATAGCCTTGTCGACACCTATCTTGTTCGAGCGACTGGAATGTTGTTTGGAAAGCCAAATCGAACTTGCCGAAAGTATAACCCAATGCCATTGCATTGAACGCTTCGGGGTGACATTCATCTGCAAGGTCCGCCAATGTATATCCTAATTTATAATCAAGGAAGAATGTCTTTGGACGCTTTGAGAAATTAAAACGGGCATTCAAATAAAGAGGCAATAAAACAAATTCATCATAATAAGTCTCAGCAGCTATACCAATACCGGCACCAAGATAGAAATAGGGGGTGAATCTATAGCCAAAACTTGACAAAAGATTGATATTAAAGCCCTCGCCGCCATCACAGCAATCCTGTGACGAAGAGAATGCTGAGGCCATTAATGCAGCTGTCAAATAGCACTCAAAGCCCTTGCCCGATTTGCTATTCTTCCTAGCAGGATAAAGACCATTGCTGTTTGTTCTGCCAAAGACACCTTTTGACTTTCTCTCAAAAGCAACACCATTAAAGGCTGGATTAGCCCAAACAGAGTCGTTCAAAGAACGGAAATTGCGATAGAAAGCAGGGCGACCGCTAACGGTAACCGATGTAACTTTACTGCCGAACAAAGAACGTTTTTTGGTTATCACATACTGTGGGTCCAACAAAATATCGGCATTGCCGTGTTTTGTAAGAGCCTCTTGCTCCGCCGCTTGCTTAACATTATCCAAGCCACCACGACGAATATCATCATTGGGGACCAAGGTATATGTTATGCGCTCGTCGGCTACCTCAAGATCGGCCACAGCAACACTGCGCAACGACGCTTCGGTCTCGGCTGTGCGGGCTGTCTTCAGGTGTGTCTGACACGATGTCAGAAACAGCGCAAGCAACATTAATAAACTAAACGTTTTTTTCATAATCACAAATTATTGATTATTACTTAAACAAGTTCAAGAAACCACCGCTGCTCTTTGTATTCTCGCGATAGTTGTGACGGAAAGTTGGGTTACACCATACAGAGTCGTTCAAAGAACGGAAATTCACATACTTTGCAGGACGACCGGTCACTGTTACAGACTCTACATCCTTACCGAAGATGAAATAGTTTGTGCTAACGATAACATACTCAGCATCAACAAGAACATCGGCATTACCATACTTTGCCAAAGCCTCCTGCTCAGCAGCCTGCTTTACATTGCTAAGACCTGCGCGCTGCAATTTCTTGCTTGGCTCCATTGTATAAGTGATACGCTCAGGAGAAACCTGAAGGTCGGCAACTGTTGCCGAAAGCAAAGAAGTTGGAGTGTCTGCAGTTTTTGCAGTTTTTACTGTTGTTGTACAAGCTGTAGCAAACAATGCCACGCAAAGAAGGGCAAAAATCTTTTTCATATTGTTTTTTTGTTTTTATCGGGCTTTTTAAAATATTATCTGCCGAGGCACAAGCCCACCGCCACGACAAACTTTTTTAATAATCACAATTATCAATAACTTAAAGGAATTCACCAGCTCTTTTCCAGCCAAAGAAATACCATAACTCAAGGCGCAAATATATTATATTTTTTAACAAATCAACACAAAAGTTTTCATTTTTTAAAGAAATTATAAAAATTTTCACACAGTAAGAAAAAACGCAATCTGCCACTATACAAAATATGACAAATGTGACACAATGTCACACATTCAACAAGCATTGACACAGAAAAGTGCCACAAAAGCAGAGTGTGACAAAGTAACGCACTGCAAAAACCCTTTGGCACACACTTTGTTTTATAATTATCGTAGGCGACCGAGAGACGGGCTACACAAAAAATAGGATTAAACAATAAATAAAAAAATAAGATTATGGGAAAAATTATTGGTATTGACTTGGGTACAACAAACTCTTGTGTATCGGTTTTTGAGGGCAACGAGCCCGTAGTTATAACAAACAGCGAGGGCAAACGCACCACTCCATCTATTGTTGCATTCGACAACAACGGCGAGCGCAAGATTGGCGACCCCGCAAAGCGTCAGGCTGTCACCAACCCACAGCGCACAATCTTCTCTATCAAGCGCTTTATGGGTGAGAATTGGGCGCAGGTGAGCAAAGAAATCTCACGCGTTCCTTATAAAGTAGTTGAGGAGAACAATATGCCACGCGTTGACATCGACGGCCGTCTTTACACTCCACAGGAGATTTCGGCAATGATTCTTCAGAAGATGAAGAAAACAGCCGAGGAGTATCTTGGACAAGAGGTAACAGAGGCTGTCATCACAGTTCCTGCTTACTTTAGCGACTCACAGCGTCAGGCAACAAAAGAGGCCGGACAGATTGCAGGCCTTGAGGTTAAGCGTATCGTGAACGAGCCAACAGCTGCGGCTCTTGCCTACGGCGTTGACAAATCGAACAAAGATATGAAAATTGCAGTGTTCGACCTTGGTGGTGGTACATTCGATATCTCAATCCTTGAGTTCGGCGGCGGAGTATTCGAGGTTCTTTCAACAAACGGTGACACACACCTTGGTGGTGACGACTTTGACCAAGTTATCATCGACTGGCTCGCAAACGAGTTCAAGGCCGAGGAGGGTGCCGACCTTAAAGCCGACCCAATGGCTCTTCAGCGCTTGAAGGAGGCTGCCGAGAAGGCAAAGATTGAGTTGTCATCAACAACATCAACCGAGATTAACCTACCTTATATCACCGCTGTTAATGGTATGCCAAAGCACTTGGTTAAGACCTTGACACGTGCAAAATTCGAGTCTTTGGCACACAACCTTATTCAGGCTTGCCTTGAGCCCTGCAAAAAGGCAATGAGCGACGCAGGCTTAAACAACGCCGACATTGACGAGGTTATTCTTGTAGGTGGTTCAACACGTATCCCTGCCGTTCAGAAGGTGGTAGAGGATTTCTTTGGCAAAGCTCCTTCAAAGGGCGTAAACCCCGACGAGGTTGTTGCCGTTGGCGCAGCTATTCAGGGTGCAATCCTCAACAATGAGGGCGGTGTAGGCGACATTGTATTGCTCGACGTGACTCCACTTTCAATGGGTATTGAGACTCTTGGCGGTGTTATGACAAAGCTCATCGATGCCAACACAACAATCCCTTGCAAGAAGAGTGAGACATTCTCAACAGCAGCCGACAACCAGACAGAGGTTACCATCCACGTTCTCCAAGGCGAGCGCCCAATGGCAAACCAAAATAAGTCTATCGGCCAGTTCAACCTCACAGGCATTGCGCCCGCGCGTCGTGGTGTACCACAGATTGAGGTAACATTCGACATTGACGCAAACGGTATCCTTAAAGTATCGGCAAAAGACAAGGCAACAGGCAAGGAGCAGGCTATCCGCATTGAGGCTTCATCGGGCTTGAGCAAGGAGGAGATTGAGCGTATGAAACAGGAGGCTGAGGCTAATGCTGATGCAGACAAGAAGGAGCGCGAGAAGATTGACAAGCTCAATCAAGCCGACTCTATGGTATTCCAGACAAAGAACCAGTTAAACGAGCTTGGCGACAAGATTCCTGCCGACAAGAAGGCTCCAATAGAGGCTGCTGTGCAGAAACTCGAGGAGGCTCACAAAGCACAGGACCTCGCAGGCATTGATGCAGCTATGGCAGAGCTCAACAACGCTTGGCAGACAGCAAGTGCCGAGATGTATGCACAGAGTGGCGCACAGGGTGCTCAAGGCGCTCAGGGCGGCCAGCAGAGCAACAACCAGCAGGACAACAGCGATGTTCAGGATGCTGAGTTCGAGGAGGTTAAGTAACAAAAATCAACCTATCAAAATCAACAGGCAGCGTCGCACGACGCTGCCTGTTGATTTACTATACAACCACTTTTCCTCGCCATATTTTGTTTTTAACCGACTTTTGACTACATTTGCGTATATATATTGTAGAACAAAGACAAAATAGATGATATGAAGAAGATTCTTTTTTTGATAACATTCCTCACCTCGGCAACACTTTTTGCCTGCAACACTCCTCAGGACACCATTGAGGACCTAAAAAAATTAGCCGACAGAGTAGAGGAAAATCACAAGTCATACACCGACGAAGATTGGGCCGAGATAGCCCAAAAATACGCAAAACTTGAAAAAGAGTTCAAAGAGCAGGAGTATACAAAAGACGAGCTCAAAGAGTTTGGTCGTCAGAAAGGCCGCATCAAAGGCTATATGACTAAAAAGACTTTGAACAATTGGGGCAAAGAACTTGAAAATTTTGCCAATGAGTTAGGCGGTGGCATCGAGGGTTTCCTTGAAGCTATCGAAACATTGATTGACGAACAATAAAAACGTTGCTTATGGAATTGCCCAATGACCCTATGATGCTTTTCAGCACAATCAATATGTATCTGCGCGACCGTTACGATTCGCTCGACGAGCTTTGTGCCGACCTTGACATTGACCGTGCCGAGTTAGAAGAAAAATTGCGAAGCGCCGGCTTTGAATACAGCGCCGAGAATAATAAATTTTGGTAATAATCAATTCCGGCTGCCCGATGGGCAGCCGGAATTGATTTATATAAGAATTAAAACTCCTTATTTAACACACTCTCTCACTTTCAACACTCATTGCCAATCTCTGCAAACAACCTTAAGCCGGAGATTGTGTTGCTGAAACAAATTGCGCCACCTGATGCGCGGAAAATCTTATCGGTGGAGATTGACAGATTGCGCTCGTGAACTGCATAGCGGTCATAATCGGGCTGCAACAGCGCACCCGACTGCAACCCGGCAAGCATCTCGCAATAACAGCAAGCCGTCTCATAAGTATTTGTATCATTCTCTGCACCATAATTATAGACACCCGACGGCAATTTGAACGTCAGCGGCAAAAACTCAACCACCTCACGCACCCAAGTTATTCCGCGATATTCGCGCACTGGGAAGATTATTTGCTTGCGTTCCTTTACTGCATTCAAAATATTCAGCACAAAATTTGCGTGAGAAGGCATACCTTCACGCTCCCTGTCATACATCCACGTTGCACGCAACACAACTGCGCCGGGACAAAAATAGAGCACACGCTCCTCGGCCTCAAGTTTGTGACGACCATAAACATTCTCGGGCGCAACCGTCACATCCTCGGCAAGCAAGCCACTCTCGAGATTGCCGTTATAAACTTGGTCACTTGAAAAGAATATCAGCTTTGCACCACAAAGAGCCGAGGCACGGGCAATATTCGCAGCGCCCTCTACATTCACACTATAACTTTCATCGGGGTTCTGCTCGCAATAACCGGTGTTCGACAATGCCGCAAGATGCACCACTACATCAGGATTATGTAGCATAAAATAACCGTTCACCGACTCCCTGTCGGTAATATCAAGCTCGGAGTGCGACGGAGCAAGGATTACAAACTCATTGCGCCAACGCGCAACAACGCGACTGCCGACAAAGCCGCTTGCACCTGTAACTAAAATCTTTTTCATACTGCGAAGATATAAAAAAGTTCCTAAAATTCAACAAGATATACACTATAAGCTATACGTCAGACTCATTGTAATATTCCTGCCGGGAGCGCTTATTCCACAGCTATAAGGGCGGTAACGCCTATCGGCAATATTCTCAAGCGTTGCATTGAGCGAGAATCCACGAGCAAGCTGCAACGATGCACGCAGATTAAGCGTGAACCAAGCAGGAGAATAGGCATTACCATTGGCATCAAGAGCATAAATCTCTTTTTTATCCCTCTCCTCCAGTGGCATATCGGCCGCGGCACACTCTGCCTGAAAAGCTGCAAAGGCCTCAAGTATCACACGTTCACATTCAAAGCCCACCGCCACACGCCCAAAGAGAGGCGCCGCGTGACGCGACGAAGAGACTTTGCCATCGTCCGTCTCTTCAAAGCCACGCTGCCAACTGACACGAGCATTAGCATAGAACCACTTTGCAAAGCGAGCATCAACAGCAGCCTGAACACCCCACACATTTGCTACAGCAGCATTCTGCAGAGCCTGCACGCGACACTCTGCACCCTGATACTCCATCGTAGAACTGCCATTGAAGAGAAAATCACGACGCACAATAGCATCGTCAAGGTGAGTATAATAGGCTGTTACATCAAATTTCATAAATGAGCCAAGATGCTTTGCAATGCCAAGCTCAATATTATCGGCATACTCGGGTTTTAATGCAGGATTAGGCACGGTGACACACCCATCTGCACTGTCAAAAAGTTTGCCCATATCATCGACATTTGGAGCGCGGAAGCCACGCGCATAGTTCAGACGAAAGAGCCACCCCGATGATGGACGCCAATTAAGCCCCATATTTCCGCTCACACTGCCGGCCGACGAACTCTGCCTTGACGCAAAAGGAATTTCATAGCCAACAGAAGAAAAATCGTTGTCTATGAGATAATGATTGTAACGGAGCCCCGCTGCAAGGTTGAGACGCCTAGTCACGTGCCACTCGGCTTGTGCAAAAAGACCAACACTATACCATCGGGCGTTGGGGTAACGCGCTGCCATTGTTTCACTTTTATTTGTAAGAATATCAGTTGCCACTCCTTTTGAGCGCACATTATTCTGTACATACTCTGCACCATAAGTAAGGGACAGTCCATCGGTAACAGATTTTATAAAATCAACGTTTGCACTCCAAGCATCAACAGCTTCACTTTGTGTTTCGCGCCGTGGCTTGTTAAGGTCGCGGCTTATGCGGCTCTCTTCAAAGCGTTGCAGGGCTAGGTTCACCCTCATTGAATCGTACACAGCGCCGCCATTGGCGTGCTCGGCGCGCAGATGGTTCATCGTCCAGAATTGCGGACCATAGTTCCACTCGGCGTAACGCGGCAAGCCATTGCGTACACGCTGATGACGGTCGTAACGCGCATACTCCGAGGTCTCGCTCAAATGAAAAGCATATTCAAAATTCCAACCGCCACCGGGAGCATAGCGCACCTTTTGCATAAAATTATACTGCGAGTACCCGCTCGGTGCTTGCCTGCGTTTATCGACATTGGCGACAATGCGGTCGTGTAAAGCCCCATCGGCCGCAATCCCCGGCAGAACAATATAAGGCATTATATAATCATCGGGGCCACAAGTTCCTTGCTTCAGGTCACCGAACGACGAGTAGGTGAAGCTTGTGAGCAATGCCCATCGCCGCCACCCCACTCCTGCATTTATGTGTGCAGTAAGTTCATTCGACGCTGTTGCTGTGCGCACCGTTGCCGAGCCATTGAGAGCAAGCGCCTCACCCACAGCAAGACGCGGTTTAATGGTTGAAAAGAGCATTACACCACCAATGGCATCACTGCCATAGCCCACTGCTCCGGGGCCAAAAAGCACCTCGGTCCCGGCAATAGCAAAGGGGTCGAGCGATATTACATTCTGTATATTTCCTGAACGGAATATTGCGGTGTTCATACGCACGCCGTCAATGCTGTAAAGCAGTCTATTGGTGGCAAAGCCACGTATCATTGGGCTGCCGCCACCATATTGGCTTTTTTGTATAAAAACCTCGCCGGTAAGCCCTAAAAGATCGGCTGCTGTCTGTGGATTAAAAGCATTAGCCTCTTCAAAAGAGAGACGTGCGACCTTTACCGGCTGAGACTGACTATCTTGACACCAACGGCTCGCCGACACAATAATCTCATCGAGCTTATAGGCAAGAGTATCCTGTGCCAAAGAGCCAAAAGGCACAAACAGGAACAACAGCAACAACCTTTTCATAAGCCACTCACTACTTTACAAGCAATTTACCCGTTTTTTTAAAGCCCGCAGCATCGGTTGCCATATAAAAATAGACTCCGGCAGAATATCCGGCGGTGCACACCTCAATCTCGCCCTGAGCAACGGCTCTATGCACTACATTGCCCTTGGTATCATAAACCTCTAACGACACATTGCCATCAAGGTCGCACGGCACAAAGCAGAAGCTATCGCCGGCAGACACAACATTGCCGCCACTGAGCAGCAACTCTTTGCCCTGTATCACTGCATCGACAGCAGTAGCATCGGGGACAGGCTTGTTGCCCTTTATCATAGCCTCAATGCATTTTGTATCACTGCCGGCAGGGGTTGTTACAGTGAGGGATATATTGTAAGTCTGATCGGGCTCTATCGTTATCACAGGATTACGCACATTATCGGCACTCATCGCAAGAGGCGCAGGGGTTATCTCCCAATGCCACTCAGCGCCATTTTGATTGACAATGCTGTAACTGTCGAGATGTATCTCGCGTGGATAGTTCCCTTGCGTGTTGTCTCCCGAGCCTACATTGAGAATCATTGGCTGTGCAATAGGCTTAAACTGTGAATCAACAAGTTCACGCTCCCACACACCATTGTTTGTGGCAAGACGTATAACCCCCTCTTTGTAGAACGGCAACATACGATTGAGGTTCACCACATTTGGCAGCCCCCTGCTTATATTTACCCAGCCATCGGTTGTATCATCACGATAGAGAACACGTCCACGCGTAGTAGAATAACTCTCATTCAAATAGCCCTTTGTTGATGCAATTGCATAGGCTGCATTCTTCCCGTTACCAGTTAGGAAAAAGCGTCCGACACTATGTGCCTCCATTTTACCCTCCCAATTCAAGATTGTGAGGCCATCATCTAATTTCTCCCACGTCTCGCCATTGTTCGTTGTGCGCCAAAAGCCACCGGCATTGCCATCACTCACCCAAATTTCATCCTCATTTGTCGGATGGATAGCAATCTTATAGTTGATACTATAAGTCATCTCATCGGGGATATTGTACTCTGTGAATGTTGCGCCGGCATCGAGCGACCAATATATGCGCCCCCAAGTAGAGGCCACAATTTTATCGGGGTTAGAACGCGACACGGCTATTGCATTTACAGGGTCGTCAAATGTGTATACCGATGAAAACGAAGCGCCATCATCGCGTGTGCGCCAAAGGGTATTGGCATCCACGCGGTCACTTTCCTGCACAATGTAGAAGCATTGAGCATAACGTGGGTCGAACTCAAAATAAAAACCGTGCTGCGACGACTCTTTGGGGTAGGTCCAATAATCGAGGAAAGGCACAAATTCATCTCGCCAATCATCGGGCATTATCACATTTTCGGAGTCGCTAAAAGCTATCTTGCGTGGATTAGAGAGAAAAACATAACCTGTTGGACGCTCCGAGCCTCGCATCGACAAAGTCACTCCATTATAGCGGTCAATCTGCGACATATTACCATTGTGGTTGCGGCCACCCACCATCACATCCTCGTTCCAGCCTTGGTCAAAGCCCCACATCTCCGATGCATAAAGGCCATTGAGCTTAGGTTGCGCATCAGTAGCAAAGAAGTCGTTGCTATATATCACTCCACCATCGGTAGAGAGCCACGTATCACCCTCACCATTTGTCTGAATAGACTGCATATCGCAGTGAAGGTCGAATTTTCCGTAGTAACCACCTATATTTTCAAGTGTTTTTCCTCCATCGGTAGAACGATAAAGTTGTATTATGCCCACAAGCAGAAGTTCCGGGTCTGTCGCCGATGCAGTGCATACAAGGTCGTAATATCCCTGACCGCCATTTTTATCAACAGCTTCCATCTGCTCTACCGGGTCGGTAACTGTAAACGATGCGCCTCCGTCGGTACTTTTATACAGCAATGCCGGACCACTAAAATAGAGAGGGCCGGGTTGCGAGAGATTATTTCTGCGACAAGCCCACAGATAGACATAATCGGCCCCCGTTGGTGCCTCGCTCAACCCGATGCGGGCACTGATAAGCGGCTGTCCATCGAGAGCAAGCATATTCCACGAGATACCGCCATCGACACTTTTATACATTTTAATGGTATTCTCCTGTTCAATAGCCACATAGCACACATTGGGGGCTTGCACCGATATTTTTATATCAAAGACCATACCGCCAAGCATCCACTGCCACGACTCGCCACCATCGGTAGAACGCCACAACTGCGCACGGTCACCGGCAAGAATTATATTGTCGTCCGAAGGGTGAAAAAGCGCTACGCTTGTGCGAGCGTAGGTGCTCTTCTCGGGAGTGATATTCTCCCAATTCTCACCGCCATCATCACTTATCCAAAAAACTCCCCCGGCACCCACAAGCACACGATTAGGATTGGTGGCACTGACATCAATGCTTGTTATCTCGCCGGCCATCCACTCGCCGCCATTGCAAGGTCGCCAAGATGCGCCCTTATCATCTGAACGAAACACAAGCCCTGTCTCTGAGCCGCAATAAAGCACATTGGGATGAGAACGCGAAGCCCTCAGACGCTGAATATTGGCCTGCGCCGGAGAGACAGCCTTATGAATATAATCGTATGTAACAATGGGAGATATAACTCTCCACTCAACCGCAGCATCGGCATTGCGACTAGCCGAACTACGGCGCATTGCACGGGCGTGTTTCACCTCCTCATCAACACGTTTCATATCCTTGTGATAATCGACAGCCGAGGGCAGACGAATAATACCATCGGGCTGAACGAAAGGAAGATAAGCCTTTTGGAAACGACGAAAATGATTAACTACCTGTTTGGTGTCACGTGACTTATAACGCGCTCCCGGAGTGTTTTTCAGATAGACCTCAAAACTATCCACCATAGCGTTGTAGTCGAGACCTTGTGGATTAACAAGCTCGGCCATCCACAGTGGCGAACCGGCCGGCAGATAGTTTAATTTATAGGGAGTAAAGAGAGTATCGGTGCGTTCACCAGCACTAACTGCAGAGGCTAAAAGCACGCACAATATCGAAAATACTTTTTTATAAAATCTCATACAATTTCTTTTTTAGTTTTACTTCACAATGAATTGTCCAAAGAATTTCTGTGTGGCACTCCTTATTGAGTATATATACACACCGGGAGCCAAGCCATCTAAATTCACACTCACTCTATCCTGCCCGGGCAAGATTTCCTCGCTGCGCAAAAGTTCACCCTTCAGGCTGTGCACTGTGATGCGTGCATCGCTTGCAAGCCCTGTGACTATCGCGACAAGCGGTTCACCGATGGCAAGCAGAGTTCTTTCAATGCCAACCTCACCCACCTTAGCCTCATCGACAGCGGTTGCTCCCTCTATTGTAATCATATTTTTTATCGTACGCGATGCCGTTCCTGCCGAAGTTGTTACTGTCAACGTAACATCATAATTTCCCGGGTTACCAAAGACAACAACAGGATTGCGCGCCGTTGCATCACTCACATATTGTGGCTGCGGTGTAAAGCTCCACTGCCAACGGGTATTCTCGTCCTGACGTACAATGCTGTAGCTATCGAACTGCACACTCTTTTGAGGGTTGGCTGTGAGATTGCCACTCCCCAAATTTAGTGCCATTGGCTGCGCCACAGGAATAAAGTCACGATGATAGAGCGGAGCCTCCCATAATCCTTGGTCGGTAGCCATACGCAACACGCCATTTTTGTAGAAAGGAACAACCTTTGAAATTCGGGCTCCGGGATTTAGTCCGCTTGAATAGTCGATAAATTCGCTCATTGTATTATCGCGAAAATAGACACTCGCGCCATCGTAGCTTGTAACATAGCAACTGTTATACTCATCGCCCACAAGAATTATCTGATGCACTCTCTTGTCCGAAATATTTGCAAGGTCAAAGGCCGACCAGCTATCGCCGCCGTCAAAGCTTTCACTGACAGCACCACTGCGGTCGTTGCAGATTACCAGCAGATGATTTTCGTCATTTGGGTCGACTACAACCTTTGTATAGTGAACATAATCATCGACAATGGGAAAGGGCTGCGTGCAGAGGGTAAAAGAGAGGCCACCATCGTCGGAACGCCAAAGGTTCCAGCAACCGGCAATATACACTCTGTCGGGGTTAGAGCGCGCAAATTCATAGCTGTAAAAATCCTCGCCTTCGCTATCAAAAACCTTTTGAAACGAAGCGCCCTCGTCATACGAGAGATAACCGCCCCACGTATCGGTCATATCTTGCAAAAACACCTTTAGAGCATAGCGAGGGTCGGTCGCAATCTCGCCATTGATGCGCAAGGCCTCATAGGGCTTTTTATCATTGAACCAAGTGCGAAAATCCTCGCCAATCTCACCATCCATCTCGCGCGGCATAATACGTGTGGAGGCATCTGTGAAGTAGACTTTCCACGGATTACTCTTCATCACATAGCCGGTGGCAATCTCCACTCCACCTACGTGAACAGAATTTCCCTCGCCATAGGTAGCAGCGTGCACAACATCCCCGTTGTGCCAACGACCGGCCGCCATCACATCCTCGTTCCACCCAACGCCTAGGCCTTGATAATCCGAAGCATAAATTCCATCGTATCTATCCTCGCCCTTTGTCTCAAAGAAATCGCGAGAATACTTTATTCCGCCATCATTGCAAATCCAAGTATCGCCACAAGGATGAATGGCAATATCCTGAATATCGCAGTGCATCCAATCGCTGCGCTGATAACCACCGATAGCATTGTCACGATAGTTACACACGCCCTCCTTGGTCGAACGATAGAGAGAGGTGAGACCAAAGAGCACATACGCAGGATTTTTTGCCGAAGCGCCAATCATCATATCAAAAAACCCCTGTCCACCGGTCTCGTCCATAATGGGTGAAAAAGTTATATCATAAAATTTACCACCCTTATCAGTCTGATTTTCCCAACTGGTGCCGGCATCTTTTGACATTAAAATATAAGGAGTTCCCTTACCCCCTTGCGGACCGGCATCGTAGCCCCACGAATCACTAGTGACAAGAGCATATACATAATTCTCACCGCCGGGAGCCTCGCTAACCGCAAGACGACCGCAAATAACACTCTCCACCGGCAATGTAAGCTCTTGCCAGCTCACCCCACCATTCTCTGACAGATAGATACCAGCCCAAGGACCTGCGCTCTCGCGTCGCACAAGATATATTCTATCAGGGTTGCCCGGCTGGAGCTCGTGGTCGAAGCATATTCCACGCAGAGTGCAGGAAAAATTAGCACCACCATCAGAGGAGATAAAAAAGCCGCTGCCAGAATACCCCTCTTGCTTGCTACCCACCGAGGCTGTGATATAATCAGTATTCTCGGGATTAATCTTTATTGAATTGACACGATTATCTATGCCACCGCAACGGCTCCAACTCTCACCGCCATCAATGCTTTTCCACAGCCACGGGCCACCACCCACATATACGATGTTCTTATCTGTGGGGTGCACTGCAATGCTGAATATTGAGCCACCAAAATTATGTTGCGGAGCACAAGGCTGCCAACTTTGTCCGTGATTGGTAGTCTTGAACACAACACCCGACTCTGTTCCACAATAGAGCGTCGCACTGTCGCTCAACGCCACAGCGATGCGGAACACACAAACTTGCGAATCCTTGCGTTTAAGCTCACCATTCTCATTGGAATAGGTGCGATTAGGACCAATATTACGCCATATTGGCTGGGCGGCATTCTCTGTGGCAGCCACTCTGCGGTTCATTGAATCGACACGAGCAGCATACTGCTCCATCGTTGGCAACTCTATACTCCCGTTGGGAGCTACATAATCACGATAGGCAGCCATCCAACGACGATAGTAGTTCACTACCTGCTTATTATCGACAGTTCTCACTCGCACATTGTCATCGGTGGCACGCCACTCGTTGTAAAGCCGCTGCATCTCTTTGAAATTCACTCCCGATGGATTGGCTGCAATACGCTGCATCCAATCGGGTGCATTCAACGGCAACTGCTCAACAAAATATGGGTCATACTGCAACTGCTCAACAACAGCAGTATCAGCAATATTTTGATTTGCCGCAAAAGTATATCCGGGCAATGCTCCGGCAAAAAACATCACCGGTAGCAGTGTTCTTAGTTGTTTTTTCATTGCATTAGTTACGTTACAATAGTTTTTTCTTTACGCAATTTTAGCAAATAGCATTAACATTTCACAAATAATATTTATAAATTTTGTTAAATAGATTAAGATTTTTAAAAATGATTACAATTTTGTAATAAAAACATATTTATCACTAAAAACATCTATAACGTAAAAGCAATTTCTTGCTGTATAAAGCAGCAATTTTTCAAATTAAATATTATATTCGCAAGTCAAACATATAACTGATTATTGCGCCCTAAAAGGCAGGTACGAAAAAAGAAAATAGATATATGAAATCACTACGCTCACTTTTCAGAATAGGCCTTGGCCCTTCGAGCAGCCACACGATGGGCCCTAATCGCGCTGCAAAAATATTTGCCGAGCGTTGCCCCAATGTCGACACCTATCGTGTAACTTTATTTGGTAGCCTTGCCGCCACAGGCGAGGGGCATATGACCGACAAAGCCATAATAACAGTCCTTGAGCCAATAGCAAAATTGGAGCTCGTGTGGAAACCTGAGACCTTTTTGCCGTTCCACCCCAATGGAATGTTGTTCGAGGGAATAAAAAATGATAAGGTTATTGACAGTTGGAGAATATACAGCATTGGCGGTGGCGAGCTTGCCAACGAGGAGACCACAAAAAACGAGGAGGATATCTACCCGCTAACCACCATACACGAGATTATGGACTGGTGCGATGAGACGGGCTGCTCTTTTTGGGAATATGTCGAGAAGTATGAGGGCCCGAATATTTGGGACTATCTTGGCGAGGTGTGGGCGACGATGCAACAAACCATCAAACGCGGCCTTGAAAATGAGGGAGTGTTGCCCGGCGGGCTCGGTATACAGCGAAAAGCAAATACCTATCTGAACAAATCAATGTCGTACAATGCTGCAGTGAGCAGCAAGGCAAAGCTATATGCATACGCTCTTGCCACTAGCGAAGAGAACGCCAGTGGTAGCACCATTGTCACTACCCCCACGTGTGGTTCGAGCGGAGTGTTGCCAGCCGTGCTCTACCACCTGTCAACAGCACACGACTACTCCGACACACGTATCCTACACGCCCTTGCCACTGCCGGACTCTTTGGCAATGTAGCGAAGGAGCACGCATCAATCTCGGGAGCCGACGTAGGCTGTCAGGGCGAGATTGGCGTTGCCTGTGCTATGGCGGCGGCAGCAGCCTGCCAGCTGTTCGGTGGCACTATCAACCAGATAGAATACGCTGCCGAGATGGGACTTGAGCACCATTTGGGACTAACCTGCGACCCTCTTTGTGGCCTTGTACAAGTGCCCTGTATAGAGCGCAATGCCATCGCCGCCTCGCGTGCGCTTGACGCTTGCACATACGCAGCACTCTCCGACGGCAAGCACAAGATTGATTATGACCGCATTGTCGAGGTTATGAAAGAGACCGGGCACGACCTGCCAAGCCTCTACAAAGAGACCTCTGCCGGAGGCATTGCCAAGATTGATATAAACCAGCGTCGAGGGTTCAGAAAAATACTCGACTCACTGCACCTAACCAAGAAAAACAACGATAACACAAAATAACAATGAAAAAAGCACTATTACTATTGGTTCTCCCCGCGCTACTGATAACAACCACACTAAAAGCACAAGAGGAGAACCGCGTACGCCCCAATTACGCGCTTGCAGAACGCTTTTCACCAAAAAAAATCTCGCGTATGGTAAAGCAGACAAGGGTACAGCCTGTGTGGTTTGCCGACGGCAAGCAGTTCATCTATTCGTGGAGCGATACTGATGGAAAAAAGTTCTACCTTGTCGATGCAGTAAAAGGCACTAAAAAAGAGCTTTGGGATATGGAGTGGTTGGCAAAAGAGCTTACACTGCGCACACAGGACCCGTATGATGCCGAACACCTGCCCATAAGCATCAACCGCCGCATACGCGATAGCCGCTACGTTCGTTTTGATATAGCATCAAAGCTCGAGGTGCCTAAACAGCTACCACGCCACGAGCGTAACGACAGCACAAAAATCAAAGGGAACGAGGGCAAAAAAGAGAGTAAGACCTTTTACTTTGAGTATGATATAAAGAGTCACGAACTTATTGAGCGAACAAAGGATGAGATTGAGGACCTTTATCCCAAATACCCCGATTGGGCAAACGTCTCACCCGATGGCAAATATGCAATATACGAGAAGAACTACAATCTTTGGTATATGTCGCGCGAGGACCTTGACAAGCTAAGATATTGGGACAAGGACAGCACTATTACCGAGTATCAGCTCACATTCAATGGGCGCCCCAACTGGTGCTACGCCCATCACTCGCTCGACGAAAAGCCCGACAGCACCAAGCGTCACCGCGTGTACGCCCTCTGGAGCCCCGACTCGCGTCACTTTGTAATGACACACCGCGCCGACTCCATTCTATCAAAAATGTGGGTTATCAATTCATTGAGCAGCCCACGTCCCAAGCTGGAGACCTACTACTATCAGATGCCGGGCGAAGAGACTCCGGTGACAACAATGGAGCTCTTTGACTTTGAGAACAAAAGTAGCAAGATTATTAATGTTTCGCAGTTCAAGCAACAACGATTAGGGCTTTTCCGTAAGCCGGGCACGCACGCAACGGCATACGATGCGCCACACAAAAGCGTTTGGCTTGGCGACGAGAAAGGCTTTTACTTTGAGCGCATTAGCCGCGATATGAAAAAGATTGAGGTGTGCTACGTATCAGTGGAGAGCGATAGCGCAATAGCCCTTGTGCGCGAAGAGATGAGCACAAGCATCGAGAGCAAACAGATACGCCTAATAAACAACGGCAAGCAGTTTATTCAATGGTCGGAGCGCACCGGTTGGGCTATGCTCTACCTCTACAACGCCGATGGCACACTTGTGAACCCAATAACCAAAGGTGCTTATCACGTAGAAGATGTTGTGGCTGTCAACGAAAAGGAGAAGAAAATCTACTTCACCGCCTGCGGCTACAACAAGAACGAGAATCCCTACTATATGCACCTTTACAGCGTAAATTTCGATGGTAGCGGGTTGAGACAGATTGACGAGAGCGATATGAACATAAGCAACTACTCTGTTGCCGAGAATGGCGAGGCTTTTGTTGTTACAGCATCACGCGTAGACACCACCCCCGTCAATTACGTCTATAACAAACGAGGCAAAAAGAGCGTAGAGCTTGGCACTGCCGACCTGTCGCAACTCTTTGCCGCCGGCTATAAATTTCCCGAGCGCTTTACCGTTAAGGCAGCCGATGGCATCACCGACCTGTACGGAGTAATGTACAAGCCCTTCGACTTTGACTCGACAAAGTGCTATCCCCTTATAGAATATGTATACCCCGGGCCACAGACCGAGGCTGTCAATGAAAGTTGGTCAAGTGGTATGAACCGCATCGACCGCCTTGCACAGATGGGATTTATCGTCGTCACAATGGGTAACCGCGGCGGACACCCCAACCGCTCAAAGTGGTATCACAATTTTGGCTACGGCAACCTGCGCGACTACGGCCTTGCCGACAAAAAGGTTGCTGCACAACAGCTCATTGCACGTCACAAATTCATCGACGGCAACAATATAGGAATTCACGGACACTCGGGCGGAGGCTTTATGTCAACTGCAGCCATTCTCACATACAACGACTTCTTTAAAGTAGCCGTTTCGTGCGCAGGCAATCACGACAACCGCATCTACAACAACTGGTGGAGCGAGAAACACCACGGCATAAAGGAGAATATCAAAGAGAAGAAGAACAAAGACGGCATTTTGGAGTGTGACACAACATTCTCATATAATATCAGCACCAACCAAGAGCTGGCCGGACGCCTCAAAGGGCATCTGCTGCTCGTTACCGGAGATATGGACAACAATGTGCACCCGGCAAACACCACACGCGTGGTAGATGCACTCATTCGCGCAAACAAGCGCTTTGAGATGCTTATTCTCCCGGGCGATAGACACAGCTTCGAGACCAAAGACGAGTACTTCTTCTGGAAAATGGCCGATTTCTTTAGCAAACACCTGCTTGGCGAAGCAAAAGAGAGCGAGGTAGATATAAAAGAGATGAATAATGATTGATAAAAAATTGGGTTGACGTTCAGTCAACCCAATTTTTTATTATCTCTTCTTGTAGAACATCTTTACCGGACGATAGCAGAAGTTATTATACCTCTCAAGAATCTTACCCGTTTCGGTATCAAAAACCCAAACACTACCGTTCAGCCCCTTTACTTGAGGTTCATAAAACGAGACATAAGTTTTCTTTAGGTCTTCGCTCATTTCAAAACCGGTAATCTGCGCAAGAGGACTACCCACACGAACCCACGCCGGCTCTTTTTCCAGCTCTGCAATATCAGAAGTTGTATAATTCCAACGATGAATATTGCGTCCTTTGGCAAAGAACAATGTATAATATTTTCTATTGGCAATGCAAGGAGTGGAAATTGTTATTGGGCAACTCGCCATATCTATATTGGCATACTGCTGATAGGCTGTATAAAAACTTGATTTGTTATTTACATAATCGTATTTCCAAAAATCGGAATAAAGCACCTCGACACGCGTTGAGTCTCCCGGAGTTTCAGCAAGTGTGCTCATTGCCAAAAACTCTTGATGCCCCACACTCCTTCTCTGCGCCGGGGTCATTCTGATTTTAACCATTGCAACCAAATCTCTCCCGGCAAAATGATTTTCCGTTTCAAAGAGAGGATTATCGAGCTCCAGATTAGGTGTCTCGCCACAATAGTATGGACCATAGCCTGTGCTGACAAGACTTAATCCCTTATTATCCTTGTCAAAGAAAAGAATATCATAATAGGTGCTGGTTACATCAACCAAACAACTCTGCGAATAGGTATTTTTAAACAGCACCGGTTTTGAGACAACACCCTCGTTTACAGAAAAATCATAAATCTTGCCATTTTCGCACAATATCGGATAGACCGCACCTTCCGGGCTTATCGAGGGGACACCAAGGATTGTGGGTTTAAAATCATCGTACTCCGGAACGGTAAACATATTTTCCACAACCATTGTCTTTTCATTAAGATAGTAGATGGTTGGGGCATCCCCCCTGCTTCCACCGCCTTGACAAGCGATTATGAGACGACCGGAACACTGAACAATATCTATTGCACCGGCAGCAAAATCTTCCTCGGGGTTATTGCGGGTAAAGCAATCATATTCAGTAAACTTTGCAACAGCACCATCACTCATTGGCTCTTGCATAAATGACAGCATTGAGTTACCCTCAGCATCTTGGCTAAGCACTGTAATTCCATACTCATAATCAGAATTTACGTACAAAACAAACGGGAAGAAAGTTTTGCCATCCTCATTCTCCACAATCAATCGACAGTTAAACTTTCCCAGTTCCTTGCCCACATACTCAAAAACCTCATCGTGTGAATAGGGTTCGAGATTTATTTCCCAAGTGTATGAAAGAGGCTTATCCATATAATCCTGAGTAATAACGGGCTCTATGACAAGCGTGTCAAATTTATATATATTGTAGAGTGTGTCAATCCCGTGCTCTATTGTTATGTTTGACAAAGGTTTATCGGCAGCAGTTGTCTTATCCTCGAAACAAGCGACAAGCAACGGAAAAGTGAGTAGTAGCAAAAAATATTTTAAGGATTTCATATTTGCTTATATATATTTGATAATCAAACAACACTTATTTATTTTACAGTGTCCGGGTCGGGAAAATCAAAGGGAAATTTGGGAAACTGCGACAAAATGTAATCCCTGTTATCCGGATTGTTGAAATAGTTATACATCTCGGCATATATACACTTTCTAAAGATGGTGCGATATTGATAAGGGTCGCCATACTCAATATGCTCCAGATTTTCGCCGTAGAGCTTGACCATAGCCTTGTACGTCTCGGGGTATTTTTCCTCTATTGCGTGGAAGTACTCAACCATTTTTATAAACTTGAATGGATGCCACTCGCCAAGATATTTCTCAGGCCACACCTTATTTCCATCGCCATCGTACCACTCGGGCTGGTTCACCGAATTGTCGAAACGGAACACACGCACCTGATGCAAAGAGTCAAGTGTAGGTGTAAAATGGTCATTCTGCACAAGCCTTACGCACAATTTATATTGGGTGTAGCCCGTTGAATGAGAGCCCTCGAGCTTGTCGCGATATATTGTAACCGGGATATAACCCATTATCGAATCGGGCAACACACAAGCCTCGCCTATGGAAAAATGCACATTCTCCTCGGCTGTTGTCGAGTCGCTGTCAATATAATATCCCAACGGACGTTTGGTTTTGCTGACACCACCCATTATCTTCACCGGTATATTATAAGTGTGGGTTTGTATTTCGATTGGAGTAACACTGAACGAGTAATTTAGTGTATCCTTTGTAAAATATATACCCGACTGCGAGATATCAAATTTCAAATAGTTCTCATCGTTACAAGAGGCAAGCAGAGTTACTGCCAGTAACACAACTACCCAAACAGCCCGTTTTATAATATTCTTCATTGTCATAACTTAAACGGTTTCTTAATTACGATTTTCCTTCTCTACGTCGGGGATTGGAATTTGGTATATCCCATCTGAAGGTTTATAAAACACTCTTTCTGTACTGCTCTCGCTGCTATTATAAGACTCGATAGGGAGATTTTGGCGTTTCATATTAAAATACGTCTGTCCCTCACCTATCATCTCCTTATATCGTTCATCATTTATTCGTTCTATGGTAAGCACTCCGTCAACAAGTTCCTCAAGCCCACGATGTGTGCGAACAGTGTTGTACAAAGACAAAGCTTGGTCGTAGTCACTATTGAGCAAAGCCTCGGAAGCAATATAATACATCTCGGGGATACGTATCATATTTATGCCAAGAATAAGTTCTTGAGGACGATTAGAGACATTATTGTTGAGTTCGTAAATATCGGTAAACTTACTCAAACGATATTTTTTGCCGTTACCCGTACTCACCTCGGTGAAATAGGCCATAATACGATAATCGGTTCCCGAAGCATCTTTTTTATACAACGACATAAAATCATCTCGTAAAAAGAGTGAGGAGTATGATGTTATCTGCTGCAACTTTGCATTGACATTTGTATAAAATCCCGAATGGTAGATGCCAAAGATTGTCTCTTTCTTTGAAAGAACACCGGCAAGGTCATCAACAACCTCGGTTTTTTCTTTCAAAGTATACTTGCCATCATTTATCACAGCCAATGCATAATGAGCCGCATTAGTGTAATCTCCCATTGTCAAATAGACACGGGCTAAAGTAGCTTGCACCGCACGCAGATTAAAGTGTATCTGACGGTCGAGCATAAAGTTTCTTTCATTCTCATATTCATCCTCATCGGCAAGCAACAACTCGGCCTCGTGCAGGTCGTCGAGAATATGCTCGTAATTCTTTTCCAAGCTCTCAAAAGCGGGAGTATTCAACGAGAACTCTGTTGCATAAGGGATACCGTCTGCCGAAGGATTGACAGTATACTGCTGGGCAAAAAGACGCACAAGGTCAAAGTGCATAAAAGCGCGCAATCCCAATGCCTCGCCACGATAAACCGTGTAGGGATATGTGGTAGCACCTTCTATGAGCGGAGAGTTTAGCACACTGTTCACGTTTGAGATATTTTTGTACATTGCTGTCCACACGCTCTCGAAGCGGCTTTTCACATCGGTGTCACTCCATTTATATTCACTCATAGAAGAGAGTTCTCCTTTGTCATCACACCACATTGTTTGTGACAATATCTCAAGTGTTGAGAAATAGAGTTCCTGACCATACAGCGATGGGCTACGCATTTGCGAATAGACACCATACAACGCATCTTCAATGCCTTGCTGTGTCTTTAAAAGTTCATCGCGTTTCGCCTGACCGTCGGGGGTTATATCAAGAAAATCATCGCACGACGTTGCGGTGAACAGCAATGCGAACATTGATAGCAGTGTATATATTATCTTCTTCATAATTGGCACAATTTTTATAATGTCACATTCAGATAGAATTCAAATCCTTGGCTGTACAAATAGTCTGTACCACGTTCTATCTTCACAGTAGAGAGGCGTAATATATCGGTAAAGTTTACTCCGACACGCAGATTACGCATCTTTATACGTTTACACATTTTTTCATTAAATTCGTAGCAGAGATTGAGCGAACCGAGCGAAAGAGTATGCTCTTTCTCGGCAAAGCGGTCGGTCTGTTCGGGGCGCGATGTATCGGCAATATCCTTATACAAGGCGTGGTCACCCGGCTGTTTCCAACGGTCGTCAAAGACACGTTGATCGGCATTACGCATTGGATCGGCACCCTCAACCTTTGTTGCTCTGGTCGTATTGTACACCCAAGCACCGGTGCGGAAATTGAGCATAGCATAAACGCTAAAGCCCTTCCAGAACAGATTAGTGCTGAATGTTCCGGTGAAAGCCGGCTCTGTATCACCGATGAGCACCTTGTCGTCAGGGTCATAGTCAAAAGTGTATTCACCATTGCGTTTGATGTAAACCTCTCTACCGGTTGCAGGGTCAATACCCGCTGAACGAACAAGTTTCAACGCTGTAACGCTCTCCCCCTCGGCATACTGTGGCAGAGGAGTCTGAGACAAATAGGCATTCTCCTGATTTTCCTTGTTTATCTCATCAAGCGCCTTGTCAATTTTGGTTATCTTATTGCGGTTCATATAACCGGTTGTTGCAAGACGCCAATAAAAGTCGTTTGTGCGGAAGATATAACCATCCAACTGATACTCTATACCCTTATTTTGCAACTCTCCAAGATTTGATGTTGCACTTGTTACACCGGTTGATGGCGCTTTTGACTTATCAAGCAGCAAATCCTCGGTATTGCGAATATAAGCATCGACGGTAAAGTTCAGACGACGGTCGAACATACTCAAATCAAGACCGACATTATAGTTCATTGTACGCTCCCAAGTGAGGTCGACATTGCCGATTGTAATTGGGATAGCACCTATTCCGTTCTTGTACTCATAGTCATTAAGGTACTGATACATTGTCATTGCCTGAAAGGGACTGAAAGTTACCTTTCCGGTGTATCCAGCACTACCACGAACCTTAAAGACATCGAATTTCTTTTTCACCCTCTTCATAAAAGGCTCGTTCATCACATTCCAGCCCAGACCACTCGACCAAAAATGGCCAAAGCGGTTATTCTCGCCAAACTGCGACGAGCCCGTTGTGCGCCAAGTGGCATCAACAAAATAGCGGTTACGGAACGAGAGGTTACCGGTGGTAAAGAAGCCGACATCGGCAGTCTCGGCCAACGAGCCAAAAGGCTTGCTGTCAGTGGGATACCCTGCAGCATTGCCAATATACGACATATCGTCGTTAAAGAAGCCTATTGCCTGCAATGTTGCGCCACTGCTCTTTGAGTGGTTAATCTCCCAACCGGCCGAAAGGCTTACAAGTGATTCGTCTTTAAAAAACTTGTTGAAAGTTCCGACAACATTACCATTGTAACCTATCAGATTGGTGGTTCCCTTTGTATACTCACCCTTCTTTGAAAGGTCGGTAACGTTTTTATAAGCCAATGAATTCGGTGATATAAAATCGTCACTAGTGCCGGCAGAGCTTGTAACATTAAAATGACCGGTAAGCAAGAACATCTTGTTGATATCCCAACGTAAATCGGTGCTATTAGTCAACGTACGCTCCCCACTTTTGGAGAAACTGCCGAGCGAAGCCTCATACAACGGGTTGTTCAAATCCCAAGATAGATTGATGTTTGGTGTACCGTCGTCGTTGTACATTCTATCATAAGGATTCATCCCAACATATTGCGAGAAGGAGCCATAAGGAGAATTCTTAACAGCAACCTCTTGATATGTAGTGCGGTTTGAAATCGTTAAATTACCGATATAATAATCGAGTTTAAATCCCACTCCTGTGCGCTTGCGGTAATCGCCCTTCATCACACCGCGCGTATCACCGAAACGGCCGGTGAGCTCGTAGCGCAGATTGGAAGCTCCACCATACACACGCAATGAGTGGTCGTGCGAGAGAGCCAGACGCGCCGGTTGCGACAACCAATCACTGCTCTGCCCGGCAGCAATGAGTTTATAACGCTGATTGTAGAGTTCATCATAATCATATTGCAAAGGCAACCCTGTTACGGAGTTTATCTCACCCTTGGCATCATAAAGGCCCGCAAGGTACTCATACTCCAGTTTCTCGGCTGCCGAAAGAAGATTATAATCGCTTAGCACAGGCATCTGCAAATTACCCGTAAAGTTATACTGCACACGCAGGGTGCTCTCTTGAATAGGCTTACGAGTGATAACTATCACACCATTTGCAGCTTTTGAGCCATAGAGTGCCGTAGCCGACGCATCTTTGAGCACAGTGATTTTCTCGACCTCATTTATATCAAGGTCATATAAATCCTGCATTGTTATCTCACTGCCATCAAGTATTATTGTTGGTTGATTTACCTGCTGACCGCTATTGGAGAAAGAGCTCATACCACGCAACACAAGCTCGGGAGTGTGGTTAGGGTTTGAACCCTGACTGGTATTCTGCACCATTGCCATACCCGGTGTAAGAGCCGAGATTGCGCCTATAAGGTTTGTCCCCGACACCTGACGCAGTTCCACACCGGAAATTTCTGTTGCCGAGCCGGTAAAGGTCTCTTTATTTTTTGAAACAAAGCCGGTAACAACAACCTCAGTAAGGGTGCTACTCTCCTCGGAAAGTTCTACGCGAAGATTGTGTAATTTACCACTCTGCGAAGAGTATTTTGCCTCGTTGTAACCAACATACGATACACGCAACTCAAAATCAATCACCGGAGAGATAATTTTAAACCGTCCCTCAAAATCGGTAGATGTACCTGTGAGCAGACGTCCACCCGACCACACAGCGACATTAACGCTAATCAATGGCTCGCCGGTCTTTTTATCGACTACAACACCTGTTACAACCTTCAAATCATCAGGGTTCAAAGATACCATTTCGCTTTTGCCGGCAAAAGCATCAAGCGGCATTAAGGCAGTGAAAGCACCAAGCAAGACAGCAACCAGCACCCCCTTTATATTTTTCTTAAACTGCATTTTATCCATTTTTCAGTCTTATATTTCCAAAATCAGATGTATGCTTTTCATTTTAGAGCACATAACGAGGACAAAATTACAAAAAAAAGCGCTTCCCGAAAAGGGGAAGCGCCATATATTATGTTAAATATAAAAGATACTTTATTATTTAACTATAATCCAGTGTTACTTTACAAGCATCTTGACACCATCAACAATGTAGATACCGGGCATTGTAATTGTATTAATCTTGCGACCCTGCAAATCAAAGATACCTTTAACCTTTGCATTTTCGCCCTTCACATTCTCAATACCGGTAGGACACTTAGTTGCTGTCACATTCTGGTAGAATACAGCATTGCTTGTAGCTTGAGTGTCCCAATTAAAGCTTTTAAGCAAAAAGTCTTCGAATGTAATTGTGCCATCTTCATTAGCTGTAAGAATCAGTGGATAATCGGCCATAGCGTTCAAATCATAGATTTTCAGGTAATCGGGATATTCGCCACCAGCAAACGAGCCAAGTTCCATTTCTGCAGTCTTATTATCATCTGCGATTGTCAACAATATACCACCTTGGTTAATAACATTAACGTCCGAACTCATAAATTGAGTAATTAATACAAAACCATAGTTCTCTTCAATTGTCATATAGAACTCATCAGGGTAAGTTTCTGAGTCATAAACATATTTATCACCAGCTGTAACCACCCAAGTACCCAACCAATCAAAATGCTCTGGTTCTGCCTCACCACCGGCTGCAGGAATAGTCATATTCTTGAAATAAGCTGCAGGGGTCTCTTCGTAGGTCGTATAATCGAAGTTCTTTAAGAAGAAGTTATCTACCGTGATAGAACCATCATCGTTCAATGTGAACACAATTGGCTCTGTTTCAGAATTCATATCATAGATAGCCAGATAGTTAGGATAATCTCCACCAACAAGACAATTCTCAATCTCCATCTCGGCGCTCTTGCCATCGGCTGCAACATTGAAAATAAGACCACCGTTATTCAAAAATGCTACATCATTGTTCAGGAATTCTGTTACAAGAAGATAACCACCACTCTCAACAATAGTCATTGTAAACTCATTGGGATATTCCTTGCCATCATAAACATCAATATCGCCAACCTTCACAGTGTAGCTACCAGTCCAATCATATACAGAAGTTTCAGGAGTCTCTGGCTCTGCATCATCTATTGTTCTTGTAATAACACCTGCCTGATAATATTGTTTATATCCGCCGTTAGCATCTACTAAAGCAAAACCGTCGTAAAGTTCAAACTCTGCTTTTGATACTTTTTTAAAGCTGATAACACCGGACATATCATCATCATTGCTGTAAAGAGGCTTAAAGTAGATTGAAGCAGCTGCATCTAAGAGCAGATTATCGTATGCCATCCCCAACAACTCGCCATCAAAAGTAGCAGTAAATTCCACAGCATTATAACCTTCAATAGCAAGCGAAGCTGCATAATTGCTGTTAGTATCGTCATTGCTAGCAAGAGTAATAGTAAATGTTGAAGGAATGTCAGAACCGGGCATTGTATCATAATCGCCTTCACCGGCAGCAAACACCCATTCACCACTCAAATCAATAAGATTATCAACCTCGCCACCGGCAGCACCAACAAATGTCATCTTAACGTTTGTGTACCTTGCAACAATTGTTGCCTTCTCGGCTTGGTAGTCAGTAACCTTTACAACGGTAAAATCAGGGATTGTGATTACCTTTGTATCAGCGTCATAAGTATAATATTCTGTATTATACTTCTCTACCACCCATTTACCGTCAGCGAACACGCCATAAGGGTTGTCGCCATCCTTGTTGGCAAGGAAAAGCTCAGTGCCCCACATTGGCGAGCCACCAAAGTTTGTTGCCTCAATCTCTCCCGATGCGTTGATATTGAAGAACAAATACTCCTCAGAGCCTGCAAATCCCGAAATACATCCCGAATAGTTATAATCCTTTTCAATAGTAGCACTACACTCTTTGAGGAACACATCACTGTTTTCATATGTCTTATCGACATACTCAACATCTGCGGTAAACTTGTAGTTTCCAACCAAGTCCGCAATTGAACTAACCTGTGCTTTGGCGCTAACAGCCATAAACAGCACAAGGCAAACTAACATAAAGTAGTTTTTCTTCATAAGCTAAAAATTAAGTTATTTAATAAAAATTATATACAAATATATGCTTTTCACTTAGAGGCGACAAAGGTAATAATTTATCCACAAACCATAAAACCTTATATATATTAATGTTTGCAAAATATCGTTTTTACAGCATAAATTACTTTAAGTTCAGCAAAAACTGCTTCAAAGAGTCGCCACTGCTTGGGCGTTGAGCTCCATAAGTGTGTAATTTACCCTCTTTGTCATATATAACAAAGAATGGTATACCGCCAACATTCAACGATTTACTCAATTTATTGTCGCGGTCGAAGAGTTGATTGCCGTGCATATTAAGTTCCTCGAGCCTTGCCTTCCAAGCACTTTCATCGGTATCGGTAGAGATTGACACGCACACCACCTCACTGCCCTCCAACTCTTTTTCAAGTGCTTGCAAATGAGGCACCTCCCTGCAACAAGGGCCACACCACGATGCCCAAAGGTCCACATATACATATTTCCCTTTGAAAGTAGAAAAATCGACAATTTCACCATTAGGAGTTACAAGAACCACCTCCCCGGGAAAATCCGCGCCAACTAAAGCCGATTTACGTGTCAAATACTCACCAAGGAAGTGCTCCGACAATTCAAAATCCTTTACAATTGCGGTCAAATATTCAAAGCCTCCATCAAAATCCATTGCATAATTATGGCGCACAAGGAAACGATTTAAAAGGAAATCGGCAACCTTACCCCTGACAGCCCCACACTCATACTCGTTGTAAAGAAGAGTCATCATTCCTCTTACGTCAAGCTTGGCATCAGACGACACCGCTGCATAAATCAACTGCATTGCCGATGGAATTAGAGCCGCACACTCATTATCAAGAACATCGGCCGAAGAAGGTAGCACATCAGCCTCGGTAAACAACAAATCCTTCAGTTTACGTTTTTGCGCTCTTGGGATAGAATTATAAAAATTCTTTGCATTAGTATAGGCCGACGCTCGCATATATTTTGCCACGTCAGACGAAGGGTTTAACACTGCTATGATTGAATCTGCAGCCGACATATAGCCCTCGAATAGAGTTCGCAAAGCAATATCCGGCATCTCTTTAACCTGCCACAATTTACGATTATTGGCAAACACTATTGAATCGAGTTCCGACATTGCTCTATTATTAAGCGACGATTTCTCGCTGAGCGATATTCCGTCGAATTCAATATTCAACTTTATTTCTTTTGATTTTGGCGAATAGATGGTTGTCAGCCACTGCCCACCGTTTATCACCATCACAACCTCGTAAAAGCCCAACTCAGACACTGGCACTTTTGCCGTATAAGCCCCACCTTTCAGGCGCAAGGGCACTGTTTGAGGCTCATCGGAATTACTCAATGGTTGAATATAGACTTTAGACACCTCTGCCGGAGCTATTGAGTTAAACAGCACCTCGAAACGAACGTTTTTAGCCGACAGCGACATTACCACAAACACAAACGACAAAAAAAGTAACAGCTTTGTTTTCATCATATTAGAGTTTAATTTTAACACAGGGAAGGACCTCGCCATTTTGTCTGTGCAAAAATACTCATATCCCATATTATTTGCAAATAAAATAATTTAATATAGTAAGAAACGTGTGTTAAAATATCAGCTCACACTTGCAGCAATCACTCTAAAATCATAAAAGCCTGTGTTACAACGTTAAAAAGATAAATTATAAAATATTAACAGCCGAGTTTGATAAAAATAGAAAATATTTGATACATTTGCGATGGACTGCAAAACAATATGCAGTTGCACAAAAACAGATATTACGAATTTTAAACTATGAAAATTATGAAACGTTTATTCGTTATTTTTGCGTGCGCAGCACTATTGGTTGCGTGCGGCAACAACAAGGCACAGGAGAACAAATGCGGCGAGTGCAAGAGCGAGTGCAAAAAAGAACAATGCGATAAAAAATGCGAAAAGCCTTGCGACAAGCAGCAGTGCGAAAAACCTTGCGACAAACAGCAGTGCGAGAAACCTTGCGAAAAGCAGCAATGCGAAAAACCTTGCGAAAAGCAGCAGTGTGAGAAACCTTGCGAAAAGCAGCAGTGCGAGAAACAGGCTGCTGCCCCCATTCAGCTTAACACAGAGGACTTTGCCAAATTGGTTGCCGACCTAAGCAAGGAGTGGAAATATCTTGGCGACAAGCCTGCAGTCATTGATTTTTATGCTGACTGGTGCGGCCCCTGCAAAGCCATTGCTCCAACTCTTGAAGAGGTAGCAAAGGAGTATGCCGGCCAGCTCTACATCTACAAGATTAATGTAGACAACGACCCTGCTATAGCCGACGCATTCAACATTCAAGTTATCCCGACCCTGCTTTTTATCCCAATGGAAGGTCGATACTCTGTTAAAACAGGTGCTATGAACAAAGAAGAGTTAGTACAGGTCATCACTGAAAAGTGTTTTAAGTAATACCTTAAATTGATTAAACAGACAATCCCGCAGTGGCATCACTGCGGGATTGTCTGTTCGCATTTTCGCAATCAGATTATTATAGAATTTTTATCGTTCACCGGCAACTTTTGAGTCCAACGCAAAAAGTTGAGTTACACTTGCGGCTCACCTGCAAATCCATCTATCAAGCTAAAATCAGGCAATAAAAAAAGAGATTTCCAATCGGAAATCTCTCTGTTGGGCTACCCGGACTCGAACCAGGAAAGGCAGGACCAGAATCTGCAGTGTTACCATTACACCATAGCCCAATGCTCAAACGCGATGCAAAGGTACAACTTTTTTCTATAAAAAAAATGTTTTCGCCTTTTTTTTGCTAAAAAAAACAAAAAAACTTTCTTTTTTCGGTGTTTAGTACTAAAAAGCACCTGTTTTTATTTTAAAATAGACAAAATAAGGAATATCTTTGCACTAATCATCAAACTAAATAAAACAATATGCAGACAGAGACAATTGAGGCACAAGATGTCATCAAGCAAATAATAGAAGGAATACAGGACAAAAAGGGAAAAGAAATTGTTGTTGTAGATATGGTTAAGCTCGGGAACAGCGTTTGCGACTACTTTGTGATTTGCCAAGGCAATTCACCCAACCAAGTGAGCGCAATAACAGACTCCATTGAGGATACCGTACGCATCAACTGCAAGAAAAAGCCCTATTTCGTTGACGGACTCCGCAACTCGCAGTGGGTAGCAATGGATTATGGTGATATTCTGGTACACATATTCCTGCCCGATGTGCGTAAGTTCTATGATATCGAGCACCTTTGGGCCGATGCCACATTAACAACTATACCGGATATTGACTAACATACAATGAAAAAAAACAGTAAAATACCTAAAATATCATTCACTTGGTTGTATACGATAATTGGCGGTGTACTTTTGTTCATCTACCTTTTTGACGATGGCAACACCAACCAACAGCTCAGAAAGTCATACACCGAGGTTGAGGATTATATCAAAAACGGATACGTAGAGGAGATTTCTGTTATCAACAACAGACTACTCGAGGCATATATACTCCAAGACTCTGTCACCAAGGTTACCGACAAGCCGTTGCCCAACGGCTCGCGCTTGAGAGTGGAGACGACTATCGGTTCTATTGATAATTTCGACAATTTTATACGCCAACAAAGAGAGAGCGAAGAGGGTAAATTCAAAGGAGTAGTGACCTATCAGGAGCAAAAGAATTTCTGGGGTGACCTATTCTGGAACATCGTTCCTTTCATCGCCCTGATATTTGTTTGGATATTCTTGATGCGCCGTATGAGCGGTGGCGGTGGCGGACAAGGCGGTGTGTTCAACGTCGGGAAGTCACAAGCCAAGCTGTTCGACAAAGAGAACAGCGCCACACGCATCACATTCAAAGATGTAGCAGGACAAGAGGGCGCAAAGCAGGAGGTTCAAGAAATTGTAGACTTTTTGAAGAACCCACAAATGTACACCGAGCTTGGAGGTAAAATCCCCAAAGGAGCGCTACTCATTGGCCCTCCGGGAACCGGTAAAACCCTGCTGGCCAAGGCTGTTGCAGGAGAGGCTAATGTACCATTCTTCTCAATGTCGGGTTCCGATTTTGTTGAGATGTTTGTTGGTGTGGGAGCATCGCGCGTGCGCGACCTCTTCCGTCAGGCCAAAGAGAAGTCCCCTTGTATAATATTTATAGATGAGATAGATGCTGTTGGACGCGCACGCGGAAAAAACCCGTCAATGGGCGGAAACGACGAGCGTGAGAACACGCTCAACCAGCTATTGACCGAGATGGACGGATTCGGCACAAACAGCGGAATTATTGTCATTGCAGCAACCAACCGCGCCGATATTCTTGACAAGGCTTTGTTGCGCGCCGGTCGTTTCGACAGACAAATTCACGTAGACCTGCCCGACCTCAACGAGCGCAAAGAGGTATTTGGAGTGCATCTGCGTCCGCTGAAGCTCGACCCATCGATAGAGGTTGACACATTGGCACGACAGACACCGGGCTTCTCGGGTGCTGATATTGCCAATGTCTGCAACGAGGCTGCACTTATAGCTGCACGCAACAAGAAGAAGGCCGTCGACAAACAAGATTTTCTTGACGCCATCGACCGCATAATCGGCGGACTCGAGAAAAAGACCAAGGTGATGACACAAAAGGAGAAAGAGGCTATCGCAATACACGAAGCCGGCCACGCAACAATATCGTGGTTCCTTGAGCACGCCAACCCACTTATTAAAGTAACAATCGTTCCGCGCGGAAGAGCGCTCGGAGCAGCGTGGTATATGCCCGAGGAGCGTCAAATAACCACAAAAGAGCAGATGCTCGACGAGATGTGCTCAACCCTTGGTGGTCGCGCTGCCGAAGAGTGTTTTATTGGGCACATTTCTACCGGAGCGATGAACGACCTTGAACGTGTGACAAAGCAGGCATACGCAATGGTTGCATACGCAGGAATGAGCGACAATCTCTCGAACCTGTGCTATTATAACAATCAGGAATACTCTTTCACTCGCCCTTATAGCGAAAAAACAGCCGAGACAATAGACTCCGAGGTTCACAAAATGATTAAAGAGCAGTATGAGAGAGCTAAAGAGCTATTGCGCGAACACAAAGAGGGACACGCAGAGCTTGCTAAAATACTCATAGAGAGAGAGGTGATTTTCGCCGAGGATGTAGAGAAGATTTTTGGCAAACGCCCTTGGGCCTCACGTAGCGAAGAGATTTTTGATGCAAATAACAAGGAGAAGAACAAAGAGTTTGAGGTTATTGCAGAGGAAGAGCAAGATACTATTGTTGAGGAATAAAAAAAACTGTTTTCAGTAAACATATAACACAACCATAAAATAAGGCAATATGAAAAAATTTATTGTGCGCACACTTAGCGGAGCGTTGTTTGCAGGTATCCTTATTGGCTCAATACTTTGTGGATTCAACACATTCAGGCCACTATTTCTTGTCTTTATGGCCTTGGCTGTAAATGAATTCTCAACATTATTGCGACAACACAAGAACGCGTCATTCAACCCCTTTGTAGCATTTATGTGCAGTGTTCTGCTATATGTAGCATTCGCGCTTACAGCCCACAATGGGAAACTGCCGGCACTATTGGTCTTTGCTCCATATATGATAGCAATCCTATGCACAATTGTTGGTATTTCATTCTCTAAGAAGGGCAACAACATTGAAAATCTTGCCTATTTTATGCTGACGCAAATTTATGTAGCACTGCCATTCTCTTTGCTACAGATACTATCCACGGCCGGAGCACCCGAGGGAGAGACCTACTACTGGTTGTTCCCACTGTCAATATTCATTTTTATATGGTGCAACGACAGCGGAGCATACTGCATTGGTTGCCTCATTGGACGTCACAAGATGTTCGAGCGCATATCGCCCAAAAAGACTTGGGAAGGACTTTTTGGCGGCGTTGCTGTTGCCATTGGAGCAGGAGCCGTGATGGCGCAATTCTTTGATATAATGAATATTTGGCAGTGGATTGGTATGGCTGTGGTAGTTGTTGTTTCGGGCACATTAGGCGACCTCATAGAATCGAGTATGAAGCGTGAAATGCAGATTAAGGATTCGGGTAATTTCCTTCCCGGACACGGAGGCCTGCTAGACCGTTTCGACAGCACCCTTTTTGCAATACCCTGCGTAATTGTCTATTTGGCTTTTATAGGTATTCTTTAACCTTTTTCTGACAGCAGAGAGACAATCTTTTCAGCGGCACGCCCCGATGCACCCGGCTTGCCAAGAATCTCCATCATACGGCTATACTCATTGAGCATAGCCGTTCTTTCTTTGCTATCACAGGGCAATAGTCGGCCAAGCTCATCTTTAATATTCTGCAGCGTCATATCTGCGGCAATAAGCTCACGCACAACCTCCTTGTCGGCCACAAGATTAACAAGCGAAACAAATTTCACCTTTAAGAAACGTTTTTTCAGCCACGAATAGAGGCGAGCCATAGGTGTTGCGTAACACACCACCTGAGGCACATTAAACAACGCCGTTTCAAGAGTTGCTGTTCCCGATGTAACCAATGCCGCGTGAGAATTATTGAGAATATCGTAAGTCTGCCCAAAGACAATTTTTACATCAGCAGTGAGAAAGGGAGCATAAAAATCCTTGTCAATGCCCGGAGCTCCGGCCACGACAGGCTGGTAACCGGGGAATTGTTTCACCGCCTCAATCATAAGTGGCAAATTGGCCTTAATCTCTTGTTTGCGGCTGCCGGCAAGCAACGCCACAATAGGCTTATCCGTCAAATTATTCTGCTCAATAAAAGTCGCACGCGACAGAGCCCTGTTACGCTTAAAATCATCGACCGCATCGACACAAGGATTGCCCACATAATTTATTTTGTAATTATGTTTCTTCTCAAAGAAATCAATCTCAAAAGGCAAAATAGAAAAGAGTTCATCAACGTCGCGCTTGATATTCTTTATGCGATACTCTTTCCACGCCCAAATTTTAGGTGAGATATAGTAATATACAGGGATTTTGGTGTTTTTGTGAATATACTCGGCAATAGAGAGGTTAAAACCGGGATAATCGACAAGTATCAGAGCGTCGGGAGCCCACTCCTCGACATCTTTTTTACAAATTCTCATATTGGCAAATATCGTTCTCAAATGCAGCAGGACAGGAATAAAGCCCATATATGCAAGTTCACGATAGTGCTTAACACGGGTGCCACCTACAGCCGACATCAAATCGCCACCAAAGAAACGAAACTCGGCACTCTTGTCTAAAGCCTTTATAGATTTCATCAAATTCGAGGCGTGCAAATCACCCGAAGCCTCGCCAACTATGAGATAATATTTCATAAACCCTGATTCTTGTCAAAGATTCCACTTTTTCATCTCGTCGAGCAGACGATAATCTGTCATATCTATTGTTGTTGGAGTGATTGAGACATAATTATTGTCAAGAGCCACACGATCGGCCGACGGATCATTATCCTCAATGACAAACTCTCCTGTCAACCACCACCACTCGCCGCCACGCGGATGATTGTGCGACTCCCACTCATTTATCCAACGCCCCATCGCCTGACGACAAACCTTTACGCCGGCATAAGATGATGAATTAGGGAAATTAACATTCAAGCAACTGCCCACTGGCAACCCACGTTCGAGCACAGCAGCAACAACCCTGCGAACGACATCGTACGTGGGAGAAAAATCAGCGTCGGGAGCGTGGGAACAGAGCGAAAAAGCCACCGATGGTATCCCTTTCATACACCCCTCGAGCACAATACCCATCGTGCCCGAATAGTGTGCATTGACAGCCGAATTATCGCCGTGATTGATGCCACCGACAACAAGGTCGGGGCGACGCTCAAGAATGCTGTGACAAGCCACCTTTACACAATCGCAAGGCGTTCCGGTGCAAGAATATATTTTCAAGCCCGGTTCCGAGGCAACAAGTTCAACCTTCAAAGGTACCTCACTTGTGATAGCGCAACCCTTTCCCGAACGACCGGTATGCGGCGCAACAACCACAACGTCACCAAACTCCATAAGCACCCTCGCAAGGCAGTTGATACCTTTGGCAAAATAGCCATCATCATTAGAAACCAATATTAACGGTTTTTCGCTCATAACAACATCCTATTTAAACTTAACGACGCGAATATAATAAAAATTTGTCTATTTCACTCAAAATACCTATTTTTGCTTTGTTGTGTAACAGCAATGGAATATTATAACCAATCAATTATATGAAAAATTTATCTTCCTGGCTTTCCGCACTATTTTTAGCCGCAACCACACTAAGCGTTAATGCACAAGAGGTAAAAGTATACCCCGTTCCACAGAGTACAAATTGGAGCAATGAGATTGCTTTTGAAAGCAGTGCAAGCTACAACATTACCGGCGAGAAAGAGGCCGACAAAGACGCCGTCAATCTGTTCAAAAAGAGTTACAACACAACCGACGGCACCGTAAAACTTATTATTGGAGAGCGCGGAGACGCTGCCGTTGCCGCCTACGAAAACCTAATTCCTCAAAAGGCCGAGGGTTACTATCTCAACGTGAGCAAGAATGAGGTTGTAATTGCCGGCAATGATGAATCGGGCACATACTACGGCGTACAGACATTCATTCAGATAGCCTCCCAGCCCAACGTAATGTGCGTCACAATCACCGACTACCCCAGCGTTCCACAGCGCGGACTGGTAGAGGGTTACTATGGCAACCCCTACAGCGAGGCCGACCGTTTGGGACTCTTTGAATTGTTTGGCCGACAGAAGATGAATGTTTACATCTACGGCCCAAAAGATGATGCTTATCACAAGAGTAAATGGCGCGAAGAGTACCCGGCCGAGCTTGGCAATAAAATCAAAGAGTATGTAAACGTGGCAAAAGCCAACAAAATAGAGTTTATGTGGGCAATCCACCCGGGCGAGGATATACAGTGGAACAACACCGACAGGGCAAACATCGTGAACAAGCTGAAAGCAATGTGCGAGCTTGGCGTGAGAAGCTTTGCTGTATTCTGGGACGACCTTTGGAACGACGACGGCTCACACGGCGATGAACAAGCCGAGCTGATGAACTACATTGCTGCAGAGCTTAAAAAGAGCTACCCCGATGTAAAGCCACTCACTATATGCCCCACACAATACAACCGCGGTTGGGCAAACAGCGTTTACCTGCCGGCGCTCGGCACAATAATGGACAGCGACATTAATGTGATGTGGACAGGAAACAGTGTCGTTGATATGATTAACTACGGTGATATGGAGTGGATAAACAACCAAATCAAGCGCAAGGCTTACATTTGGCTCAACTACCCCGTAAGCGACTACTGCATCAACCACATTTTGATGGGCCCCACATACGGCAACGACCTGACCATTGCCAATATGCTCTCGGGCTTTGTCTCAAACCCGATGGAGTATGCCGAGGCTTCAAAAGTCTCACTCTTCAGCATCGGTGACTACACTTGGAATATGCCGGCATACAATGCCGATAAATCGTGGGAGGCAGCCATCGAATATATTATGCCAAAGAGCACCGCAGAATTCCGTTTCTTCTGCGAGAACAATGTAGACCTTGGAGCAAACACACACGGCTTGCGTCGCACAAACGAATCGCCTGAATTTGTAAAAGCAAAGCAGCAATACGACGAAAAAATAGCTGCCGGCGACTACAATAGTGCATACGCTGCCATCGGTGCGCAGTTTGATAAATTTGTTTCAGTAGCCCGCAAACTCGCTACTACCGACGAGGCGCCAGCACTCACCCAAGAGATTGAACCGTGGATAAAGTGCTTTGAATATATTGGCTTGCGAGGCGTTTCACTGGTAGAGATGAACAATGCGTTGCTTGCCGAGAACCCCGACAGCTTTGTCAACAGTTACTTGCGCTACATTGAGTTTACCGAGGCGCAGAATGCACTGCGTTCACGAGACTTCCACGGCTCATTAAAAATAGCATCACCGGTTGCTGCCACATTACACGTGGAGCCATTTATCAAGGAAAATGTTGGAATATTGATTACAAGATACAAGGAGGTATATGACTACCGCACAGACGTTTTCCCTGCACAGGTTCTTGAAAATGGAACATACAAGATTATTTACAACGGCCAATATCTCACAAACACAAAGCCAAAAACCGCGGGAAGCAAGCCTCTCTTCCAAAAAGAGTTGGACAATATACGCCCCCAGAAACAAGAGTGGAAGATTAGCGTCGACCCGGCCACCAACCGTTACAAGATTGTAAACCTTGAGGACAACCGCTATCTTAACGAAAACGGTAGCTTCACAGTCAGCGACAACACAAACCCATACGAGGCAATCTGGCACACATACGAGATTACCTTGCTGGCCAACGGCAAGTACGCCATCAGAAATAGCGGCAGTGCCGGCACAGCATTCTGGACTGTAAGCAACTCCGAGATACAGAAAGGCAACTCGACAGCACTGCCCGAAAAATACATTTTTGACATTGTCCCATTGGGTGGAGCAGCAAAAGAGCCTTTTATCAACAGCGACGATGTTTATTACATCCTCGACGGCAACCGCTACCTAACAAACAACAACATAAAAGGCTCTGGCGGCACACCGACATTCGTTGCAACCGACAAGCCCACTGTTGCACAAGAGTGGAAGATTGCCACCGACGCCAACGGCCAAAATTGCTACAAGATAACAAGCAACGCCGACAACAGATATCTCAATGAATATGGTGTGTTCGGCACAAATCAATATTATCCCGACTGGAACACCTACCTATTGACACAGATGGGAAATTTGTGGTCAATCCAATGGACACAATCGGCCGTAAAGGACGATAAGGTGAGCTATCTCGTTGTCTCGGACAACCGCCTCGAGGCCAAAAATGTTGCCAACAATGAGAGCTACACAGTGAACATCGTTAAGAAAGGCAGCGAGAGCGCTATTGAGAATATCGGTGACGAGAATGATAATTTTAAATTCATCAACGGAGAGATTATCTGCAGCAATGACACAAAGTCAATCATCATTTACACGGCCGATGGCCGAGAGGTAAAGAAGGGCGAAGGTAGCCGCTTATCAGCAAAAGAGTTACAACAAGGATTATACATTGTAATCACCAACGACAGCAACAAGACAAAGGCATATAAAATTTCAGTAGAATAACACTACCTGCCAATGTTTTCACAAAAATGTTACCGCGCTTGCAAGCACGGTAACATTTTTTATGATTTTAAACAGTTTCCAACAGTTTTCTGTTAATAAGTAACACAATATTTTTTACCTCCGACTAACTTTTTTTACTACCTTTGCAAGTGTAATATTTTAGAATTTGTCACTATGCCGTAAAATATTTTCGGCAAGACTAAATAATTGAGACAAAATGGGAAAGATTATAGCATTGGCAAACCAAAAAGGAGGTGTTGGCAAAACAACTACAGCCATTAACCTTGCAGCGTCGCTTGCCGCATTTGAAAAGAAAGTTCTTGTAATTGATGCCGACCCTCAGGCAAACGCCTCGTCGGGCTTAGGCATTGATATCAGAGAGATAAAAAGTTCTATTTACGAATGTTTGATAAATAAGTCGGTAGCCGAGGAGAGCATCAGCGCAACCTGCGTAAAAGGGTTGGATATTATCCCCTCACACATTGACCTTGTAGGTGCAGAGATTGAGATGCTCGACCTGCCCAACAGAGAGAAGATTATGCGCGAAGCGTTGGCGCCCATCAAAGAGAGATATGATTATATCCTCATCGACTGCTCGCCATCACTGGGACTTATCACCGTAAACTCACTGACTGCCGCCGACTCAGTGATTATCCCCGTGCAATGTGAATATTTTGCACTCGAAGGCATCAGTAAATTGCTGAACACAATAAAAATCATAAAATCAAATCTCAACCCGATGCTTGATATCGAGGGATTTTTGCTGACTATGTTCAACTCGCGCCTGCGACTGAGCAATCAGGTTTACAATGAAGTAAAAAAGCACTTTAGAGAACTTGTGTTCAACACCGTGATACAGCGCAATATCAGACTGGGCGAGGCTCCCAGTATGGGAATTCCGGCGCTTATGTACGACGCAGAGTCAACCGGTGCAAAGAACTATTTGGCATTAGCCGAGGAAATACTAAACAGAAACAAATTCTAAAATGGCAAAACAGAAATTCACACTCGGACGCGGACTCGACGCACTCATCTCAACCGAGGCCGTTCGCACATCGGGTTCATCATCAATAGGCGAAATTGAGATTGGCAAAATCTTCGCCAATCCCAACCAACCACGCCGGGACTTTAATGAAGAGGCGCTGCAGGAGCTTGCCGACTCAATCAAAGAGCTTGGTGTTATACAACCCATCACACTGCGCAAGATGGAGGATGGCACCTATCAGATTATTGCCGGAGAGAGACGTTTCCGCGCATCGCAGCTTGCCGGAAAGACTACAATCCCGGCTTATATTCTGAAGGCTGATGATGAGGATACTATGGAGATGGCTCTCATTGAGAACATTCAGCGCGAGGACTTGAATGCTCTTGAAATTGCCCTTGCCTATCAGCAACTGATTGAGCAGCACAACCTTTCCCAAGAGCAGCTTAGCAAACGCATTGGAAAAGGCCGAGCAACCATTGCAAATTTCCTTCGCCTGCTGAAATTGCCGGCAGTTATACAAGTCGCGCTCAAAGAGAAGAGAATTGATATGGGCCACGCCAAGGCCCTGTTGTCGCTCGACTCACACAGCGACCAAATAGCCCTCTTCCACGACATTGAGAAGAACAGTTACTCTGTGCGCGAGGTTGAGGAGATGGTGCGACGCATAAAAGAAGGCGGAGAAGCAAAAAATGACAACAAGAAAAAGAGCGCCGAGAAAAAACAAGATGCAGCCTTCCACCAGTTGAAAAAACAACTTACAAACTTTTTCCAGACACCGGTGCAGATGACTTGCTCGGCTAAAGGCAGTGGAAAAATAAGCATAAAGTTCAAGAACGAAAAAGAGTTGGAACGTATCATATCAATCTTTGACCGACTAAACAAATAACCCGCAGTGATTATAAAAAAACTTACATATAAGTTTATGATTGTTGTCGCATTACTCACAATGCTGGCAACAAATATCACTGCACAGACACTGCATACAGCGACAACCGACACCACACTGCTGACAATCCAAAAAGACACACTAAGTGTTAAGGATTTAAGAGCAACAATGCCCAATATTTTAACTTTGGACAGCACATACCGGGAGATTACAGCTGCAAACAGCCCCGATAGCATTAAACTCCCTGCCCCCACCAAGCAAACAGGCGCTAACAGAATAACAATTAGAAAACCCGACCCAACAACAGCCACTTGGCTTGCTTTGGCAATCCCCGGAGGCGGACAGATTTACAATCGCAAATTCTGGAAGCTGCCGATTGTTTACGGCGGATTTGTTGGTTGCCTCTATGCCTACAACTGGAACGGACAGATGTACAAGGACTATCGTCAGGCCTATCTCGATATAATGGACAGCGACCCAAACACCAACTCCTACAAAGATTTCTTTCGCCACGGATACGATTACGAAGCAAACAAAGAGTATCTGAAAGGAGTGTTCAAAAAAAGGAAGGACCGCTATCGCCGTTGGCGCGATTTGAGCATATTCTCCTTCATTGGAGTGTATGCCCTATCGGTAATCGATGCTTATGTAGATGCACAGTTGTCTAATTTTGACATCAGCGAGGATATACATCTCAGCATTGAGCCACAGATAATCGACAGCAGGCAGATGTACAACAAGGATTACTATGGCTTTAACTGCAATATCAGATTTTAATACACAATGAAGAGAATAAAAACCATAATAACCATTTTGGCAGCTCTTGTCACACTACACTCCTGCAACCTATTCAAAAGCACACAAAAAGTTGAGGAGGTAGCGAGCGAAGAGATTGCCGACAGCATTTGGATACCATATACCACACCGCAAACCATTGCCACCAATGTGAAATACGAGGTAGACCTTGACACAATGACTGGCAACGGCTACACTTTTGAAATCCCGGAGAGTATGAATGCCAATATCGACAGCCTGTTGAATAGTTGGCAAGCACGCAATATGCTCAACAAACTCGACTGCGATGGTTCGGAGTCAATCCCCATAACAGATACAATGTACGCCAAACGTTTGGCGGCACTGCCCACAATTGTCAGAATGCCCTACAATAATATGGTGCGCGCTTGCATCGACCGCTACACAAAGAACGGACGCTCACAAGTATCGTATCTGCTTGGAATTTCGGAATACTATTTTCCCATAATCGAAGAGGAGATTGACCGCCTTGGCGTGCCACACGAGCTAAAATATCTGCCAATAATTGAATCGGCAATGAACCCAAGAGCCGCATCAAGAATGGGCGCCAAAGGATTGTGGCAATTTATGTTCACCACAGGTAAACTGTACGATTTAAAGGCAAATAACTATATCGACGAGCGCTTTGACCCGGCAAAATCGACAAAAGCAGCCCTGCTCTATTTGAAGGACCTCTACGATATGTTCCAAAGCTGGGAACTTGCCATTGCAGCCTACAACTGCGGCCCGGGCAATATCAAGAAAGCCATCAAGCGTTCAGGCGGAAATACCGACTTTTGGAAAATATATCCTTGGCTGCCACGCGAGACACGCGGTTACCTACCCGGCTTTATTGCAGCAAGCTACATAATGACATATTACGAAGACCACGGAATATGCCCAATGGAGCCCAACCTGCCCGTAACAACAGACACAATACAAATAAACAAGAACCTTCACTTTAATCAAATTGCAGAGGTGTGCGGAATTGATATTGAAGAGATACGCACCCTGAACCCTCAATATTTGAAAGATATTATCCCCGGAGAAAATGAGACCTATATATTGCGCCTGACAAACAACTCCGTAACAAAGTTTATTGAAAAAGAGGACACCGTCTACAAGCACAATGCCGATAAATATTTCCCAAAGAGCGACATTGAAAAGATGCTCAAAGAGGCAAAAGAGAATAACGGAGCAGGTAATCTCATACGTCACAAAATCAAAAATGGTGAAACATTAGGAGCTATTGCTCTAAAATATCGAGTTTCGGTGAAGCAGATTATGAAATGGAACAATTTGCGCAATTCGAACATTCGTGCGGGCAAATATCTGAGAATTTACAAGTAATGCAATGGAGAACTACGACGAGATAAAAAGCATTGATGAAGAGGCTGCAATAAATGCCGCCTTTCAGGAATTGCTGGATATTTATCTGGCATCCCAGCATCGCAAAAAAGTTGAACTGATAACAAAAGCATTTAATTTTGCTCGTCAGGCACATCGTGGCGTCAAACGACACAGCGGTGAGCCCTACATAATGCACCCACTTGCCGTAGCACGCATTGTATGCAAAGAGATTGGCCTTGGCTCAACATCTATCTGTGCTGCTCTGCTACACGACGTTGTTGAAGATACAGACTACACCATCGAAGATATACGCAACCTCTTTGGCGACAAGATTGCCGACATTGTTGACGGCCTTACAAAAATCTCGGGAGGAGTGTTCGGCGCACACGCATCACAGCAAGCTGAGAATTTTAAAAAGCTCCTGCTCACAATGAGCGAGGATATACGTGTTATACTCATAAAAATCGCCGACCGTCTGCATAATATGCGCACACTGAAATATATGCAGATAAACAAGCAGTACAAGATTGCGGGAGAGACATTGTACATTTATGCCCCTATCGCCTACCGCTTGGGACTAAGCCGAATAAAGACCGAGCTTGAGAATTTGAGCTTCAAATACGAACACCCCGAAGAGTATGCACGCATAGAGAAGAAAATCGAAAAGACGCAAAACGAGCGTGATATTCTTTACAATGAGTTCACACAACCCATCTGCGAGCAACTGGACGCAATGGGATTGAAATACCACATCATAGGCCGTGTAAAATCTCCCTACTCCATCTGGAACAAGATGCAAAAAAAGCACGTGGCATTCGAGGATATCTTTGATATTCTTGCCGTGCGCATCATATTCACTCCACGCGATGGAGAGAACGAGAACAACGAGTGTTTTAATATTTATATCGCCCTCACAAAGCTATATAACGCCCACCCCGACCGATTGCGCGATTGGGTTAACAAGCCACGAGCAAACGGATACAAAGCGCTGCACGCAACCTTTATGAGCCAACGCGGCGAGTGGATAGAGGTTCAGATTCGTAGCGAAAAGATGAATGAAGTCGCCGAGAGAGGTATTGCCGCACATTGGAAATACAAGAGTGAGAACGACAACACCAACGACGACCAGCTCGAGAATTGGTTGCACACCATAAAAGAGATTCTTGATGACCCACAGCCTAACGCGCTCGATTTCCTCGACACCATCAAGCTCAACCTCTACGCAACCGAAATTTTTGTCTTTACCCCAAAGGGCGAGATAAAGACAATGCCGCAGAATTGTACTGCACTGGACCTTGCATACAGCATACACACATTCCTCGGCAACCATTGCATTGGTGCAAAAGTCAATCACAGGCTTGTGCCAATGAGCCACCAGCTGCAAAGTGGCGACCAAGTAGAGATTCTTACCTCAAACTCATCGCGCGTCGATGATAGCTGGCTGTCATTCGTAACCACAGCAAAAGCGCGCGCAAAGATACAGGCCGAGCTGCGCCGTCAACAGCGCATCTTGCAAAGAGAAGGTGAAGAAAAACTGAACCTCTTCCTTGAAAAAGAGGGATTAAGCAATTATCTGGGAAATATCGAAAAGTTGTGGAAGTTACACAAACTCAACGACCGCGACGAGCTGCTTGTAGCCATTGGCAAAGGAACTGTGATATTAGGCAACGAGGATAAAGACACACTGCTTGGGAACAAGAAATTCAGCCTTCAATCACTGTTCTCATTCAACCGCGATAAAAAGAAGGAGGAGGAGAACAAAGAGGTAAAGAGTTACGATATTCTGGACCATAAGACACCAATAAACCTCACCGAAGAGAACCTGAAAAACGGATATATCATTGCCGACTGTTGCCATCCAATACCGGGCGATGATGTGCTGGGGTACTACAATGAACAGAAACAGATTATCATCCACAAGCGTAACTGCCACGTTGCAAACACCCTGAAAAGCAGTCACGGCGACCGAATATTGGCAGCCACTTGGGAGACACACAAACAACTCTATTTTGTCGTCCCCATCCAGATAACCGGCATAGATGATATGGGTATTCTGCACCAGATTACAACCATAATCTCACAGCAGTTAAATGCCAACATACAAAAGATGCACATTGAGAGCAATAACGGAATCTTTGAAGGAACATTTTGGGTAAATGTGCACGACGTTCAGGATGTAAAGAATATCTGTGAGAATTTGAAAAAAATCAACAACATAAAAACCATTGCACGTATCGGATAGAACAAAAAATGCAGGCAAAAGCCTGCATTTTTTGTTCAACTTTATTATATCTCTCACTTTTTCTCGAAAAAGCTAAAATTCACACTACCGTATGCAACGTGCCTAAAGAAATTGGGGTGTGCACTAAAATCATTATCCTTGCCGTGCTCAAAGACCAATATACCACCACTCTTCAGCAGCCCTCCGGCAAGCACAAGGTCGGGAATATCCTTAAGCTCCTTCAGGGCGTATGGAGGATCGGCAAAGACAATATCATAAGCCGCCGGACAACGACGAATATAGCGAAAGACATCGTCACGCACAACACTCCAAGCATCATCGCCAAGAACTGCTGCTGTTTTCTTAAGGTGTGCTACGTGCTGCGCATCCATCTCGACAGAGGTAACTGCCAAGCACCCGCGCGAAAGAAATTCAAGACTGATGCTACCAGTGCCGGCAAAAAAATCGAGCACTGACATCTCTTCAAAATCAACAATATTGGCAAGGATATTAAAAAGGTTCTCCTTGGCAAAATCGGTCGTAGGACGTGCCTTGAAATTTCGGGGCACATCAAAATGACGACCTTTATATTTTCCACTAATTATTCGCATAGTATCAATGACTGTAAATCAAAGGGAATACCCTCCATCTTGTTCAACAAAGTCGAGGGAAAAAGCTCATTCGCATTCATACGCTTACACCTATTTATAAAGCGCCCGATAGTCAGCATATTCTGCTCAACCCCCTTGTCGCCACAAAGATAGAGCGTATCATCCTCTTGCGACAAGCCCTGCTCTTTCCATATACTCAACAGATAATATATTGCATCTTGTCCATCATCGCATCTGAAGGCATTGGCAAGCCTCAAGCGGCCATCTTGTATTGAGATAAAAAATGAAAGGTTACCCTGAAAGAAGGCAAGCATATAACGCTCCTCGGCTACCGGTTTACTTGTCATTAAGCCAAGCAATATACTCAATGTAGAATAGAATGTAATGTCGCCAAGCTGTTGCAAGCGCTCATACAGAGACTTTTCTACGGGAAACAGCACTGTCACCCCCTGAGCCGTTAATCTATTGGCTACAATCTCCACTCGTGCATCGTTTTTTGGGAAGCATAGACGATAGAAAGGTTTATAATCCTGCTTATCATCATATTCAACCGGTATTGTAGTAAACTCTTCGGTCTCTACAATAACCTTAACATCATAATGCTCGCCCAGCGAAATAAACGGGCATTGCTCGACAGCCTTTTGTAGATTTATTGTCAGCGTTAGCCCCTTCTCGGGTTTATAGAAGAAATATTTTAGCGACTCTGGCAACGATGGTGTATAGCTGCAAAAACAAAATCCATCCGTACTGATACGAATGGATAATGTTTTATTTTGAATGTTATCCTTTACCATTCTGATTAGGGCCAGTTACCAGCGTTGTTGTTATTCTTGGTAACGTCACCAACCTTGCGACAAGGGATAAGTCTCTTGAGCACACCATTAGCACCCATCAAAGGCTCGCCATTCTTGTCGAGTCGGAGTTCCTCTCTATACTCTGTTCCATTGGTAACAACCTGCAAAAGATAGTTGTTAAGTTCCTGCTCGTTCAAGCCCTTGAGGTAGTGTACAAAATCGGCGCGTGCCTCAAATACCTGAATGTAACCACCAGCCTTGCGGTTAGCCTGAGCATTTGGCTGAATACTATCTGCCTTTAGAACAAACTCAATTGGTGCACCAGTGCTATCCTGACTGAATGGGATATATCTCAACTGCTGAATATCATAAGCCGAGTTGTGATATAGAGTATCAACGTATGCCAAACGGATTGTATCGCGATGGAAGGCTTCGGCAATCATTGTAGCGTCAACAACCGGTTTCATTGTTGTATCAAGTCTCTCAACACCATCAACAACAACTGTATCAACGCTCATAACCATAATTGTGTCGCGACGATACAAGGCATCAAGTCTTTCAATTCTCTTAGCATTCTTCTGCTGGTTTTTCTTGTTGTCATCGGCAAGGATATTGAGGACAATCTGGTCGGCCTCATCCTCGGAGAAAGACATTGCATCAGCATCCTTTGGTTTTGTATCCTCAACCTTAAAATCTCTAACCAATGCCAACTGCTTGTCATTGAGGATGTAGGTCTTGTTCACAACCTTCATACTGTCATCGAGGAAAGAGATCAATTCGTCAAAAGTAGCTGCATATCTGCCGTTCTGCGCACGATACTCCACCTGCGCTGTTCTAATGTCAATAAGGCGCTCAATGACAACCTGATCACGCTCAACACGCTGCTTGTCGAAATCGAGTGGCGCATTTACGCTACTAAAGTTTGCATAAACAAGCGCAATGACAAGACAAAGCAAAACTACATTTAATACTTTTTTCATTGTTATATCTTTTTATTTAATTATTTTCGTGTCACAAAAATAAGATAAAAAAACGAATATACATTATTTTATATAACTTTTTTACAATCGGGAGGCTGTTTAAATTTCCGCAGCGCAGTTTTCCGCATTTTAAACAGGCTGTTTTTTATATAACTTTAGACAACGACACAGGTGATTAACAAATATTTAGCTTCACAAATAAAATCAAATTTCCCGTTCACTCCAACCGCAGAGCAGAAAGATGCAATAGATAAATTGTCTGAATTTATCCTCTCGGGTGATGACCGCAAAGTATTCTTGCTGTGTGGATATGCCGGCACCGGAAAGACTTCGCTAATATCAGCGCTTGTGCGCACAATGGAGCAGCTTGAGCGAAAGACCACATTGCTCGCCCCCACCGGCAGAGCAGCAAAAGTCTTTTCGGCATACTCGGGAAAGAGTGCGCACACCATCCACAAATGCATCTATCGCCAAAAGTCTATAATGGACAGTACCACATTTACCCTCACCGATAATAGAGCACAAAACACGCTGTTCATCGTAGACGAGGCATCGATGATTTCAAATGACGGCAATGCAATGACCTGTTCAAACGGGTTGCTCGACGACCTTATAGAGTTCATCTACTCGGGGCGAGGCTGTTCAATGCTATTGCTTGGCGACACAGCTCAGCTCCCCCCTGTTGGTGAGATTCAATCACCGGCGCTAACCGAGAGCTATCTACGCTCAATGTTCCTTAACGTAACCTCCATTGAACTAAAACAGGTTATGCGACAGCTCGACGACTCGGGAATTCTGTACAACGCCACTATGCTGCGACAGAAGATTGAAGAAGACGAGACATACAACCTGCCCCAAATAACACTAAAAGGTTTTTCAGATATCTGCAACGTGCAGGGCGAGGAGCTTATCGAAGCCATTGAGACAAGCTACAACAAAGCCGGCATTGACGAAACAATAATTCTCTGCCGCTCAAACAAACGCGCGAATGTATACAATGAAGGTATACGCCGCCGCATTCTCTACCGCGAAGAGGAGTTGAGCCGAGGAGATATGCTGATGATTGTAAAGAACAACTATTATTGGCGCGAAGAGCTTGGTAAAGAGGATAAGACACTGCTTGAAAAACTTGATTTTATAGCCAATGGCGACATTGCCGAAATTGTACGCGTACACGGTACAGAGGAGATGTATGGTTTTCGTTTTGCCGACGTAACACTATCTTTAATCGACTACGAGGATTGTGAGATTGATGTAAAGATTATGCTCAACACCCTCACAAGCGAATCGCCGTCATTGACAAGAGAGGAAAACGAACAACTTTTCAACGCTGTGTGGGAGGATTATCCCGAAATTCGTTCAAAGCGCAAACGAATGGAAAAAATCCGTCAAAACCCATACTACAACGCCCTGCAAGTGAAATATGGCTACGCTGTCACCTGCCACAAAGCACAAGGCGGCGAGTGGAAAAGAGTTTTTATTGACCAAGGATACATTAGCGAAGAGATGATTTCTCCCGACTATTATCGTTGGCTCTACACAGCCTTCACACGTGCAAGCGAAAAGCTGCATCTTGTAAATTGGAAAGTATAATAAAAAATTCCGGAGCGGTGTTATAACGCTCCGGAACTTTTTTATAAAACAGGACTATTATTATCCTTTGATAATCTCAAAGACTTTGTCGATAGCAGCCGTTACACCTGCAGGATTCTTTCCACCCGCCTGTGCAAAGTGAGCCTGACCGCCACCGCCACCCTGCATCTCGCGTGCAGCCTGACCAACAATCTTGCCGGCATTCAAGCCCTTCTCCACAAGGTCGGCACTAACCGAAATTGTCAACTGCGGCTTCTCGTTGTAGACACTGCCGACAACAACAAGCAAATTCTCAGGCTGTTCCTGACGCAACATAAACACAATATCCTTCACAGTTGCAGGAGCCAAAGGAAGCACAGAGCTAATGTAACGAATACCGTCAAGTTCCTTAATATCCTTGAGCAAATCGGCTTTAACCATTGCTGCCTTCTCCTTTGCATAAGCCTCAATCTCTTTTTTCAGTTCGGCATTCTCGGCAATAGACTTAACGATAGTAGCCTTGAGGTTAGGAACATTATTGAACAGAGCCTGAATCTCTTTCAAAAGGTTCTGCAACTTATAATTGTGATTCTCAAGCGCCTCGCCTGTGATAGCCTCGATGCGGCGCACTCCCGCAGCGACAGAGCTTTCGCTAACAATCTTCACCATACCGATATTACCGGTAGAAGCAACGTGTGTACCGCCACAGAACTCAATAGATGAGCCGAATTTTACAACACGCACGTGATCGCCATACTTTTCACCAAAGAGAGCGATTGCTCCAAGCTTCTTAGCCTCCTCGATGGGGATGTTACGATAGTCGGTCAAAGGAATATTCTCGCGGATACGCGCATTGACAATGCGCTCAACCTGCTCAATCTCCTCATCGGTAACCTTTTGGAAGTGTGAGAAGTCGAAACGAATACCATCGGGAGTAACAAGCGAACCTTTTTGCTCGACGTGAGTACCCAGCACCTGACGCAAAGCCTGATCGAGCAGGTGAGTACAAGAGTGGTTAGCAGCGCAAGCGGCACGCTTTGCCTTGTCAACCTCAGCAACAAACTCGGCTGCGGGCTCAGCAGGCAACTGCTTTGTTATATGTATCGGCAAATTGTTCTCTTTCTTTGTATCAACCACCTCGATGCGCTCATCGCCACAGACAAGATAACCGGTGTCACCCACCTGACCACCACTCTCGGCATAGAAAGGAGTCTCTTTGAGCACCACTTGATAGTAGGTCTGATTCTTTTGCTTTGTCTGACGGTAACGCAAAATTGTTGTAGCGCACTCGGTGTTATCATATCCCACAAAAACACTCTCGCCCTCGCTGACAACCACCCAGTCACCATTCTCCACTGCAGCAGCGTTGCGTGCGCGTGACTTTTGCTTTTGCATCTCCTCGTCGAACTGAGCCATATTTACAGCAAGATTGCTCTCTCGCAAAATCAACTGTGTAAGGTCAATTGGAAAACCAAAAGTATCGTAGAGCGTAAATGCCTCAACACCGCTAATCTCGCTGTTACCGGCAGCCTTTGCTGTTGCAATTATCTTATCGAGCATACCCATACCGGTCTCCAAAGTGCGAAGGAAAGAGTCCTCCTCTTCCTTTATAACCTTTGTGATGAGCTCTTGCTGCTGTTTCAATTCGGGATAAGCATCTCCCATATTCTCAATCAATGCGGGCACAAGTTTGTGCATAAATGCCTGTTTTTGTCCAAGGAATGTGTAGCCGTAACGCACCGCACGACGCAAGATGCGACGAATCACATAGCCGGCCTTGGCATTTGATGGCAACTGACCATCGGTGATTGAGAAAGAGATTGTTCTAATATGGTCGGCAATAACACGCATTGCCACATCTACCTGAGCATCACAACCGTATCTTTTTCCCGACACCTCGCCAATAGCCTTGATAATTGGCTGGAACACATCTGTGTCATAATTCGACTGTTTGCCCTGAAGTGCCATACAAAGACGCTCAAAGCCCATACCGGTGTCGATAACCTTTGCCGGAAGCTCCTCGAGATGACCATCAGCCATACGATTAAACTGCATAAACACAAGGTTCCAAATTTCAATAACCTGTGGATGAGAACCGTTTACAAGGTCGCGACCATTTATTTTTGCTCTCTCCTCATCGCTACGAAGGTCAATATGTATCTCGGAACAGGGGCCGCAAGGACCTGTGTCGCCCATCTCCCAGAAGTTATCCTTGTGATTACCATTGATAATGCGCTCGGCTGGCAAGTGCTTTTCCCAAATAGCTGCAGCCTCATTATCGCGCTCAAGGCCTTCGGCCTCACAACCCTCGAACACTGTTGCATACATACGTTCAGGGTCGAGCTTGACAACCTGTGTCAAATACTCCCACGCCCAGTTGATGGCATCCTCCTTGAAATAATCGCCAAACGACCAGTTACCAAGCATCTCGAACATTGTGTGGTGATAAGTATCGTGTCCCACCTCCTCAAGGTCATTGTGCTTACCGCTTACACGGAGACACTTTTGCGAGTCGGCTACGCGCTTGCTCTTTGCCGGAGCATTACCAAGTATAATATCCTTAAACTGGTTCATACCAGCATTGGTAAACATCAGCGTAGGGTCGTCTTTCACAACCATAGGTGCCGAAGGAACAATCAAGTGTCCCTTCTCTTCAAAAAACTTTTTGAATGAATCTCTAATTTCTTTCGATGTGAGCATATTAATATTTTTTAATTTTGACAGAATTAATCCGCTTCGCGCGCAGGTGCCACGCTCGCGGGCGCATAAGCAGCGCAAATTTACAACATTTTAGCAAAAAAACGCCGACTAGACAAATAATATTTAACAGCAAAGAGCATCTTTGCCCACAAAGTATGCTTTAAATGAATAATATTTGCATAAAAAGGTTGCTTTTACTATTTTTGCAATAGCAAAAGAGAGCAATGCGAAAGAACTATTACATATTCAACCCCGAGACAAAAACCTATGAAAAGGTAGCCCCTAATTTTGCTCAAAGGTTTCTCACGATACTCCGTCGTGCGCTGCTCTTTATACTCTTTGGCGCAGGTTCGTTCCTTGTCTTTCACATATTTGTAGACAAGCCCTCTGTCGAGGAGTTGGAGAATGAGAACTCACAAATCCTTGCTCAATACAAGATTCTTTCAAAACGCCTCGACAACGCAATGCTCGTTTTGCAGGATATACAGCAACGCGACGATAACCTTTACAGAGTGATGCTCGATGCCGAGCCAATTTCGGCCGAGGCAAGAAACGCCGGGTACGGCGGCACAAACCGCTACGACGAGTTATTAAAGATGGATAACTCGGAGCTGCTTGTGGAGACGACACAAAAGATTGACCTACTCGAGAAGCAACTCTATATGCAGATAAAATCATTTGACGAGATTGTTGCACTCGACAAAGATTCAAAGACTCGCTTGCGCCATATACCGGCAATACAGCCTATCTCTAACCGCGACCTCAAGCGCACCGCCTCGGGATACGGATACAGGATTGACCCAGTCTACAACGTGCGCACATTCCACAAAGGTATGGATTTTGCTTGCGACAAAAAGACTCCTGTATACGCCACTGCCGACGGAATAATCGAGAGCGCGAAGTGGATGTCGGGATACGGCTACACTGTTGTCATCGACCACGGCTATGGCTACAAGACACTTTACGCCCACCTGCTCGACAAGAAATTCCTTGTCAAGAAAGGACAGAAGGTTGTCCGCGGCGAGCAGATTGCTTTGAGTGGAAATTCGGGCAAGAGCACCGGACCTCACCTGCACTATGAAGTTATTGCAAAGGGCAGCCACGTAAACCCTGTGAACTACTATTTTATGGACCTAGACGCCGATGGATACGACCAGATGCTACAAATGGCCGAGAACCACGGAAAAATATACGATTGATATGGCACTTAACCTAAACAAAGACCTGAAGATGTACTACTCCATCAAGGAGGTTGCAAAGGAGTTGTCAGTAACAGAGACCACCCTCCGCTATTGGGAGAGCGTGTTCCCACAGGTATCGCCATACAAAGGCGCCAATGGAGTGCGCCGATACACAAAGGAGGATATAAACACCCTGCGCACCATCTGCCACCTAGTAAAGGATTGCAAGCTCACACTCGCCGGCGCAAAAAAACAACTAAAAAACGGCGACACAAAAAAGAGTGCTGAGACGAATAGCGAGGTTATAGACCGCCTAAAGGCAATAAAGAACGAGCTCTTGGGCATAAAGCAAGAGCTTGACTCACTCTAACACCACAGTCCCGGCATCACAACAGCGGAGAGAATAGTTTGATAAACGATTCGGCACAGCGTTTAAGGAACGAGCGCTTGCGATATTCATTTGTCGTGAGCTGACGGCACTGCTTTAAATCATTGAGAAAACACTCTTTTAAATTCAAGGCAACAGCTTTGTCATACACAAATGCACTGACCTCAAAATTATAGAAAAAGCTCCTAAAATCGAGGTTAGTCGACCCAACGGATGAGAGATAATCATCGCACACAACTGTTTTGCTGTGCAGAACCCCACTACGATAAAGGTATACTTTTACGCCCGAATTAAGCAGAGTGCCCAAATATGACATTGAAGCATAATCAGCAATCACACTATCCGAGTGCTCGGGAATCATAAGTTTTACATCTACTCCAGACATTGCTGCATTTTTCAAGGCTTGCAAAAAAGACTCATCGGGCATAAAGTATGGTGTTTGCAGATAAACATACCCTTTTGCTTGAGACAAAATCTTTATATATCCCGAGATAATTGCCCTGACCTCACCAACCGGGTTCGACGTAACCACCTGCACAAACGATTTTTTATTTCCATCGAACACAGGAAAATAGCGTTTCCCGTTTATCGGTGTGCGGTTCGCAAAATACCAATCCAAGAGGAACGATGCTTGCAGGCCATTCACAGCTACTCCGCGCAACAACAACATTGTGTCGCGCCAACAGCCACCCTTTATACCTTTCAGATAGCGGTCGGCAATATTGCAGCCTCCCAGTAATCCAACCCTGCCATCAACAACAACAATCTTTCTGTGGTTGCGATAGTTTACTCTATTGGAAAGCAAAGGAAAGTAGACCCTCAAAAAAGCCACCACTTTCACTCCGGCACTGCGCATACTATCAAAAAAGCCCTTGCCAACTCTCCAGCAGCCAACGCTATCATATATAACCCGGACCTCGACCCCTTGCCTTGCCTTCTCCACAAGCGCATCGCGCAAACGGCAGCCGAACTCATCATCCTCTATTATATAGAATTGCAGGTGAATGTGGTCTTTTGCTGCTGATATAATTTCAAAAAGGCGCTCAGCAAACAGTTGTGTATCAGAAATAACTTCGGCCTCATCAAACGACAATAGCGGCACCGAGGAGGAATTTTCAAAAAATGTAACAAGTGATTGATATTCAGAACGGATTTCACTCTTTGCACTAGCTGCAACCTTCAACGTACTATGCTGTTTAATCTGCGACAGCAGACGCTTGCTTGCCAACCTTTTTTTGCGTGTGTCGCGCCCGAAAAAGAGATAAAGCACCAACCCAAGAAAGGGTATAAAAACAAATACCATAATCCACGCTAGTGTCTTTACGGCATCGTGATTTCTCAGCATCACCCTGATTATAATGAATACAACAACAACCCAATATAACCAGTAGAGAACGCCCATCATAGAAGTTGTGCTCCAATCCATCGTCTATACTCTCTTTTGCGAAGATAAACATAAAGAAATAAAAAAGAGGCAAAAAAACGTTTTTTCACCTCTTTTAACACAATAGACATTAGCCAAGGGAGCCCCCCTCAACCCTGCTGCAAAAAAATCAATAACTTTTCACGCCAGTCCTCGCCATTCTCAACTTTTAGAGTTTTAATACCCACTTTTGCCGCCGCCTCAAGATTTTTATCGCTGTCGTCAACAAATAGCGTCTCCTCGGCAAGCATTGAACCAGAGGCAAGCATCTTGTGATAAATCTCCTCGCCGGGCTTTGAGCAGCCCATACAATAGCTCAAGAAAAGCATATCAAAATAGTCATCGAGCGACTTTCCGCAAGGGGTAAATTGTGGTGAACGTGCCCAACTTTGAATAAAAGGATTTGTATTGCTCAGCACCGAAAGACGATATTGCGAACGCAACTGCTGCAAGAACTCAAGATATTCAACGTGAACCTCTGTTATAAACCCACACCAAGCGAATTTTGCGTCATCGTAGCTGATAGACCTTTGACAAAGCTGCCCCAATTCATCACAAAACTCCTCGGCATTAATATCACCATTCTCAAGAGCAAAGAAAGGACCTTTCTGGCAATAAGAATTTATATAATCCTTTGGATTGGAAAGTCCTAGCTCCCTAAAGCGAGCCAACGCCCTATTGGTGTCAATAGTTGTCAACACCCCACCAAAATCAAAAACAATATCTTTAATCATAATATACACTGCGATTATTCTGTTTGCTAAGATACTCAATTTGCAGCTAAAAAAGTAACTCTTTTTGTTTTATTAAGCAATTAAACATTAACTTTGCGGCACAAAGAAACAAGAGACAATAGATTATGGATATTCTGCTTTTAATTCTTGCGCTGCTATTTGCCATCGTGGGCATTATTGGCGCTGTTGCGCCGGTTCTTCCCGGCCCGCCACTCAGTTTTGTTGCGTTACTTATGCTGATGTTCTGCGACGGCAACGACCTTTCAAACACAACAATCATTGTAGCCGGAGTAGTTGCCGTTATTGTAACAATTCTTGACTATATTGCACCGGTGTGGTTGACAAAAAAGACTGGAGGCTCAAAATATGGCACTTGGGGAGCAACCATCGGCCTTGTCATTGGAATGTTCGGTGGATTGTTAGGTATTCTGATAGGTCCGTTTCTTGGTGCTTACATTGGCGAACTTATTGCAAAGACGCCATCATCAAAAGCTCTCAAAGTCGCCAGTATGTCATTCGTTGCCTTTATGCTGACAAGCGGCCTGAAATTCGCTTATGGCATTTATGCACTCGTGTTGGTTGTTTCCAACGGTTGGGATATTCTATTTTAAAGAGACAGAAAAATAAAAATATCCGCGGCAAAATTGTTATTTTGCCGCGGATATTTTTATTACCTCATCGGGCCACCCGGAGGAGGCATCATTCCTGCTGGAGGAGCCATACCAGCCGGTGGCATACCATATTCGCGTGCGCCCTTACCCTTCTTGCCATTATCACTGCCGGTATTATTGAACTTGTATGACAGGTTCAACAGACCATAACTATAAATCGCATTAGTCTCAGAATCTCTACGATAAAGAGCCTCAACAATGCGGCTTATATTGCTCTGCTGTTGCAGAATATCGAATAGTTGCAACGACACCGTCAGTGCATTCTTCGGCAAGAAACTTGCCGACACTTGCGCGTTCCACAAAAGTTCATCGGTATTAGCATTGGGGTCACTATAACCGCGACGGCTGCTCATAGACAAGTTAGTGGAAATTCTTATATTATACCAAGGCAGAGTATAGTTCACGCTCGGACCATAAGAGAAATTAAAGACGTTCATCTTATCCTCGGGCTGAGCAGTTGACCTTGAGTGCGAGTAGCGGAAATATCCGTTCAACGAAATATCCCAATTATCGGTGCGGTAGTTCGCTGTCAGACGCTCGCTCACATTCACTGTCCTTGCAACGCTCTTATCCTTATCTTCACTATCTGTAGCCATACTTATATATGAGACTCTGTTAGAGTAACCGGCATCGGTGAAGGTACTGTAAGTAAATTTTGTATTTGCCGGTATAGCCGAGTTAAATACAAAGCCACCATTCACGTTCCAGTTACCGTTTATATTCTCGGGGATAGTTGTTGTTATACCGGTAGACTCCTCATATATTGCTCTGCGAGTGATTGCGTTTATTGTATTTGAGAAGCTTGCAAACACATTAATTCCGCGCTGAGCATCGGTATTATAAGTATTAAAGTTTGCGTTTACATTGTTCGAGAAAGATGGCTTCAGGCCCGGATTACCCTCGGTAACCTGCAATGGATTAGAGTCATCTCTAATGTTCAAAAGATCGGTCATCGATGGTTGCGACGTTGAACCACGATAACGAATATTAAGGGTTGTTTGCTTTGACCACTTGTAACGGAAGCGGATATTCGGCGACACATAATTCAACACACTGCGTGTGAGGAGTGTATCCAACCCCAAATGTTTATAATCGAGCTCGGTGTGCTGCGGCAACCAATTAACTCCGGCGTTAAGGTTCATCTTCTCGGTCACGTATCTGAACATAACACCAACCTCGTGTCTCTGTGTGCGATAGGTTGAATAGCGGCTCAACGCCGTATCAACGTAAAGCGCAAGTTCCGACGGCAGCTCGGGGCGTGTAAAATCGGGGCTCACCTCAAGCACATAACCAAGCAGGTCGTCAAAGTTGTATGTAGCGCGGTTACTATTGTTGTAGCTGTAATTGTAGCTGTAATTGATTTGCAGGAAGAGATTTTTTAGCAAAGGCTCGGTATAACTCATATTGAGATTATAGCTCCAGTTCTTTCCCGGAGTGGTTGAGTAGCGCTGCTGCAAAGGATTACCCTTGCTCGATTGATAATATGTAACTTCATTGACCGAATAGCTTTCGCTCTTGCTATCGGCATACGAGAAATTGCCCCTGAAAGTCAAATTACGGCCGGGCTTATTCAATTTGCGGTTAACCTGCAATCTTGTGCTGAAGGACAAATTTTCGTTCAATGAGAGAGATTTATTTGAATTGTCGTTTATTGCAATCGAATCCAACTCGCCAAAGACTGCGCCATACTGCATTTTGTCGTAATCCTTCTCATAATCAAACGGATTTTCATTAAATGTAGCCGAATGGCTTTCGTTCCAAGAGTCACCATCTGAATAACTGATGGTTGGAGTGAATATGATGTTTGTCAAAGTATCGGGCTTCCACTCGAGACGGAAGTTTGCATTCAACCTTGTTGTTCCGTTCAAGCCCTCACTGCGGCTGTTCGAGAACTGATTGCTGCCAATCTGCGGCATAAATGTCTCGGTAGCGCTCCAGCTCTTGACATCATTCTTCACACGATTACCACGCACATTACCGCCAAATTCCCATTTGTCATTCTCATAAGCAAAATTAAAACCGGCTAGTTTGGGCGAAGATATACCATTATTGCCTCCACCGCCAAAGCCACGACCGCGACCATCGGAAAAGCCCTGATCGCCAAGATTATTTGCCGATAGCACCAAAGTGTATTGTGCATCGTCATTATAATAACTTGTTGTGTTGCGCAAACGATAGAGCAGATGTTCGGCGCTGAAGTCGGAGCCGCCACCAGCCTCGGTATTTGAGAAAAAGCCATCAGCGACGCCCTTCTTCATCTGCAGGTCGAGCACAGTCTCTTCCTCGCCATCGTCAATACCGGTCATACGTGTAAAATCGCTCTTTTTATCATAGAATTTCACCTTTTCAATAGCATCAACCGATATATTTTTCAAGGCAACGTCCTTGTCTGTGCCAAAGAAATCCTTTCCTTTCATCAGGATGCGGTTCACAGTCTTACCGTTTATCTTTATTGTACCATCATCGGCAATGTCCACACCCGGATACTTTTTTATAAGCTCCTCAAGCATAGAACCCTCGGGTACACGAAAGGCTGCTGTGTTGAACACCAAAGTATCCTCGGCAGCAGTAACGGGAGGGACCTCTTCGCTAACCACAACATCATCGAGCAACTTTCCGGCTGGTTGCATATCAATTCTACCAAGATCGCACACCTTGCCGCTTTCAATGGTTACACCCTTTTCAACAGTGTTACAACCCACATAAGAAAAACGTGCATAATACTTTCCCGGCTGCACCTTTACACCTATTTTACCATCAAGATCGCTTGTCGCACCCACCTTGAACACCGAATCGGGCAATGAATACAATTGAATAATTGCAGAGGTCATAGCCTCACCGGTCTCCTTGTTAAAGACCTCGGCAGTGAGTGTTCCATCTTTCTTCTGCGCGAAGGCAACAGATGAAAAAAGCAACAACAAGAGCAATAAACCTTTTCTCATATATTTTTATTAATTTTATTTTGCATTTGATGTTTGACTGAAAAAATCGTCAAAAGTTTAAATAATGTGCAAAATTAGAAAAAATATAGAGAGCGCAAAAGCACTTTTTAACTCTACTGCACTATCTTTGCCGACACAACAAATCATAACTCACCAATGAAAGAAAGAGCCGAGATAAACCAAGCCTTTGAAAAGATTATAGGCTCCCAGCCACCCCAAAATTTTGGCGAGCCATTTTTTACAGCTTTTTCAATATTGTACAACGGCAATAAGAATGAAATAACAGCAGCCGCATACACCTGTGCTCTTTTTCTATCGGTAATTTTAGAGGAGTACCCCACAGCAAGGCTTCACACATTTGTGCACCACGTTCAAGAGAATTACACGCGTTTTTCATTTAATTGCAAAATGTATGACAGCATCTTCAATGAGATGGACAAAAAGATGCTCCAAGCTGTTTGTCTACTACAACCCAACAACCATTCAACCACGCGAGAATGTAACAAAGAGGATATTTTTGAAGCGTTAGACTTTTACACTAATCGATAAAAAAACAGCCATTAAAAGATTTTCAACAGAACTTTGCAATAAAAGTTCATCTATTTTACCTTTCTTAAGACTTTTTTTTAGCATTTGCCTCTCTTTTATATTATATTTGCAATAGCTTTTAGAGTTTGGGATGTTATGCTTCTTAAATAAAGACTATAACATTCTGCCATTTGTGATATTGTTTTTTTTCAATAAATATGTCAAACAACAACGACAAATATTCATTATTGAGCGACCAAGAGTTGATTGAAAAATTGACAGCAACTCCGGTCGACGAGAAACTGCACAGCTATTTTTTTACAAAAAAATGCAAACAATTCCTCAGGTACATTTCATTGAACATATACCATTGTGAGAGTGAGAAACAGTTGTGGGGAGAGTTTTATGAATTTATCTCAAAAGACAATTGGTCGGTGATGCGCAATTGGAAAAACAGAAACGGCGCAACGCTTTACACCTATCTTGCCTACTGCACAACAAACCATTTCATTCACAAGAAACTCGCAGAAAAGAGAGAACAAGAGCAACTTTTTGTTCCGTCATCACAAAATATGTACGAGCAACTGGCAGGTTTTGTCAACGAAGAAGAGGAGACACAAACCTATCCGGTGAGAGAAGCTTTTGATATGCTTAGCCAACGCGACCAAGCCATTCTGCGTGCTCTTGTCATAGATGGCAACAGCGCCCTCGACGCCGCACCAATCATCTGGAAATATTTCAAGAACAACAAATCTCTCGATGAGATGGACCCCAAACGTGTCCAGTGCACCATAGCAATGGCCAAGCACCGAGCACAATTAGCCCTATTGAATAATCTAAAACAGATTTCAAAGAATAATTAAATAAAATCGACAGCTAATAGCTGTCGATTTTATTATTCTATCTCCATCTTATATACATTCGTCTCTTTTTGCTCAAAATTACAGGAGCGATACAAGGCGTTGGCAGCAACACGCGAAGGACGTGAGGTAAGCATCAGCACACCTTTACCAACTCCACGGGCATACTCTATCGCATATTCAACCATTGCACGGCCAAAAGAATGTCCTCTTGCAGCAGCATCAACAACAACATCTTCAATCCACATCTTACGCCCGGTGGGAGCAAGATATTCACCAAGCGTCAGCATAGCCACAATCCTCCCGTCAAACCTCGCAAGAAAAAGATGCGAAGCCTCACTATCTGCCAATGCCTGCAACTGCTCAAAGGTCACCGACACGCCCGACGACGATAGCTGCGCAAGCAGACGATTTACCGGCTCAACAAAAGATGCTTGCGCCTCTTTAACCTCAAAAATCTCCAGCTCGCTCATCATTTATAGCTTAACCTTATATTTATACCCTTTCGACTCGTTCTGCATACGATCGAGCACAGTCACCACAAAAGTATATTTTCCAGACAGCTCTGCCGGAATTTTATAGAAAGGTTTTGATGTTATCGCCAAAATATTTTCGGCGCTATCAAGATTTACTTTCTCGCCCTTAGCAAAGCAATAGACAACGTAGCGGTGCGGAATATTCATCTCATCCTTGTAAGCATTCTTGTTCAACAGCCACACAAGAACTCTTTCGTTCCCCTCCTCTATCAGACTCACGCCTTTAACCTTTAGCGGAGCTTTGCCATCAATAAAATCATATTTTGGCATCAACGCCGGATAGCGATACATATCAGCTGCAAGAAAATCACGATAGCCGCTCACATTGTTTGCTGCCGACGCAGCGTCCCAGAAACAAGAGCCCAGCACATTGCGTTGCGCACGCTGCATTCTATACTTATCGGCTTGCTGGTTGCCAGTGGGGCTGACTGCATCTTTTGCCTTAACCGTGCGCTGCACATCCTGACCAATATACAACGGGCGCTCTGCCGCATATTTTGCCCACCACTGCACTAACGTCTCATAATCGGCAGCCTTATGCCCAATCTCCCAATACACTTGCGGGATACAATAATCAACCCAACCCTGCTCTATCCAATAGAGCACATCGGCATAAAGTTCATCATAACACTGCAAGCCGTTTGTTTTACTGCCAAACTCACAACTGCTCTCGTTGCGATATATTCCAAATGGCGAGACACCGAACTTTACCCAAGGTTTTGCCTCGCGCACTGTGCGATGCAATTGATATATAAGATGATTTACATTATCTCGCCTCCATTTATCTTTATCAGCCTCATTACTCCTTTTGAACCACTTTTCATCGGCAAACTCTTTGCCTGCGACGGGGTAAGGATAGAAATAGTCATCAATGTGCAAGCCATCGACGTCGTAACGATGCAAAATATCGCGCACAATACCACAAATGTGGTCGCGGTTGCTCTGCAAAGCCGGGTTAAAATAGAGTTGCCCCTCATACTTTATAAAATCCTCGGGCTTCTTTGCACTATAATGATTTGCCGCCACGCTTGTCGTTCCTTTTGTGCGGGCACGATAGGGGTTTATCCACGCGTGAAGCTCCATATTACGTTTGTGGCACTCATCGACCATAAAAGCCAACGGGTCCCAACCCGGTGAGCGCCCCTGAACACCGGTCAAGAAACGGCTCCACGGCTCAAAGCGCGACTCATAGAGAGCATCACCCTCGGCACGCACTTGAAATATTATTGCATTGACATTAACCTTTTGCAGATTATCGAGCATATCGACAAGATACTCTTTCATCTCCTGTTCACTCATACCGGTAAACTGCCCGTTGACAGCCTGAATCCAAGCGCCGCGGAACTCGCGCTTGGGATGTTCAACAACATTCCCCTGTACAGCCTTCTTGCTCGCACAAGAGACAAGCAGAAGCACAAACATCAATAATGATAAATATTTCAGTCGCATACCTATTTAATAATATATTCTTTTCAAGGCGCGAAGATACTATAAATTTATTGTATATAAGAACATTTAACACAACATTGGTATCTATTTTTTGTAAACAGGAACAATGTGAGCGTTTTTTTTGTAAATTCGCAAAAATAAATGGCGACATTAATGGAAGGCAACAAAAATATTATAATAAAAGGTGCACGCGTCAACAATTTGAGGAATGTAGACGTAGAAATTCCGCGTGGCAAATTCGTTGTTGTCACCGGCCTTTCGGGCTCGGGAAAATCATCACTGGCCTTCGACACACTCTATGCCGAGGGGCAGCGCCGCTATGTAGAATCGCTCTCATCCTATGCCCGTCAATTTCTTGGGCAGATGAACAAGCCTGAATGCGATTTCATCAAAGGTATTCCACCCGCCATTGCCATCGAGCAGAAGGTAAACAACCGCAACCCGCGCTCAACAGTGGGAACATCTACCGAGATTTACGAATATCTTAAGCTGCTCTACGCACGCATTGGCAAGACCTACTCACCCATCAGTGGCAAGCTCGTAAAAAAGGATAACCCCGAGGACCTTGTAAATTGTATGCTTAGCCGCCCTGCCGGTACAAGATTTTTGTTGCTTGCCCCAATACCTAAGCGCAAAGGGCGCACACTCGCCGAGCAATTGCAGATATACCTTCAACAGGGCTTTACACGCGTTGTGCTTGGCAAAGAGATAATACACATTGAGGATTATACACCCCAAAAGGGCGACACTCCCACACTGCTCATCGACCGCCTGACGGTAAACGACAGCAAGGAGGCCATCAGCCGCCTGCTCGACTCGGCCGAGACAGCCTTTTACGAGGGCAACGGCTCGTGTCTGTTGCAATTTATGGACGAAGAGCAACCACACAGTTTCAGTATACGTTTCGAGGCCGACGGCATTGAGTTTGAAGAGCCCACCGAGCAGATGTTCTCTTTCAACTCTCCCATTGGCGCCTGCCCCGACTGCGAGGGCTTTGGACGCATTGTGGGCATCGACGAAGACCTTGTTATCCCCAACAAAACACTGAGTGTGTACGATGGAGCAGTCTTTTGCTGGCGAGGCGACAAGATGGGCGAATGGAAGACCGAGCTCTGCCGCCGCGCACCACAAGATGATTTTCCAATCTTTGAACCATACTACAACCTCACACAGGAGCAGAAAGATTACCTCTGGCACAAAGGACCATTCATCGAAGAGTACGATGAGAGCATCTGCATCGACAATTTCTTCAATATGGTCAAGGCCAACCAATACAAAATACAATACCGCGTTATGCTTGCACGCTATCGCGGTAAACCCATCTGCCCCACCTGCCGTGGAACAAGGCTGAAGAAGGAGGCCACATACGTAAAAGTCGGCGGCACAAGCATCACCGAGCTAATAGAAATGCCGGTGAGCAAACTAAAGATATTTTTCGACAATCTCATACTCGACGAGCACGATGCCGCCATTGCCAAGCGCATCCTCACCGAGATACGCAGTCGCATCGATTGTCTGCTTGACGTAGGCCTTGGATACCTCACGCTCAACCGCTTGAGCAACACCCTCTCGGGTGGTGAGAGCCAGCGCATCAACCTTGTCACATCACTTGGCAGCGCATTAGTAGGTTCTCTCTACATACTCGACGAGCCAAGCATCGGCCTTCACAGCCGCGACACCGACCGACTCATCAACGTTCTCTATCGTTTACGCGACCTTGGCAACACGGTTGTTGTCGTTGAGCACGACGAGGAGATTATCCGTGCTGCCGATTATATTATAGATGTTGGTCCAAAGGCGGGCTCATACGGTGGTAACATTGTCTATCGTGGCGACCTTGCCGACATTACCCCCGGCAGCAACAGCTACACATTGAAATATTTGCTTGGTGAAGAGACAATAGAGGTTCCCAAGCACCGACGCGCCTCAAACAACAAAATAACAATCAAAGGCGCGCGCGAGAACAATCTCAAAGGTATAAACGTAGATTTTCCGCTAAATACATTCACTGTTGTGAGCGGTGTCAGCGGCTCGGGAAAATCGACCCTTGTCCGAAACATCCTTTACCGCTCGCTGATGCGTCATTTCGGGAACGTATGCGACGCGCCCGGACAGTGCGAGGGCGTTGAAGGAGCATTGAGCCAGCTTGGCAGCGTGGAGTTCATCGACCAGAACCCCATTGGAAAATCATCGCGCTCAAACCCTGTGACATACCTCAAAGTCTACGATGATATACGCCATCTTTTTGCTCAACAGCCCCTTGCAAAACAAATGGGCTTTGGCGCCGGACATTTCTCGTTCAACGCCGATGGCGGCCGTTGCGAAGAGTGTAAGGGCGAAGGCACAATCACCGTTTCAATGCAATTTATGGCCGACCTAAAGCTGGAGTGCGAGGCTTGCCACGGCAAACGTTTCAAAAACGATGTTCTTGAGGTTAAATTCCACGACAAAAATATTTACGATATTCTGGAGATGACCATCGGCGATGCCATCAACTTTTTTCAAAAGCACGGACAAAAGCGCATAGCCGAGAGCCTGCAACCATTGCAGGATGTAGGCCTTGCATATATAAAGCTGGGGCAATCATCATCTACCCTTTCGGGAGGTGAAAATCAACGCGTAAAACTGGCCTATTATCTGAGTCGTCAGAGCGACCGACCAACAATGTTCATCTTTGACGAGCCAACAACAGGACTACATTTTCACGATATAAAGAAATTGCTAAAATCCTTTGAACGCTTGCTTGCACGCGGGCACTCATTGGTTGTCATCGAGCATAATATGGACGTTATAAAATGCGCCGACTATCTCATCGACCTTGGTCCTGAGGGCGGCGAAGAGGGAGGCAATCTTGTTGTAGCCGGCACCCCCGAAGAGGTTGCAAAATGCGAGGAATCATACACAGGAAAGTTCTTGAGAGAGAAGTTGAGATAATATGGCAAACATAACGACAAAAAAACGACTGGATTGGATTGATGCCGTCAAAGGATTGGGCATTATACTTATTATTTTTTCCCATTGTGGAATAATCAACAGCTACATACAGCATACTATGTTATTCCTGACCGCTGGATATGTCTCCATGTTCTTTGTACTTGCCGGTTACAATTCAAAAGAAGAAGATATATTGCCGGCTGTAAAGAAAAAATTCAAACGTCTCATTATCCCTTACATCACATACGGTGTACTTGCCATTCTTCTCTTTTGCCTTTTAGACATTGTAAGAGGTGGATTTTCGGAACACAGGCTGTTGCATAACTTTTATGCATTGTTCTACTCCCGATATTCATTATACAAACTTGGAACCGAAGCAAACGTCTTTCTATTTCCGATATTCTTGTCTCCACTATGGTTTCTAACCGCTATGTTTGTCGCATATATATGGTCATACATATACCTACAGTTGAAATCAAAAATATCAAAATGGCTATGTATCACCATATATATAGCAGCACACATTTTGCTCGCCAATAACAAAATACTACTCCCGTGGAGCCTTGACACATCTTTTCTGTGCTCATTGTTAATTATATCCGGTTATGAATTCAAGAATTTCTTTATGGCACAGAACAAGATGAATTTCAAGTACATAACCCTCTTTATCATTGTATGCATATTGTACATACTCATTGTAAAAGTCAACGGAGTGACCAACCTGTCAGTAAAGATATATGGTGGTTCACCCTATATGAGCATTCCGTTATTCTTCATACTTACACTGCTGATTACATATATCTACGGAGAAACATTCAAATCATTCACACCTAAAAGTATAACGAAAAGTTTTGCATTTGTAGGACGCCTGTCACTGAGAATAATGTGTATCCATATGCCAATAGTGTACTTATTGAACATATTGACCGGAGCATCGCCTTACATAGTCTTTGCGATTTCATTGTTCTTGTCAATACTCCTATCCTGGATTGCAGGATACATCTTTAAATTGGGTGAAAAGCAGATTCCTCTTTTAAAATATCTGTAATTTAGCTTTTAACAACCCATTAGCCCATAGAACACTCCACCGAACGCACCGGCAAGGAGAAGAATTAGAATAGGGCTTACCTTAAAAAATTTCATTGCGACAAAAGCTGCAACAAAAAGCCCCACACTCACCCCAAATTGAAGAGGTGTTTCACTTGGAGAACCAAAATTCTCCTCGGTCATCAGCAACAGCGCTGCCGATGCAATCAAGCCCACGACAGCGGGGCGCAGCACTCGGAACACAGCCTCAACACTCGGGTGTTTGCTATATTTCATAAAGAAACGGCTCACAACAAGCATCAGCACAATCGACGGCAACATTACAGCAAACGAAGCCGTCAATGAACCAAGCACAGCAAGCGCCTCGTTGCCCGTAGCATTAAACACAGCGGTGTAACCCACATAAGTTGCCGAATTGATACCAATGGGGCCGGGAGTCATCTGGCTCACAGCCACAATATCTGTAAACTCCGCAGCTGTCAGCCACGCGTGACGCGTAACCACCTCACCCTGTATAACAGACAGCATACCATAGCCTCCACCAAAGGAGAAGAGACCTATCATCAGGAAAGAGCATAAAAGTTCAATAAAAATCATCATCTGCCCCTCCCTATTTTACCCCAAACAAAACCAGCAACGCCGGCTACAAGAATCACAAACACAGGCGATACACCGAATGCCACTATCAGCAATGCCGACAGCACAGGTATCCACGCCATACTCCACCCCACTTTTGCACTCTTTGCCACATTAAACACCGGCACAGCAATGAGAGCAACAACAGCAGGGCGCAACCCTTTAAAAACATTATTGACTACCTCGATGTGACGAAACTGACGAAAGAAAAGCGCTATCAGCAATATTATAATCACCGATGGCAACACACAACCAAAGGCTGCCGCCAATGCTCCCGACACGCCGCGTAATCTATAGCCGATAAAAACCGCCATATTGACAGCGAACACACCCGGAGCCGACTGCGCCACAGCCAGCAAATCCACAAAATCCTCCTTGCCAACCCAATGGTTGCGCTCAACAACATCACTCTCAATGAGTGGTATCATCGCGTAACCGCCACCAAAGGTAAAGAGCCCTATGCGGAAGAACGTTGTAAAAAGTTTAAAAAGAGATGTTGGCATTGCGTTATTTCAAATAGGCAGGGACAGGCTAATGCCTGCCCCTATAATACTAATTAACAGTAAAAAGATAAAGTTCAAGGCTTGCGAAGCCCGATAAACCGCAGTTTACTTTTGTGTAAATGAGGATTTAGAGGGCAAGCGTAACGCAGAAATTTACTTTTTAGTCATTTCACTTCACCTTTTCTGCTACCCAGTTGTAAGCGTTACGGAAAATCTCAATCCAAGGTGTAACATCATCTGCCAAATGGTTAGCAGGATATGTAGCACATTGCCAAGGGAATATAGCACGCTCGGGGTGAGGCATCATTGCAACGTGACGGCCGTTAGCGCTTGCAAGAGCAGCCACATTAAAATCTGAGCCATTGGGGTTTGCAGGATATCCCTCGTAGGCATACTGCGCAACAATGTTATACTTCTCGGCATCATAAGGGAGTGAGAACTTACCCTCGCCGTGAGCCACCCAAACACCAAGACGGCTGTTAGAGAGTGAGCCAAAGAGCACACTATTGTTTTGAGGAATATTCACACCCACGAACGACGACTCGAACTTGTGAGAGTTGTTGTGCAACATACGACCGCGCTCCTCGAACTCAGGGTTAATGAGGTTAAGCTCCATCATCAACTGGCAACCGTTACAGATACCGAGCGACAATGTATCCTCGCGCTGATAGAAACGATCGAGGGCTGCCTTTGCCTTAGGATTAAACAAGAAGCCACCGGCCCAACCCTTTGCCGAACCGAGAACGTCGGAGTTAGAGAAACCACCACAGAATACAATGAAGTTCACCTCGTCAAGAGTCTCGCGGCCGCTGATAAGGTCGGTCATTGTAACGTCTTTCACATCAAATCCGGCAAGGTGCATAGCGTATGCCATCTCGCGTTCGCCATTAGTACCCTTCTCACGGATAATTGCAGCACGCACGCCCGATTTCTCGCGACGGTCGGCCGACATTCCATAATCCTTGAGCATACCACTGAAGCGTGAAGGCAAGCGGTAGCGCAAAGGCTGGTTCTTGTAGTTTTTCAGACGCTCGCTTGCACAGCCGTTGAAGCTCTGCTTGAGGTCCATCAGATATGAGCTATCGTACCAAACGTCGCGATAATGGTCAATATCGAACAGACGTGTACGTTTATCTTTTGCAACAGCAATATGACGTTTCTCGCAAGGAGTACCAATCTTCACGAAGCAGATACCGGCCTCGTCAAGAATTTCCTGCATACGACACTTGTTCTTGTCTGCTACCTGAATTACCAATGCGGGGTTCTCGGCAAACAACAGCTTGACAATATCTTTTTCGACAACGCCGTTGAGGTCAATCTCCATACCACCGGTTGTATTCGCGAAACACATCTCAAGCAGCGTTGTGATGAGACCTCCGGCCGAAATATCGTGACCAGCCATCACAATACCCTCTTTCACAAGGCGCTGTACAGCATCAAAAGCCTCGGCAAAATACTCGGGATTAGCAACAGTTGGAACATCATCGCCAATGCAGTTGAGTGTCTGTGCAAATGCCGAGCCACCCAGACGCAAGTGGTCAAAGCTGAAATCTATATGATAGAAAGCACTCTTTGGCTCGTTAACCATAACGGGAGAAACAACCTTGCGAACATCAGACACCTCACCTCCGGCAGAAACAATAACTGTTCCCGGGCTGATTACCTTTGTACCATCGGGATATTTCTGTGTCATTGACAAAGAATCCTTACCTGTTGGAACGTTAATCTTCAATGCGCAGCAGAAGTCGCTAAGAGCCTCAACACCGCGATAGAGACGCGCATCCTCACCCTCTTGCGAACGGCAAGGCCACATCCAATTGGCGCTGAGTGAGATACTCTTGATTCCATTTGCAAGCGGAGCAAGCGCTATATTTGTCAATGCCTCGGACACAGCAAGCACCGAGCCCTTTGCAGGGTCGGCAAGACCAGCCTGTGGCGCGTGACCGATAGACGTTGCAATACCCTGCTTGCCACGATAGTCGAGTGTAACCACACCGCAGTCGCTAAGAGGCAACTGAATCTCGCCCTGACACTGCTGACGTGCAATCTTACCTGTCACCGAACGGTCGACCTTGTTTGTCAACCAATCCTTACAAGCAACAGCCTCGAGACGCAGAACATCGGTCAAATAATCCTCGATATTCTCGGCGTTGTACTCTGCATCCTTGTAGTGACGCTCAACGGTCTTGTCAACCATATATGTTTTTGGTGAAGAGCCGAACATCTGGCTCACAGAGAGGTCGAACGGACGAACGCCATCGGCCTGCTCAAAAGCAAAGCGAGCATCACCGGTTGTCTCACCGACAACGTACATTGGAGCACGCTCACGCTCGGCAACCTTACGTACATACTCGATAGCATCTTCTTTAATGAGCAAGCCCATACGCTCCTGTGACTCGTTAGCAATAATCTCCTTTGCCGAGAGAGTGCTATCACCCACCGGCAGATTAGCCATATTAATTACACCACCGCACTCCTCAACAAGCTCGGACAAGCAGTTTACGTGACCGGCCGAACCGTGGTCGTGGATTGATACAACAGGGTTGGTCTCATCCTCGCAAAGTGCGCGCACAACGTTGTATGCACGTTTCTGCATCTCGGCATTAGCACGCTGCACAGCATTAAGCTCAATACCCGAAGAGTAACGGCCAGTATCAACCGACGACACCGAGCCACCACCAAGACCAATGCGGTAGTTGTCACCACCCATCACAATAACCTTGTTGCCTTTTTCGGGAGCACCCTTGAGACAGTCGCGACGTGTACCATAGCCCACACCGCCGGCAAGCATAATCACCTTGTCATATCCGTAGACCTCATCGTTCTCTTTATGCTCAAAAGTAAGCACCGAACCACAGATTAGTGGCTGACCGAACTTGTTACCAAAATCCGAAGCTCCGTTTGAAGCTTTTGTCAAAATCTGCTCGGGTGTCTGGTACAACCATTTGCGAACAGGAAGCACCTCTTCCCACTTGCGGTCGTTGTATGTACGAGGGTAAGATGTCATATACACAGCTGTTCCGGCGATAGGCCAAGAGCCTTTACCGCCACCCATACGGTCGCGAATTTCACCACCGGTACCGGTTGATGCGCCATTAAATGGCTCAACAGTTGTTGGGAAGTTGTGTGTCTCGGCTTTGAGCGAAATAACTGTCTCAATATCTTTAATTACAAAATAATCGGGGATTGAGTGATCGGCCGGAGCAAACTGCTCTACAACAGGACCCTGAGCAAAAGCAACATTATCCTTATAAGCAGAGATAATACTGTTGCGGTTCTCGTTTGTAGTGCGCTTAATCATTGCAAAGAGCGACGACGGCATCTCCTCACCATCAATGATAAATGTACCGCCAAAAATTTTGTGACGGCAATGCTCCGAGTTAATCTGCGCAAAGCCAAACACCTCGCTATCTGTAAGCTTGCGACCAAGCTCACCCTCTACACGATGCAAATAGTCAATCTCCTCTTTTGAAAGAGCAAGACCCTCTTGCTCGTTGTAGCTCTCAAGGTCCTCAATAAACTCAATAGGCTTTGGCTGAATATCAACGGTAAAAACCTCTTGGTCGAGGCCGCGATACATACGTTGCAACATTGGGTCATACTCGGCATCCTCGCTCTCAACGGCAAAATACTCCTCGATGCGCATAATGCCATCAAGACCCATATTCTGGGTAATCTCCACAGCATTTGTACTCCACGGAGTAATCATTTCACGACGAGGGCCAATGAAAAAGCCTTCTACTTTCTCACCGTCGGCCAAAGTAGCTTCACCATACAGCCAGCAGAGTTTCTCTACATCCTCGGCTGTCAATACATTTTTTGTTTGGGTTGCAATAACTGAACCACATTGAGTATTAAAAAAGTAAATCATATATATGATATTTTGTTTTACATAGCTGCCTGTTGCTCCAAGCGACGGCCGAGCGCCTTTGCCCCATTGCCACCCGATACAACATTGTACAATATGAGACAAAAATAAACAAAAAAACATTATTAAGGAAATTTAAGAGCATTTGTTTCTCTTTAAAATCAAGATTATTGTAATAAGCGTGCTATTATACGCTGTTTTTTATACCTTTGCGACACTAATGCAGGAATTTATGGAAACGATTATAGGACTCACAATCCCTTTTTTAGGCACAGCCTTAGGAGCCGCCATCGTGATGATGATGCGCAAGGGGATAACAGAAAAAACGAATAGCGCAATGCTGGGCTTTGCTTCGGGAGTAATGGTTGCTGCGAGCTTTTGGTCGCTGTTGCAGCCTGCGTTGGAGCAGGTGGGTGAAGGCATTGGAAACACTTGGCCCGTGCTGACAGGCTTTGCTGCCGGAATCTGTTTTCTGCTGCTGCTTGACACCGTCATACCTCACCAGCACATTGACGACAAGCGCCCCGAAGGCCCCCGTTCACGCTTACCACGCTCCATTAAAATGATTTTAGCCGTCGCCTTGCATAATATCCCCGAGGGAATGGCTGTCGGCGTTGTCTTTGGTGGCGTGCTTAGCGGAGAGACCGACCTTACAATGGCCGGCGCGCTTGCGCTCTCCATTGGTATGGCAATACAGAATATCCCCGAGGGAGCTATTATCTCGGTACCCCTGCGCAACGAGGGCAAAAGCTCCGGCAAGGCATTTGCGTGGGGAGCAGCGTCGGGGCTTGTTGAGCCTATTGCTGCGCTTGCCACAATGTTTATACTAAAGGACAGCTCTGCCGCAATGCCCATTCTTTTGGCATTTGCCGCCGGAGCAATGCTCTACGTTGTTGTCGAGGAACTTATCCCCTCGTCACAAAAAGGGCAACACAGCAATATTGGCACTATTGGCTTTGCTATTGGTTTTATGCTGATGATGCTGTTGGATAGTTGCTTAGAGTAATTGCATTGCTGTTAATTCAAAACAACATTAAGTTTTTTAGCGCATACAATGGCAATATTTTTCATTGAAATTACCGCTGAGTGATTAAGGTTGAGGATACTGCTGAATACTATATTAATTACGTCAGCACGGCGCGTGACCATTTGCCGCAAAACTCACGATGGGGCAATGGGAATTAAATAATAACGGCGAGGAATTTTCCTCGCCGTTATTATTTAGTCCCACAAATCTCCCCACGAACCGCGGTGCCCGCCACCGAGCTGGCCGCCGTTTGAGGTGTTGATTGTCTTGTTACCATCTATCTGCAAAGACGCTGCAAGCATTGTCTCCGCTGCAACATTTACCTCTGTTGCAAGAGGTGATACATAACTCTTTTTCATATATTTTGTCT
>JAZRMQ010000046.1:0-22263 GCA_045647745.1 Bacteroidaceae bacterium | reverse complement strand
GGCTGAGCTTGGTTGGAAGGCTGAATTCGGCATTGAGGAGATGTGCCGCGACAGCTGGAACTGGCAGAAGAACAATCCTAACGGATTCGAGGAGTAAAAATCTCTCATATAAACTAAAAAAGCACCGCTCGAGCGGTGCTTTTTTATTGGATAGCGGTTACAACTGTAACGCGGCTCACAGTGTGAGAGTTAGAGGAATATCACATTTTCACTCGGCAAGCATTGAATTTATCTGCTGCACCAATGTTGCAAATTCATCTTCCTTGAACAGGCGGGTGAGCATCACAATCTTGCCGTCGCGGTCGATGAGCACGTTACGTGTGATGCCCGACTCACGCAAGGCATACTTTGCAAAAACATCGGCATTGGTATCCATTGCAATGGGGTAGGTTGTGCCAACAGCTTCAATAAAAGGCAAGATATCCTCAAGAGGCTCTTCACGGTCTATGCCCACAAGAACAAAATCCTTGTTATCCTTGTTTGGCTGCCAAATTTCGCGCTCAATATGCGGCATCTCATTGCGGCAAACACCACACCAACCGGCTGTAAACTGCAGCATCACAACTTTTCCGCGCTGCTCCGAGAGGGTAAATGTTGTTCCATCGGTGAGTTGCAGTGTAAAATCAGGAGCAGTGTCGCCCACCTTTACAATGTATTCATTTTCATAAACAACAAGCTCGCTATTATTGTTCTCAACTACGGGCTGCACAACCGCCTGCTCGGCTGGTCTCTTATCACCACCGCAAGATATAATTACAGCAGTGGCGGCAAGTATGGCAATAAGGTTTCTTTTCATAGTAAATATTGTTTTATGGTTTATATTGATGTGCAAATATAGAGTGTACAACAGAAAATACAGCATAAAAAAGAAGAAAAAACGCCTATTTTGTTCATTTTTATCACTTGTTTTAATACATTTGCACTATGAAAAAGAGAAAATTCAAGATAACGGAGAAATCGGGACTTATCCTTGAGGGTGGTGGAATGCGTGGCATATTCACCATTGGAGTGCTGGATAATTTTATGGACCGTGGCATACGCTTTCCTTATGTTATAGGCGTTAGCGCCGGTGCTTGCAATGGTTTGTCTTATATGTCGAACCAACGCGGCCGTGCAAAATACGCCGATATTGACCTGTTGAAGGAGTACGACTACATTGGGCTAAAATATCTGCTCACCAAAAGAAATATTATGGATTTTGACCTGCTTTTTCATAAATTCCCCGAGGAGATTAGCCCTTACGATTATGATAAGCTGGCCAACAGCCCCGAACGCTACGAGATGGTGACAACAAGTTGCCTGACAGGAAAAGCCTGTTATTTCGAGGAGAAGAAAAATCCTAAGAGGGTTATTGAAATTGTAAAGGCATCGAGCAGCTTGCCTTTTGTGTGCCCAATTGCATACGTCGATGGAGAACCAATGCTCGATGGCGGTATCTCCGATTCAATTCCCCTTGAGCGTGCAATATCACAAGGTTTTGACAACAATCTTGTGGTGCTCACGCGCAACATTGGCTACCGCAAGCCACAAAAGGCTACAAAAGTTCCATTCTTTTTTTATCGAAAATACCCAAATGTAAAGGACTCTATACGCAACCGCAATGCAATGTACAACAGGCAGATGGAGCTTGTTGAGAGTATGGAGAGCGAAGGCAGGGTAGAGGTGTTGCGCCCGGTAAAGCCGGTAGAGGTTGGGCGAATAGAACGCAACGTCGACAAATTGCTTGCGCTATATGAAGAGGGTTACAACCTTGCATCACAGATAGAGTTCGAAGTTTAAACTTTGAACTCTATCTTTTTTGTAGTTATTAGAAATCAATAATTCGCCAACCCTTCGTTTACTGCGTTCATATATTTTTCTATTGTTGTTGCTTTGAGTATCGCTTTTTTATTGCGTTTGAGCATATCGGGGAGCAGATACTCCCAGTAGGGCTTCATCTTGCTGAGAAGTTGGGTGTTACCTTGCAGACGTGGGGATAGTTCGCGCATCATTGCATCGTGCATCTGCCTCGCGAGGTTGCGTTTTTCTTCATTTGACAATTCACTCCCGCTGCGATATTCTACTCCCAACGCCGGATTGGCAAGCAATCCACGGCCAAGCATAATGCCCTTTAGCTCGGGAAAATGCTGCTCGATGCGCTGAATGTCGGTCAAGGTGAGAAGGTCGCCATTATATATTACAGGATGCTTACAGGCATTGTAGAACTCGGCAAACGCGTCAATATCAACAGGTTTCTTGTACTGTTCAATGCCCAAGCGCGGGTGCATTGTCACGTGACGCAAGGCAGCATCGTTGAGAATGGGCAAAAGCTCTCTCCACTCATTTTTACATTCCCAACCAAGGCGCATCTTTACCGAAAAGGATATTTCCGGGTGTTGAGCAACCTCTTTCATCAGGCCGGCAACAAGGTCGGGGTGGGGCAACAGCCCTGCACCGTGTCGTTTGCGCGCCTGCAACGGAAATGAGCAGCCCATATTTATATCAACACGATTGTAGCCTTCGTTGACTATAAGTTCAAGCAAAGGGCGCATCTCCTCAGGTGTAGCGGCAATTACCTGCGGCACAAGATTGTCGACACTGTTATTCTTGCGCTCTACGTCGCGAACGTCTTTGTTGCGTATCTCGCCGTGTTCGTATCGCAAGAAAGGTGTATAATAGCCATCAATACCACCGTATACCGCGCTGTGGATATTGCGCCACACAGCCTCGGTAAATCCTTGAAGAGGTGCTGAATAAATTTTCATAATTTCAATCTATCTGGGTGTATAATATCTGTGCAATATACGCTTTTTTTATAAATATTTAGGTATCAATTAAATTTATTGAATAACTTTGTGGGTATCAGATTTCAAAAATATGAAAAACATAAAATATTTTATAATAGATTTTATCATAATCTGTTGTTCTGATTATTATTAAAAAGCAAAGGGATTGATAGGGCAACTTGCTTACCTTTAAATTTAAAAAGGAGTATGAAAAAGATTTTATTTGTAATAATATTATTTGCACAGACATTGCAGGCGCAGGTTTTTCGTGGAGAGAGCGACCTCTTTGGAATACACTATGACATTGCCGACTCGTGCGACAAAAAGAGATTAGAGGCAGGATACATAAGGCATTATATAACAGCATCGGGAGGCGAGAGCACCTACATTGTAATATCAATACCAAAAGCAACAAAAGCTATCGATATTAGCAAAAACAACAATGTATATATTGAGTATAGCGATGGTACATATTTCAAGACACAGGTTCATTCAAGCGAAACAAGAACTCTTTCAAAGCCCTATGCCAAAGAGAAATTTTTTGAGACGCTTGCCGAATGTCCAATAGAGGAGAGCGACCTGTGCCAAAAGAGAATAAAAAAAATCTATCTCGAGAGGGATAACGGCGAGGAGTACACTATAAGCGTAATCAGAATTTGGGCAAATTATCTGCGCCGGGAGCTACCGCAATATTTTGCAGCAGCCAAGAAAAGAGCGGTTAAGAAAAAGGAACGTCAACAATTCCTCACAGAGACTTTTGGCGAAAGAAGAATACCCGATAAGATACTACATTATCTTGAAGAGAACTATCCCGAGCACTCATATTCACTGATACAGCTGGACACTATTTATCTACCATTTCGCTCTGTTCTGTTGCTGGACTACGCAATAACAGAAGAGCGCATAAAACTTGCCGACAAAATAGAAGAGAAAGAAAATAATGGGCAAGGATACGCAAATCTATTAGAAGAAGGTGACAGCATTGTCAGAGGCTTTAAAGATGAGCTCTCATTGCTTGAAGATGAATATCAATACCCTCAAAAGGCTGCAGGCGATGAAGATGACTACCAACGCGCAATAATCGGGTTGACAAATTACGAGGGAAAAGATACAATAACACTATACACAAGAGTTGGCGAAGAGAGCTTTACATCAACCGACTTTTGGGAGGCTGCAGACAAATGCTGGAAAAAAATCAGCGAAATAGAAGAGTTGCTTGACTGGATATACGAAGAGCAAGAATAAGATTGCCAAAGTGGAATTTATTTACAGCGAGGCTAACAAACAGGGCGTTGATAAAAATGCAACTTTTTTGCTATCAGCAAGAAAGTTGTATTTTTTATTGGAAATTGTATTATAATCCTAAAAATTCAAACGTCTCTAAAAATCCGCAAAAATCTATCAACGGCACAGATAGTGCACAAATATCAAAATCGTATTAAACATAAGAGATTTTTATTAGGGATTATAATTATAACTCCGCAAAATCCACAGAATTTACAAATTCTCGAAAAATCCGCAAAAATCCATCAACGGCACAGATAGTGCACAAATATCAAAATCGTATTAAACATAAGAGATTTTTATTAGGGATTATAATTATAACTCCGCAAAAATCAATCAAAAGCATTGGTAGTGCACAAATATCAAAATCATATTAAACATAATATTTATTATCATTCAATAGTGGTGAAATTATTGGAATAGGGGCTTTGGGCTGTGAAAAGGTTTTTCTACTTTTTTAAATCTCTTTAAAATTAAGGTTTTATAGATTATTTTAAAACAAATTCTAAAAGCATTTCTTATTTTGCAGTAATTTAGTATTTTTGCAGCTTATATATAAAAGGAGATTTATTAACTATGCCTGAATTATCAGAAAGAGCTGTTTTGATGCCTTCGTCGCCAATTAGGAAATTGGCGCCTTTTGCTAATGCTGCTAAAGCTCGTGGCTTGAAGGTTTATCATTTGAATATTGGACAGCCGGATCTTAACTCACCCGAGGTTGCTCTTGAAGCAATCAAGAAATTTGACCAGAAAATCCTAGAATATAGCCCAAGCGATGGTTTTCTCTCTTTGCGTGAAAAACTTGTTGAGTATTACGACCAGTATCAGATTAAACTGAAGCCAGATGATATTATTGTTACATCTGGAGGTTCCGAGGCTGTTTTGTTCGCTTTCCTCACTTGCCTTAACCCGGGTGACGAGATTATCGTTCCCGAGCCGGCGTATGCCAATTATATGGCTTTTGCAATCTCGGCCGGTGCTGTGATACGCCCAATTCGTTCAAGCATTGACGAGTCGTTTGCTTTGCCGCCTATGGAGCGCTTTGAGGAGCTTATTAACGAGCGCACACGCGGTATTTTAATATGCAATCCTAATAATCCGACAGGCTATCTGTATACACGCAACGAGATGAACCGTATTCGTGATCTTGTGAAAAAACATAATCTTTTCCTTTTCTCGGATGAGGTTTACCGCGAATTCATATACACCGGCTCGCCTTATATCTCGGCTTGCCACCTCGAAGGCATTGAGGACAATGTTGTGCTAATAGACTCTGTATCAAAGCGTTACTCGGAATGCGGTATTAGAATTGGTGCATTAATCACAAAGAACAAAGCTGTGCGTCAAGCAGTTATGAAGTTCTGTCAAGCTCGTTTGAGCCCCCCATTGTTGGGACAGGTGATTGCCGAGGCTTCGATTGATGCTCCGCGCTCATATACTATAAACACGTATGAACAATACATTGAGCGCAGGAATTGCCTTATAGATGAATTGAATAAATTACCGGGGGTGTACTCCCCTATCCCTATGGGTGCGTTTTACACCGTTGCACGCTTGCCGATTGATGACAGCGACAGGTTCTGTGAGTGGTGTTTGACCGACTTTAACTACGAGGGCGAGACTATTATGATGGCTCCGGCTTCGGGTTTTTATAGCGAGGAGGGATTTGGAAAGAATGAGGTTCGTATTGCTTACGCTATTGACAAAGCCGATTTGAAGCGTGCTATTTTCCTACTAGGAAAGGCGCTGGAGCAATACCCCGGCCGAGTTGAACCATAATTTATATGAACACAAAAAAATAGGCTGACCATTGGTCAGCCTATTTTTTTGTATTTGTTTTACTCTTCCATCAATGACTCCTGAAGTTTCTCAAGCTCTTTAACTTTATCTGATTTATTAAGGTTATAGTAGCAATTGATGAGGTTTGTCAACCAGAGTTCTGTCTTGTCGGGGCAGTTTACGCGAAGTTTCTCCAGCAATGGCAATGCCTGATTGTAGTAACCATTCAGGATTTCCTTATCCTTTGCAATCTTCTTTTTGTCGGTGAGTTTTGTAGATGACTGCTCCACGCTGTAGAGATAAGCCTTCTGCAAGTAGCAACGTGCAAGGTTTGAGAGTGCATTTGCATAATCGGGATCAACCTCTAGAGTCTTTGTATACCACTCTATTGCTGTGTCATAATCCTCTTTCTGGTGTGGGATATATCCCTTGAGGTACACGAACAATGGGTTGTTTGGGTCGCTTGCAATGAGATCATCGGCCAAAGCTGCGAGTTTATCGCTTTCGTTGCGACTATCGTAGTACTGAATAAGTGACTGGCTAAAGTATGCATCCTCGGGGAAGAGCGCTGTACCCTCTTTACAAAGCTCTAACCAAGCTGTTGTGTCACCAAGCTCAAGGTTAGCAACGGTCTTGTAACGGAAAGCTGCAGGCGCCATCTGCTCGTTTGCGAGTGCCATATCAACGTGTGTGAGAACCTTTGCGTAATCCTCTAACTGCATACCGCAAAGTGCCATATTATATGCTGCAACAGGTACATTTACGGTGTCTTTTGGCATTACATCGAGCTTGTACAACTTATCGGCTGTATCAATGAACATCTTAAAGAGGTCATAAGCCTTGTTGTAGTCTTCGTTGCCATAGAAATAAGCACCGGCATTGTAGAACTGACCATATTGTTGCATATATGACATCTTAAGGAAGTCGGCATAGCGTGGCTTTACTCGGCCTTTCTTGTCGGGGAGTTGGTCACACTCTTCACATTTTGCAAGGTCCTTACCAAGTTCGTATGTATAAGAGTAAAGCAACTCATCGTTGTATGCTGCACCCTCAACGCGTTTATTGTTCTCGTTATCGATTACAGCTTTCTTTGCGCTTGCGCTTACGTACCACACATAAGCATCTTGGTTAACCAAAGTATTTACCAACACTGGTCTGAGAGAGTTAGCTGCGCCGACAGGGTCTGTCTGCAAATTAACCTCGGCATCGTTTACAATACCCATCAAAGCTTTGATTTGCCTTTTCTGCTGCTTCAACTCCTCTTTTGTGAGTTCTTGTCCGAACGCAAATGTTGCGCCAAGAACCATTGCTAAAGATAATACTAATTTTTTCATATTAATCTCGTTTAATATTAATTGGTTAGTTATTGATTGTTTGTGTTATCAGTTTCAACAATATTGTTATTGTCGTTTACTTCAACATTATCGATATTCTCAACACCCTCCTCGTTCTCTGTCTCGGTTTCGTGTGTTACCTTACATACAGAACCTATGCAGTCGTTTTTCTTACCAAGGTTGATGATGCGTACACCCTGTGTTGCGCGACCTTGTGTAGGTATCTGCTCGACAGATGTGCGGATGGCAATACCTGACTTGTTGATAATCATTAGGTCGTTGTCGTTGTTTACGTCCATTATGGCAACAAGCTGACCGGTCTTTTCGGTTACCTGAAGTGTTTTAACACCCTTGCAACCACGGCTCACTGTTGGATAATCGTCTGTTGCCGAACGCTTACCATAGCCCTGCTCAGAGAGCACAAGCAAGCTATGCTCTGTATCATCGTTCTTTGGCAGCACAACCATTCCCACAACCTCGTCGTTCTCATCAATATCCATACCCTTTACACCGGTTGCGGTACGTCCCATTGCACGCACTGTGCTTTCGTTGAAACGAACAGCCTTACCACCGCGATTAGCAAGGATAATGTCGCTGTCACCATCGGTGAGGGCTACTGATATTACGCGGTCGTCCTCGCGGATTGTGATTGCAATAATACCGTTTGCACGTGGACGAGAATATTGCTCAAGGCTTGTCTTTTTGATTATACCATTCTTGGTACAGAAGACAATGTTGTGGCTTTCGATAAAGTTCTTATCGGCGAGTGTTGTCACACGTACAAATGCGTTCACTGCATCATCGGCGTCAATATTGAGAAGGTTCTGTATTGCACGACCCTTTGAGTTTTTGTTACCCTCGGGTATCTCATAAACCTTGAGCCAGTAGCACTTGCCACGCTGTGTAAAGAACAGCATTGTGTTGTGCATTGTAGCAGTGTAGATATATTCGATAAAGTCGCTGTCGCGTGTGTCACTACCCTTTGAGCCTACGCCGCCACGGTTCTGTGCGCGATACTCGGTGAGAGGTGTACGCTTGATGTATCCCAAGTGAGAGATTGTAATGACCATCTCGTCATCGGCATAGAAATCTTCGGGGTTAAAGTCGCTCGATGCGCTGTAGTCGATTTTACAACGACGCTCATCACCATACTTCTCTTTGATTTCATAGAGCTCGTCTTTGATGACTTTTTTACAAAGTTCATCATCGGTGAGGATGGCATTGTAGTATTCAATCTTGCGCATAAGCTCTTCGTACTCGGCGTGGAGTTTATCCTGCTGAATACCGGTGAGCTGACCAAGACGCATCTCAACGATTGCTGCTGCCTGAATTTCGCTCAAATTAAAGCGCTCCATAAGCGCAGCACGAGCATCTGCCGGAGATTTTGCAGCTTTGATCAGGCGCACCACCTCGTCGATATTATCCGATGCTATTATCAAGCCCTCGACAATGTGTGCACGCTCCTCGGCCTTGCGTAGCTCGTATTTTGTGCGGCGGATAACAACGTCGTGACGATGCTCTACAAAGTTTGCAATGCAGTCTTTTAGTGTGAGCAACTGTGGGCGACCTTTTACAAGGGCAATGCAGTTTACACTGAAAGATGTTTGCAAAGAACTCATCTTGTAGAGTTTGTTGAGTATCACATTGGCGTTGGCATCGCGCTTAACATCAATTACGATACGCATACCAGACTGGTCGGACTCGTCGTTGATATTTGAAATACCCTCGATTTTCTTTTCGTTGACCATTGAGGCGATATCCTTGATAAGCTCTTCCTTGTTTACATTGTAAGGAATTGCTGTAACAACGATTTTCTCGTGTGTGCCCGACTCAATCTCGGCAACTGCACGCATTATTACACGGCCACGACCTGTTTCGTAGGCATCACGCACTCCGTTAAGACCGAAGATGTCGCAACCGGTTGGAAAATCGGGAGCTTTGACATATTGCATCAGGCCATCGGTGTCAATCTCGGGATTGTCAATGTATGCGACACAAGCGTCAAGCACCTCGCTAAGGTTATGTGTTGGTATATTTGTAGCCATACCTACTGCAATACCCGATGAACCATTTACAAGCAGGTTGGGGATACGGGTAGGCATCACCGTTGGTTCAAAGAACTCGTCGTTATAGTTAGGCTGAAAATCTACTGTCTCTTTGTACAAATCCTGTGCAAGCTCCTCACCAATCTTGTGCAGACGTGCCTCGGTGTAACGCATCGCAGCGGGCGAATCGCCGTCAATAGAACCAAAGTTTCCCTGACCGTCGATAAGCGGATAGCGCATTACCCAATCTTGAGCCATACGAACAAGAGCGCCATATACTGAAGAGTCGCCGTGTGGGTGATACTTACCAAGAACATCACCGACGGTACGCGCCGATTTCTTATAGGCTTTATCCGATGTGTTGCCAAGCTCCATCATACCATACAGGATACGACGATGCACCGGTTTCAAACCATCGCGCACATCGGGTAAGGCACGAGCCACAATCACCGACATTGAGTAGTCGATATAGGACGACTTCATCTCCTCTTCAACATTGACTTTAATAATTCTGTCGTTCTCAATCATTTAAATTAGTATTATAAAATTAATATTTTTGTTTATCTGTGTTTATACCTTATTATATATAAATACATTGCTAAATTACTTAATTTTGTCGAAAGAAACAAGAATTTTAAGTTTTATTAAGCTCTAAAACCGCCATAATTCCGTTTTTAAGAGGAAAAGCGCTTAAAACAGCTTTAAATGCGCAATAAAAGAGCCTGCGAGATTTTAATTTTACACAAGAGTTCGGATATTATCCCGAATTTTTAAAATCTCAAAGCTTTATTGGCAAAAAATAAAAAAAGCAAAGAGCACCCCAGCAACCATTGGAAGGAGAAATTATCGGCAATTTGAGAAAGTGATTAAAATAAATTTCACTATCTTCGCAGAGGAAAACAAAACTGCACAAGCAGCAAAAGAAAAACGATTTACAAAAATATATTTTATATGCGAGTTGACATTATTACAACATTCCCTGAGATGATGGAGAGCTTTTTCAACTCCTCTATAATGGGACGTGCGCAACGTAATGGTTATGCCGAAATTTGTTTACATAATTTACGAGATTATACAACAGACAAGCATCGTAAGACCGATGACTACCCCTTTGGAGGATGCGCCGGACTTGTTATGAAAATTGAACCTATTGACAATTGTATAAAGCACCTAAAAAGCCAAAGAAACTACGATGAGGTCATTTATACAACCCCTGATGGACAGGTTTTTGACCAACCGATGGCAAATTCGCTCTCAATGAAGGAAAATCTTATATTTTTGTGTGGACATTATAAAGGCATCGACCATCGCATACGAGAACACTTGATTACCAAAGAGATAAGCATTGGAGACTATGTTTTAACCGGTGGCGAATTGGCCGTTGAGGTAATTTGCGACGCGGTCATTCGCCTAATTCCGGGGGTAATTTCAGACGAAACATCGGCTCTAAGCGACTCTTTTCAGGATAATTTGCTGGCAGCGCCGGTTTATACTCGCCCGGCTGAGTATAACGGCTGGAAAGTTCCCGATGTGCTACTATCGGGACACGAAGCAAAGATACGCCAATGGGAGTTTGAGCAGTCACTTGAGCGCACTAAACGTTTACGTCCCGACCTACTTAAATAATACGAAAAATATTTACACAATTACATTTGTATATACAATATTGCATACAAAAACATTTGTAATTAACCACAAATACAGATAATATAAAAACAGACTTTCACCCTGAAAGTCTGTTTTTATATACAACCGATAAATTATCTTATACCTCCAATGCACCAATAAGCTCCTGCACAGAACTCATTTTGTGACGAACAAGATAATCCTCGATATAATCTACTATCTCACCTGTAACAGCCGGATTCATAAAGTTTGCAGTACCAACCTCAATAGCACTAGCGCCGGCAAGCAAAAACTCAATAGCATCGGCTCCGGTAGTTATGCCACCAATACCCACCACCGGTATTTTAACAGCCTTAGCAACCTGCCAAACCATTCTCAAAGCTATTGGCTTTACAGCAGGACCACTCATACCACCGGTAATTGTCGATAGCACCGGGCGACGCTTCTCTGAATCGATAGCCATACCAAGCAAGGTATTGATAAGTGATACGCTATCAGCGCCTGCACCCTCAACTGCGCGCGCAATCTCTGCAATATCGGTTACATTGGGCGAAAGCTTTACAATAAGCGTCTTTGGATAGACCTTGCGAACCGCTGCAACAACCTCGGCGGCCGATTGCGGCAACACACCAAACGCCATACCACCCTGCTTCACATTAGGACAAGAGATATTTAACTCAATACCGGGAATTTTATCAAGAGCTGCCACCTTCTCGGCACAAGCTACATAATCCTCAATGCAAGCGCCCGACACGTTCACAAGCACATTAGTATCGAGATCCTTGAGTTGCGGATATATATTCGCTGCAAAATAATCCACGCCTTTATTCTGCAAGCCTACAGCATTAAGCATTCCCATTGGAGTCTCTGCGCTGCGCGGATAAGCATTACCCTCGCGGTGATTAAGGGTTGTACCTTTTACAATAAAGCCACCCAACTTATTCAAATCGACAAAATCGGCAAATTCAAGGCCGTAACCGAAAGTACCCGATGCGGTGAGAACTGGATTTTTCAGCTCCAAGCCGCCTATTTTTACATTAGTCTTTACCATTTTAGTTCATCTATTGAAAATACCGGACCATCTGTACAAACACACTTGTGACCCTCTTTTGTATCCTCGACACAGCAGAGGCAAGCACCAAGGCCGCACGCCATCTTGTTCTCGAGCGACACCTCGCAAGCAATATTATTCTCGCGTGCATAGCGCGCCACAGCCATCATCATAGGCTTGGGACCACAAGTGCAGATATAATCATACTTCTCGGCAAGCAATGAATGGTTGGTAACATAACCCTTCTCGCCGAGCGAACCATCCTCGGTTGTATATTCAACCCTGCCAAGAGCCTCATACGCCTCGCGAAGATACAAATCCTTTGCCGAGCGCGCACCTATGAGAATTGTAAAATCGTTACCACTCTTCTTTAACTCCTCGGCAAGATAATACAAAGGCGCAGAGCCTACACCACCGCCAATGAGCAGCAGACGCGCACTCTTATCGGCCGGCACTGTAAAGCCATTGCCGAGAGGCAAAAGTGTATTCACCTTATCACCAGCCTTGAGCGAGCCCAACCACTTTGTGCCATCACCTACAATTTGCACCAAAAAACCAATTTCGTTTTTGCAAGCATTGAAACTATGAACCGAAATCGGGCGACGCAACATCACTGTCGGTGTCTCATCTATACGAAGTTCGGCAAATTGTCCCGGACGAACATCGGGGAAAGGAGTCTCACTTGTCATAACCAACAAGACACAGTTGGCATTGACCTGCTTAACCTCCTTAACTACTAAATCGACAAGAACTTTTTTCATATCGAAAATGTTGAATATTATTTATAATGTATTTTTAATGTCTATTAGCGCGAAGATAACATATTTTTATTCCACACACAAGGAAATAAAAAAAATGTTGGAAGCTCCAACATTTTCCTATCTCTCGGGGACCAACGTTTCGTATGTCCCATCGCTGTAGTAGATGCGCACCTCTTTTATTTTTTTATCGGCCGATAAGGGCATCACTTGTGCCAGACGACCGCTTTGCGAACGTTTTTGACGAGCCTCTGCCGGCTGTTTTTCACGCGGTTGCGGCATCGCCACACGACGAGGCTTTGACTCCTCAAACATCTGCGGAGCCGGCTCTACCGGAGCAAACAAACCACTTTCGGCCTGCAAACGAGAAGTAGCCGACTCAGGGAAAAGCGTCTCGGAAACAGCTTCAGCCACCTCGAGAGCCTTCTGAGGCACCGGTTCTTCACCAACACCCATCATCAACCACTTCATATCCACACTGGGAAAAGCCTCGTATATCTTTAGCATAACCTCGAGGCTGGGCTTGTTACGACCACTTATTATATGCGACACCGATGCACGCTGTATCCCCGTTTTCTCGGCAAACTGCGACGGCGACAAATCGTAACATTTCATAAGCAATTCTATCCTCTCGCGCTCATTCATAATTTTATGCAATATTTACGTTTTACAAATGTTTAAGCCATTAACACAACAAAGATATTACAAAATTACATAACAAACAAATCAAACCACCCAAACAAACAAACACCAAGAATTTACATTGTTAAAACATTTGTAACATAAACAAAATGACAATATGTTTTCCAGAATAACACAAAAACCAAACAAGCAATAAAGAACCGAGAAGAACCAGAGAAAGCAGCGCGCATACAAACAACTTTAATATTTAATGTGTAAAACATTGATTACTCTATACATAACAAACAAAAAGAATATTAAATATGCAATAAATACAAAAAGGCTGTAATGCAATCACAAAATACTAAAAGAAAAACTACAACAAACTACTATAAAAACACTGATTTTTAAATAGTTATATATAGAATATTTAAATTGCATATATCTTGCATATGACTATCAACACTGTTCATACCCCACTGTTAATATCTCAATACAAACTGCTTGACACACGATAGTCACACGAAACAAATGTATATTACTTAAATAACGATTATTTGTGATTTTACAAAAGCAAACAAATATCCACGTTATTACAATACATTTGTATAAGAAAAATAAAGAGCTATTTTACATTTGTTTCTGTAATTTATTAAATAAATATTCATTTTGTGGTGACTAACAATAGAAAATTAAGTCATAGACGCTCTACCCTTTAAATAATTTAAGAAAATCAGAGAGATATAGGGTTTGTTTTAGAATTTTAAAATCTCAGCGGGTTAAAATTGAGACAATTCGCAAATAATCAATAAGTTACCCTCAAAATAACATATAACCCCGGCCGATAAAATAGAAAAAATGCTAAAAAATCGTATAGTTCAACTATTTTAAGATAAAAAACAAGTAAGTAATAATTTATCTCAACGGGTAGCCCTCTTTATGCACAAAAAAAGAGAAAGAGAGAAAGAAAAAAGTATGAGAAGAGTCAAATTCCAGAGTCTCCACTATTGCTTTCAGATAAACAACACACTATAAAACTACACAATCTTCTTGCCCTTACAAATACTCAACCCTTTTGCCAATTATAAATATTGCAGCAAAAAAAACAGAGACATTATTCAAAAAAACTCACCCCTATTGATAACAACAAAAAGAGGTTATGCTGGCAAAAAAAAGATACCATTTAAAATGGTATCTTTTACTATAAGAGGCCACAGCGTAGCTTGCGGCTACGCTGTGGCAAATATATTACTCTACAACAATTTTGTGTACACCCGAAGCTGTTACAGCAATATACACACCTTTTACGAGCTCTGGCATACAACCACTTTCGCCACTATAAACCTTGACTCCGGCAATACTGTAAATATTCACCCAACTATCTTCGGACTGAATTTTATCTATTGATGTAGTAGAGAGCGCAACATCAACATATTGAGAAAAATCGGACGAAGCGTACTCGTCACGAGCTTGCACGCGATAGCGATATTTTCCACCCTTTTCAAGCTCATCAAACTTGTGCATCAGTGCACTGGTAACAACTGTTTCAACCTTTTCAAAAGCTGTAGCTGAAGAGGCTTTAACAATAATATTATCGAGTTTTGCACGTTTTTTGCCTGTACTTTTTTTGGTATTGAACTCTACATAAAATTGACCATCAATATTAGCTGTCACTGTGCCATTTACCCATTTTGAGGTCAATTCAATACTCTTTTCAGCAATAATTTCTCCATTAGCCTCTTTGAGAAGAACTGTTAAAACAGAATTATTGTCGTTTACATTATATAATGTAGTAGAAAAATCAACTGAAACAGCTCCATTAGCTTCGAGCGCAGGGGTGGTTAAAGAACCGGGATTTTGCGACGTTCCAACGCGTATCACCATTCCTTCGCCGTAAATTTTTTCACCACTCCAACCATTGACGGTTGTATATTTATTAATATCTGAGGTTATATCCGTGTTCGCTTTAACTGCTGTCACACCAAGAAAATCCTCTTCCAAAAGAGAAACCAAATCACCGCTACCGGCTGCTGTTTCGGTAATTTTATAAAGCTCCACAGCATACTCCTCGGCGCCGTCAAGAGCCTCCCAATTTGCAACAAAAGATGTTTCTGTTACATCTGTTGCAGAAAGCGCTTGTGGCACACCAGCAAAAATGCCATACATAAAATTGAACGAAATTATATCGTTCTGATATGTTATATCTGTGATTGGCTTGTTCATATAACTACCGGCATAGGTCTTTGCGGCCGGGAGTGAAGAGTTTGTCAGCTTAGTGTTACCGCTTGTACCCGGCCACACATCGCCTTTGAGGCTTTCAACAAAGACCTCTGTTTCAACCTCACCATAAACGTCTAGTTTATTATCAGCCGGTATTAAGGTGTAGCGTGGATGGTTCTTTGTAGTATTGATTTCATTATTGTCCCAAGCCGATTTTAAATAGTCGACGTGAATGACAAGCATACCACTGCCAAAAAGATAGCTGTCCCACCCCTCTTGTTTGCGGTTCTCAAGTATGTAATATTCGTTTCTGTTGGCATCATTGACAATTTTATAAGCTTGACCACCCTGTGTTAGCGGCAGCATTGAGTATGAGCCTTTTTCATTAATCTCAACAAGCTCTCTCCAACCACAAAAATCTCTTTGGTAGGCACTATAACCAACGGGAACATAGCCTTCGGCCGCGTAGTTACCCTGATCCATCACGTCCCAATAGTCCATTCCCCAGTTACCACTCTCGTATGTTGTGTCATAGATATCGTGTAGGCCAAGGCAGTGCGAGAATTCGTGACAGATGAGACCAATACCTGCAAGTGTTCTGCCATATTTAGGTTCAAGCTCTTCGTTATACACAAGCTCGCCGCTACAAGCATAGGTATCGCACTTTACGCCATCGACTCTTATTGAGCCAGCCTCTGCTGACAACTGCCATTGATGTGGCCAGATGGTGTTTGCATCGGCGCCATAAGACTCAGAGTATCCGGCGTAGATGCAGTAGATAAATTCAACCTCGCCATCGCCGTCGTTGTCACATACAGAAAAATCATAACCTGCTGCATCGGCCTTGGCAATACCTTCCTTAATCATTTGAGGAGCTCGCAAGTCATTTCCAATATTGTCATTACCTCCATAATAGGCCATATTATTATCCATCGTAACAATATCTGCCACAATAAAATTGGGACGGAATTTGTTATCAGACTGTGCAATAAAATAGTCACGGGCGCTACCTATGCTATTGGTTATATTATTCTCGTAAACATAATCTTTTGTATTAAGGATATTGTTTATATCCTCTTTGGTATATGTAAATTTGACATCCTTAAACTGCACCAACAACACCGCAATGTTCACATCACCAATGGGCTCTATTTGCGAACCGGCCTTTTGAGCTGCTGCTTTATAGGTTATTGAGCGTGAAGCGCCGACCTTGGCAATATCGGCTTTCATTGCAGCATAGTCGATAGACGACAGCAGTTCATTCTCAACAGCGCTGCGCTTTGCTCCATTGTGGGCAAGGCATTTTGTGGATACAAAAGCACCGCCACTGAAGGTTGCATAGCAATAATCGCCGTTCACCTCTTTGACAAGGGGCTTGCCATCGGCTGTTGCGTAGTAATGCAAGGCCTCGTCACCAGTGAGAATTACAGTCAACTCCGTTCCGTCGGACTGCTTAACTATAAATGGTTTGCGATAAGCCGGCGCAGCAAATGTTGACACTATTACAAATGCTGCAACCAAAGAAAACAAAAATCTTTTCATATTTTTATCTATTAATTTCACTACATAAAGGGATTAAGCCCAATCTTTGCAAAATTAATAAATATTTTCTATATACAGGGCACGCTGAGGCTTATTTTAATTGACCGACACTCTTTTCTGTCGGGGCTTTTTCGCTAATGCCTACAAGGTAAATACTCACGCCTATGAGTATCAGCGACAAAAGAATAACCGGCTCAAACTTATCTACCCCCGTAATAAACGAGACAACGGATGCAACAATAAGCGTGACGTATCCATATATTGCCACAACCGTACTGCTAAGATATTTTAAACCAACAGGAATGAGGAAATAGGTTATCACCGTTGGGAATATGAGCACAAAGGCCAGCACCAGCAACGGAGTGACCTTTACTCCACCCTCAAAAAGAGGAGCCGAGAACCCAACTATCCAAGAGAACAGCAGAGCCACCACTGCACCCGACAAGAAGGTATAGCGCAAAATTGTCATTCTTGAAAGATGCCCCACCATTCTTGCCGAAAAGACCAAATACACTGCATAAATTATTGAAGCAAGAATAGATAACATATTACCCAGCAATGGCTTATCGGCAACAACAGGATTGGGTTCCGAGAGTATGCACAGCATTGCTCCTGCAAAGCCTATGGCTATGCCAAGCAGCTTGCGCGCAGCAATGCTCTCGCGAAAAATAACCGCCGAGGCTATGACGACCCAAAGAGGCTGCATTGCATTGAAAATGGCAAAACTCACCGGTGTTGTGTGACTAAGACTCACTGCGTAGAGCGACATATAGCCAAAAATGCCAACACCACCCAGCAAAAAAAGTTTTAGTTTATCACTGAACGACACAGTTTCGGGCTTTGCAAATATGCCTATAACCCAAAAAACCACTGCACCAAAAACCAGACGGAGTGTCACGCACCCAATGGGAGCTATCCACAAAGGTAGCAGATAGCCCATTGCATTAACATTCAACCCACTCAGCACCCTTGCTGTAAAGAGTGAAAGAGAGCCTTTCGCATAGTTATTCATAATTCTCTTTTCTACGATTATTATACACCCTCAACAGCGACATAAAAAGCAGTGCCACAAACCCCAGCAGCGCATTCAGGAGAAAAGGAAAGCGCTCGCCTTTTACGTTCAACAACTCCTGAGCCCAATCTACAATAAATGGTGCAATAACTATTGCCACATAATTCATCGACATAAGTAGTGCAAGAGCATAGGTAACCTTTTGAGGCGAGGCCGACGAAGAGGTTTTGTCATATATATATGGTTGCGCCATACCATAGCCAAAGCCTGTTGCTACACAACCTATTATCACAAATAGCAATGAACGATTATAAAAGACATCGAGCAGCCCTAATGCAATCAGCAACAGAGCCCATACAAGTATATTCCGCCCGAATATATCAACCAAGCGATTTATAAAGAAACCCGGCAACATCATTGCCAGAAAAAATATAGAGGTTACAATGCCCGATACTCCGCTATCGTACCCGTACTCACCCAACAAGAAAGGAAGATTTATGCTCACAACCATAACCAGATATGTTATAAACAGATAGTAGAGCATACACTTTACAAGGGTTGGATAGTTTATGTAACCACCACTCTGCACAACAGCATCGCCCTGCCCTCCCTGATTGCCAATAGCTTTTTCGCCACGTTTCACTGCCGGAACAAGAAGTATAGAGACAATTGGCAACAGATAGACTAGAAAAGGCAGGCGCCACTGTATATCAGCAAGCCACCCGGCAACAGCCGTTGCAATAACAAGAGTTATATTTGTTATTGCCGATACGTAGCCATACTGCTTGGTGCGCTCCTTTCCACTGAAAAACATTGACACCAATGAGGTTGAAAATGGAATTATTATTCCGGCGCCCACACCAAGCATCGCGCTCACAGCAATCAATTGTCCGATAGTACCCGAGATAAAATACAAGGCACCACTCAAAAGAAAGAGCCACAATCCAATGTATAACAATTTAATATATCCTATCCTGTTGCTTATATAGCCGGCGAATAATATAAAAGGTATTATAAGCAGGGAGGGCAAAGTTGTTAACAGTTGCAAATCAAGGTCGGTGGCTTTGGGGAATATCGTAGCCAGTTTCTCAAGTATAGGAGAAACGGCAAGCCCCGGCAACGACGTGAGCGCAGCCACAGACCATATTCCAAACAGTGCCCAAATTGTAATGACTCCCTTGCCGGTATTAACCATAGTTGCTGTTCCAAAAGTAACTTTTCTCAAATTCTCATCACCATTCATAATCAAAACTCTTTTAAAAGACAATTTCATAACAAGCAAAAGGAGAGAAATGTTGCAACATCATAAAAATGGCAAAAATGCGAACCATAAAAGCATTGTTGATGTTTGAAAAATACAACGAACATTATTAACCTTTTAAAAACAAGAAATGATGAAACAAGAAAATTGTAAAACAACAATGTGTGCACCAGTCTTTGGGTCGGAAGAGATGCTTAAAAGCGCTCCTTGTGATAAAATCCCACAACACTCCACCACTCCTGAAATTGCTTACAGAATGGTGAAAGACGAAACTATTGCACAAACTCAGCCACGCTTGAATATGGCAACGTTTGTAACAACATATATGGACCCGTACGCCACCAAGCTAATGAATGATGCCATTGACATTAACTACATTGACGAGACTGAATATCCACGTGTAGCTGTAATGTGCGCTAAGTGCATCAACATCATCGCCAACCTATGGAACAGCCCCGAGCAGGCCAAATGGAAAGCCGGAGCATTGGGTATTGGTTCGAGCGAAGCCTGTATGCTTGGTGGCGTGGCAGCGTGGCAACGATGGAAAAAACGCCGCACTGCCGAAGGCAAGCCTTGCGACAAGCCAAACTTTGTAATCTCGGCAGCCTATCAGGTGGTGTGGGAAAAGTTTGCCCAGTTGTGGCAGATTGAGATGCGCACCGTGCCACTCAGCAACGAGAAGCTGACACTAGACCCCAAGGACGCCATCGCAATGTGCGACGAGAATACAATATGCGTTGTCCCCATTATGGGTGTCACTTGGACCGGACTTAACGATGACGTAAAAGCCTTGAACGAGGCTCTTGACGAGTACAACAAAAAGACAGGATACGATATTCCTATCCACGTTGATGCTGCATCGGGCGGTTTTATAATGCCGTTCATTAACCCCGAGCTTGAGTGGGATTTCCGCCTCAAATGGGTACTTTCAATCAGCACCAGCGGCCACAAGTATGGACTTGTCTACCCGGGACTTGGCTGGATTGTGTGGAAAGACAAGAAATTCCTCCCCGATAGTATGTCGTTCAGTGTCAACTATCTTGGCGCCGACGTAACACAGGTTGGATTAAATTTCTCACGCCCCGCAGCGCAGATTTTGGGACAATATTACCAATTCATACGCCTTGGCTACGAGGGTTATAAGGAGATACAGCATAATTCTATGGAGGTGGCAAAATACCTGCATAGCGAGATTGGAAAGATGAAACCATTTAAAAATTACAGCACCGAGGTTTGCAACCCGCTATTCATCTGGGAGATGAAGAAGGAGCACGCGAAGCAGTGTAAATGGACACTTTACGACTTGCAAGACAAGTTGCGTCAGAATGGTTGGATGGTGCCGGCATACACCTTGCCAAAGACTCTTGAGACAACAATTGTTATGCGCATCGTGGTGCGCCAAGGATTTAGCCGAGATATGGCCGACCAATTGCTTGGCGATATTGAGGCTGCTGTTACCGAGCTTGAAAAGCTGCAGTACCCCACACCATCGCGCTTGAGTATCGAGAGCAATATCAAGGTCAAAGGCACTGTCTACACCCACACGGGTAAGTAATAAATAAACCTATAAGATTAGATGATTATGAACAGGGATAGAAGGATTACACGCGAGGAACTAAAGGCAGCCCTCAATGAGGCATACAGGAGGTTTAAAAACGATAGTAGCGGCAAAAATGCCGACTACATACCCTATCTTGCCAATGTTAACAAAGACCTTTTTGGTATATCTATCTGCCTGAAGGATGGCGAGGTGCTCACTGTGGGCGATTGTAACTATCGGTTCGGCATTGAGTCAATATCCAAAGTGGCAACAGCGTTGCTGGTGTTAAAGGAGTACGGACCCGAAACAATCATCGATATGATTGGTGCAGACGCAACCGGAATGCCTTTCAATTCCATACTCGCGATACTGCTCGAGAACGAGCACCCTTCTACCCCTTTGGTAAATGCAGGGGCTATATCTGCTGTGAGTATGGTTTGCCCGGTTGGCAACAGCCGCGGGAAGTGGGAGACGATGATGCAGAATATCACCGAGCTGTGTGGCAGTGAGCCAGAGCTGATAAGAGAACTTTACAAGTCGGAGAGCGTAAGCAACCATAATAACCGCGCTATTGCGTGGTTGCTAAAGAGTTACGACCGCATATATGACGACCCCGAAATGTCACTCGACCTGTACACTCGTCAATGCTCCTTGGGCGTGACAGCAACACAACTATCGACTATGGCAGCGACCATTGCTTTCGGCGGATATAACCCTGTGACAAAAAGGAATGTCTTTCCTGCTGCACTAAGCGAAAAGATAACATCTATGATTGCAACTGTGGGAATGTATGAACACACGGGCGATTGGATGTTCAGGAGTGGAATACCCGCTAAATCAGGCGTGGGCGGCGGTATCATTGGTGTACTTCCCGGTATCTTTGGTATTGCCGCATTCGCGCCGCCAATTGACAAGGCTGGCAATTCGGTGAAAGCACAACTTGCCATACGTTATATTATGGAGGAGTTAAGGCTTCACATCTTCAACGGTGAACGCGCGGTGATGGTGGAACGTCAACCCGCTCCAGTGTAAATAATAAAAGGATAGACCAATAAAGTCTATCCTCTTATCATTTTTATATTAACGTGAGTTCGATATAAGCTAAATCAAATCGCGAACCTGTCATCCCGACAGAGCGTAGCGACGAAACTTTAGTTCGACAATGCTTGCAGCAGTTGGTTACACGTAGCGCAGGCGAAGTTTGCGCCGTGTAGGTTGCGATAAGCAAGGATTGTCAAAGGATCTCTGAATCCGCGAATAATGAGATTCCTCACACAAGGTTCGGAATGACAAAATACACTAAATTTTAGTATAAATTCTTATATCGAACTCACGTTATATTATTAATTTCAATCTATATACTTAACCTTACCCAAATCCCTTGGCTTTGCCTCGGGCTTTTCACCATCGGGGTAACCCATTGAT
>JAZRMQ010000045.1:0-41575 GCA_045647745.1 Bacteroidaceae bacterium | reverse complement strand
AACTACAATCAATTCTATAAATCAATAGAATACACCCAGATTTTGCAGGTGAGCCGTGAAAACTGCTATCAATATAATGCATAACGAGAGCGGCAACCGCTCTCGTTATGCGTTATGAAAATAAATTGTATTTTACTTTTTTCTTGGACCGTATGAGTAGTTGCTGCCGCTGTTGTAACCATACTTGTAGCCATACTTGCCGGCTTTCATATCAATGCCGTTGAGAATTACTGATAAGTTATTGAGCTTCTTCTCCTTGTATATGTTCTCAATCTCGTCGAGCATTGAGCGTTCCAACAATCCACAACGTATCAAGAAAATGCAGTTTGTCGCGTACTTCTCAATAATGTGTGTATCGGCCACAATGTCTATTGGCGGACAGTCAATGAATATGTATTTGTATTTTTTTTCGGCATCTTTGAGCAGTGTGGCAAGGCGGTCCGACTCAAGCAACTCGGTTGGATTGGGTGGGATAGTGCCTGTTGGGATAATGTGGAGGCTTGGATGGTTCTTGTCCTCGACAATAATCTCGCTAAGGGTGTCGACCTCTTTTGCAAGGTAGTTACTCAATCCTGTCTCGCAAGAGTCGACGTAGCTTGACAATGATGCGTGGCGCATATCACCATCTATCACAAGAACCTTCTCGCCCTTGATGGCAAGGCTTATTGCTGTGTTGAGAATACAGAATGTTTTTCCACTGCCGGGGTTGAAGGATGTGAATATAATTGTGCTTTGTTCTTTGTCGCGTGTGATGAATTCAAGGTTGGTTCTTAGAACGCGAAAGGCTTCGTTAATGGCGTTGCGTGAGCCCTCTTTTACAACACTGGTCGATTTATCCTCTTTTTCTCTCCTGCCGATGAGTTTGAGCTTGGTTAAAAGGTGTCTGGTTCTGCTAAATCTTTTTTTGCCATTTTGCGGAATCTCGCCAATGATGGGCACGCTAAGCACGTCGAGGTCTTTGCGTCCTCTGACTCTTGTGTTTGAGACTTCTATTAGACAGATGAGCCCGGTTGGTACCAAAAGTCCTATGATGACTGCAAAGAATAGCGATTTTGTCTTTTGTGGCGCTGTTGGTGTGTAGCTGCCCGATGGGGGAGTGAGGATGCGTGTCCTGTTGGGGGTGAACTCCTGTGAGAGCTGGTTCTCCTCTCGTTTTTGCAAAAGGAAGAGATAGATTTTCTCCTTTACGCTTTGCTCACGCTCTGCGCTGGCAAGGAATGTGGTGTGTGTGGGGTTTTTCGCTATCTCGCTTTGCAGGTTTTTCCACTCTTTGTCAAGAGACTCTAGATTTGTTGTAATACCCTTGATGTGTGTGTTTATTGATGAGAGTATGGCGCTGCGAAGCGATGAGAGAACAAGGTCGATATCCCTCACGGCTGGATTGTCCTCGCTGCTCTTGCTTGCAAGGTTGTTGCGCTCAATCATCATTGTGTTGAACTGCACAATCTGAGAGTTTATATTAGAGTTGTTTATGCCTGAGTTGATTGGCAACAATGAGTGTTCTTTTGCATTGCTCTTTATGCTCTTGAGGAAATACTCGCTTTTTTCGAGTTCTTTCTTTGCTGCAATGTGTTGTTTGCTCAGGTCGCGCTCTTTGGCCAGCAACATTTCCGATTGTGTTTCAATGTCCGGCAGCAGGTTGTCGCTCTTGAATGCAGAAATGTCGCTCTCAATCTTGTCGAGCTCGTTACTGACAAATGTAAGCCTTGTGTCGATGAAAGATTTTGTCTCTTTGGCGGCCTTGTTCTTGTCTTTTATATAGTTCTCGTTGTAGACCTCTACGATTGTTCGCAAAATATCATCGGCGCGTTCAATGGAGTTGTCGTTGATGGATATTGAAATTATGTTGCTGTTCTCTTCGCTGAAGGTGTATCCGAGCCTGCCAATGTATTTGCCTGTTGCGTGGTCGAGCCCTATGTGTTTTACTGTGTAGCTGATGGGCTTTCTTATCTTGTACGATGGGTTGTGGCTTAGTGCGATTGTTCCCACCGGGGTTGCAGCAAATGTGAGCGAGTCGCTGCTGAGTTTGCCATTGACGATGCGCTGCTCGGCGATGGTCTCACCACTGAAATTTGATAGAGTAAATGTGCTGTCTGGGTTAATCTCAATGTCAAAGCCTGCAACTCCCTGCGGGTCGATATCACAAAAATCGGCACGCACGGGCACTGTGGCGCCATAGAGAGTAGTGGAGTGGAATTTACCTTTTTGGCTGTACTCTATATTCAGGTTCAACCTGCGAGCAGTCTCGATAGTTGTCTCGGGTGCTTTAAAAGTGTAAACCTCGTTGTATAAGCTTGTAGATGAACGAAATCCCATATTGGCAAATATCTCCATCTGCTCGTCGAGGCTTGTTCCCTTTTGTCCGGATTTTATAAGAACTTGGGTGCTGCGGGTGTATACGGGTTCTATTCTTGCAATGTTGTAGAGAGAGTATCCCACCGTGATGGCGATGGAGATTATGATTAAATACCATTTAGACAGTATGGCATTCAGTATTTCGTTGATGCTAAAACTGTTTGTTTGGCTCCTTTTTTTAGAGATGCTTTTTGCAGCTTTCATAAAACGTTGGTTGTTAGTGTGAATTCTGCGCGCTCTTGATTATGTACGCGCGCAAATTTCTACAAAGTTACTAATTATATTTGTACAAAGCTTTAATTTTTTGTTTTTTTTATTTTTGAAAAATAATTTCTTATTGTTGCTTTATGGTGGATGTTTGGTTGTTTGTGTAAAAATATTTTACTTTTGAGGCGGCGGGGCTTTTATGGATGGGGTTTTAAGGGTTGCTTTTCCCTCTTTGCTGGTTGAAAAAAAACTTTCTCAGGGGGGTGTCTGTTACCTTTATATATAGGTATATGTTGCAAAAACAGCTGTTTGTCACCTGTTTTTTCTTTTTTAAAAGCTCTTCACTCTCTATTGTGGAGCCGTTTTTTTGAAAAAAAGAACTTTTTTAAAGAAAAAAAACAAAAAAAATCATATTTATGCCTTGTTATTCCGATTTTTGTTATCTTTGTGCATCGTTAACTTTAATAACAGAAAGTATTATGAAAGAACTTATCGCAAAAATCGAGGAGACTTATGCTGCATTCGCAGCTGATGCAACAGCTCAGGCTGAAAAGGGTAACAAGGCTGCAGGTACACGTGCACGCAAGGCTTCTTTGGAGCTTGAGAAGGCTATGAAGGCTTTCCGTAAGGCTTCTCTCGAGGCTGCTAAGAACTAATTTGTAGCGTCGAAAGTTGAAAATGAGGCTTGTTCTGCAGGTCTCATTTTTTTTGTGCCGCGATTTTGGCGTTTTTTTTTTCTTTTTATTATTTTGTAAATAAAAATTACTGCATAATCGGTTCTTTTTTCTGGGCTTTTTTGTATCGATTTTACAGCGCTTGGTTTTTTATGTAAAACTTGGGCACTCTATTTTTTTTTATTTTGCAAAATATGTGTTAACTTTACAAAAGTTTTGCGCGTGCGCGCTGTGTGTTAGAATAAAATTATATTAATTTATAAATAACTATTTTATGAAAAAACAATTCGTTATGGCGTTGTTGGCAGCTTTTTCTCTGTCAATGAGTGCTACTGCCCAAAATCTCAGAGGCTTTGCTTACGGTGATGTCGAGGCACCTCGTGGTTATGGCTATGTGAAAGGACAGGCCCCCGGCCTTGTCGAGTGGGAATCGCCCGAGGAACTTGCTCTCAATAAGGAGCAACCAAAGGCTTGGTTCTTTACTTTTGACAGCGAGGATGCTGCTCGTAAAGTATTACCCGAGAATAGCAAGTATTATATGTCGCTCGACGGTACTTGGAGATTTAATTGGGTGGGTAATCCTTGGGAGCGTCCTGTGGATTTCTTCAAGACCGATTACGATGTGTCGGCTTGGGATGAGGTTCAAGTACCAATGAACTGGAATGTTTATGGCTTGCAGCCCGATGGCTCACAAAAGTATGGTATGCCAATTTACACCAACCAAAAGGTTATCTTCCATCATCAGGTTGCTGTTGGCGACTGGAAGGGCGGCGTGATGCGCGAGCCTTCAAAAGAGTGGGGCACATACAAGAACCGTAACGAGGTGGGTTCTTATCGTCGCACATTTACAGTGCCCGAGGATTGGAACGGCCGCGAGATTTACATCAATTTCGATGGTGTAGACTCATTCTTCTACCTCTGGATAAATGGCAAGTATGTGGGCTTTTCAAAGAATTCTCGCAATCTTGCAGCTTTCAATATTACAAAATATCTTGTTAAAGGCGAGAATGTTGTGGCTGTTGAGGTTTATCGCAACAGCGACGGCTCTTTCCTTGAGGCACAGGATATGTTCCGCTTGGCGGGTATCTTCCGCACTGTCTCTTTGACAGCTACAAACCCCGTTGAGCTGCGCGATATTCGTGTGCGCACAGAGCTCGATGCCGAGTATAAGGATGCTGTTGCGGATATTGAAGTTGACGTGCGTAACCTCACCGCAAAGAAAGCGAAGAAGTATCAGGTGAAGGTGCAGCTCTACAAAAATGCTCTCTACAGCGATGAGAACGAGATTGTTGAGGGTGCATCAATGGTGGCTCCTGTGAGCGAACTTCTTGCCGGCAAGACAACTACATTGAAGATTGATATGCCTGTTGCCGACCCTGCAAAGTGGAGTGCTGAGATTCCTAACCGCTACACATTGGTTGTCTCTTTGCTCGACAAAAAGGGTAGAGTGGTTGAGACAGCTTCTACTTATATGGGATTCCGCGAGATTGAAATCAGAGATACCGAAGCTTCAGAGGATGAATTTGGCTTGGCGGGCCGTTACTACTATCTGAATGGTAAGCCCATCAAGATGAAGGGTGTGAACCGCCACGAGAACAATATCCACACCGGTCACTACATCACTCGCGAGCAGATGGAGAAAGAGGTGATGCTTATGCTTCAGGGTAATATCAACCACGTTCGTAACTCTCACTATCCCGATGCTCCCTATTGGTACTATCTTTGCGACAAATATGGTATCTACCTCGAGGACGAGGCAAACATTGAGAGCCACGAATATTACTATGGCAAGGAGTCGCTTTCACACGTTCCGGAATTTACCGATGCTCACGTTGCACGTGTGATGGAGATGGCTTATGCTACAATCAACAACCCTTCAGTTTGCATCTGGTCGCTCGGTAACGAGGCCGGCCCCGGTGATAACTTTGTGAAGGCTTACAATGCCTTGAAGGCTTTTGATGCGTCACGCCCTGTTCAGTATGAGCGTAACAACAGCATCGTTGATATGGGTTCTAACCAGTATCCTTCAATCGCCGGAACACGCAACGACGTAAAGGGTCAGAATCCTTATATGAAATATCCTTTCCACATCTCGGAATATGCTCACTCAATGGGTAATGCCGGTGGTGGTCTTGCCGATTATTGGGAGGCTATCGAGAGCACAAACTTCTACATTGGCGGTGCTATTTGGGACTGGGCCGATCAGGCTTTCTTGCACTATGATTCAATTGGCAAGTCACAGTATTATGCTTATGGTGGTGATTTTGGCGACCGCCCAACAGATTTTACATTCTGTATGAATGGTGTTATGTTCCCCGACCACTCTCCAAAGCCCGAATACTACGAGGTTAAGAAGGTTTATCAGAATGTTGGCGTGAAAATGCTCGAGACCGGCGAGGTTGAAATCTTTAACAAACGCTATTTCAACTGCTTGTGCGACCTTGACATCAAATTCTCTCTTTGGGAGGATGGCAAGCAGATTGACTCATACTTCTTGCCCGGAACAAAGATTGCTCCACGTGCAAAGAGCGCTTTCAAACTCAAATTCAACACCGATGGCCTTGCTGCAAATAAAGAGTATTTTGTAAAGGTTCAGTTCTTGCTCAAGGAGGATATGCCTTGGGGCAAGAAGGGCTATGTGCAGATGGAGGAGCAGTTGCCGTTGAAGGATGCTGCAAAGAGCGCGTTCATTGCCGATGCTGCAAAGAGCAGTGTCAAGATTGCGATGAAGAACGACAAGGCTGCTGCGCAGACTGTTCTCACCGGTGGCGAAAATCCTTTCAAGATTGTTTTTGACAACAAGAAGGGTGTGCTTTACAGCGTTGATTATGATGGAACAACAGTGCTCGAGGGCGGAAAATCAATGAAGATGAGCGCCTTCCGTGCTCCGGTTGACAATGATACTTGGTTCTTCAACCGTTGGTTCTCTATTGGCTTGCACAATTTGCAGGATAGCGTGATGTCTTTTACAACAAAGAAGAACAATGACGGCTCAATGGTGTTGCAGTACATCGTGCGCACACAGGCAAAGCATCAGTCAAACTGCAACCGCTTGCCAAACAGCAGCTTCGAGATTGTTGATTCAAAGCACGAGATGTCACCAACAGCTTTCCACTTTATCTCTAACAGAATTTGGACAATTTATCCTGATGGTTCGGTTGAACTTAACAGCGTGATAATGGGCTCTGAGGCTAATCAGATTCTTGCACGCCTTGGCTTTGAGATGCAGTTGCCTGCGAACTTGAACCAATATACATATTATGGTCGTGGTCCTTGGAATAACTACAACGACCGTTGCGATGGTGCTTTTGTTCAGCAGTATAATAGCTCGGTTATTGACCAGTTCGTTCCATTCCCCAAGCCACAGGATATGGCTAACCGCGAGGATGTTCGTTGGGCTGCGCTCACCGACGTTGAAGGCAATGGCGTGATTTTTGTGTCGACCGAGGGCTTGTGCACAAGTGCGCTTCCTTGGAACGCTGTTGAGATGACCTTGGCCGGTCACCCGCACCAGTTGCCACAGTCATCATCTGTATGGTTCAATATCGACAAGAAGGTTACCGGTCTTGGTGGTGCAAGCTGCGGACAGGGTTATGCTCTCGACCATCAGCTTGTGAAGGGCGGCGAGAACTCTATGGGCTTCATTATGCGCCCCGTGAAGGCCGGCGACGATTATGTTGCAAAGGCTGACGTTAAGTCTTCGGGTGTTGCTCCGGTGCTTGTGGCACGCGACCTTCGTGGTGTTGTCAAGATGGCTTGTAACAAGCCGGGTGCCGAGATTTACTACAAGGTAGGCAAGAAAGGAAAGGCTGTGAAGTATACCGAGCCTATTGACTTTAACGTTGGCGGCAGCATCACTGTTTGGGAAAAGGCTACCCCTGATTTGAAGGCTACATATAACTTTGAGGAGATTACTTCTGTTCCTGTTGTTGTTACAGCCTCTTCAAGCTCTGAGCCGGGTAGCGGTCCTGAGATGATGCTCGATGGCGACCCAACAACAATCTGGCACTCAATGTACTCGGTGACTGTTGCCAACTATCCTCACTGGATTGAGTTCGATGCTATCAACGAGGTTACAATCAAGGGCTTTAAGTATATGCCTCGTCAGAATGGTAACAATGGTAACGTTAAGGGTTACAAGTTCGAGGTGAGCCTCGACGGCAAGGAGTGGTCTTTGGTTGCTGAGGGTGAGTTCCCCTATAGCGCCGAGAAACAATCGGTTCTCTTTGGTAAGTCGGCAAAGGCACGCTACGTGCGTTTCACTGCTACAAGCTCACAGAATGGCTTGGACTTTGCTTCGGGTGCAGAGTTTGAACTTATCAAGGAGTAATACTCCTCGTTTCAAATGTTTGATTGAAAATGAAAAAGAATATCATAAAATCGTTTATCCTGTTGCTATGCACGCTGCTTGTTGCAGCGTGCGGCGGCAACAAGGTCGCTAAGGATGCATACTTGAATGTTATTCCCGGCGATGCAATGGTTGTGTCGAAAGTGGAGATTGGCAATCTGCTTAAAAAATCGGATATTCAGAATAATACCTTTGTGAAGTTAGGGGTTGAAAATTATATTGCAGAGCTGCCCAAGAAACAACATTCTTTGCTAAAGGAGATTTTTGAAAATCCTGCAGCATCGGGTCTTGATGTAAATGCTCCAGTGTATCTGGCAGTGCTGAATTTGGAGACTGTACAGGTGGTGGTTACTGCAAAAATGGGCAATGCTTCAACATTTGAGAACACAGTCTCAACTTTCCTCGAGGATGAGTTTGAGTCAAAGAAAAAGGATGGTATGACCTGTCTGACACCTGTCGATGAGGATTTTTATACTTCGGTTGGTGAACCTACGATTGAAATTGCTTATGACACCGATAAAGTGCTGATTGTGTTGGATGAGGGTGGTGCCGATTTGCAGTCATATATAACTCTTGCCGATTCAAAAAGAGCTGTAAACGATAAGAAGTTCGCTCAACTGTTCAAGAGTACCGAGGATGTGGCTTATGTGATAAACTATGCGCCACTTGTGGGGTATATGATTGAGAATAATCTTGTTGAAAGAGAACTGCTTCCGCTTGTTGCTATGGCAAAGGATAATGTTGCTTTCTGTTCTCTCGATTTCAAGAATGGTTGCGCCGAGCTGAAATCATCGCAAGAGTTGCCGGCCGAGTTCCGTGAGCTCTTTGGAACGGTTGCTAAAAAGTCTACACGTCGTCATTTTGATTATATACCGGAAAAAAGCTTTGCTTTGGTTGGATATAATTTTAATCTGCTTCAGTTGTTCGACGTTCTTGAGGCTGTTGGCTTGCAAAAAGAGCTTGCAAAGAGTGGTGTGAGCAAGGATGTTTTAAAGGATTTGCTTGTTGCTTTGAGCGGCGACTACACCTTGGCTGCTTGGGCAAATGGTGAAGATGTTGAGGATATGCAGCTTATGCTGGCTGTGGATTGCAGCGACCGCTCGTTGTTTGACCTGCTGATTGCTTATGCTCAGTTTGATTTGGGCACAACAATGGTTGATGAGGATGTATATTCACTTGATTTAAGTGATTATTACCTTATGTATAAGGATAATTCGATAATGGTGATGCCCGAGAATCTTTACAACAAGGTTTGTGTAAAGGGTAAATTGCAGCCTCTGAAAAAGAATTTGAAGAGCAATGAGCTTTTTGCTGCGGCTAAAAATGATATTGTTGTCGATTTTAAGCCCGTTCGTGAGATGCTTGTTGAGTATATTAGCTACAATGCGAGCTCTAATCCGCAGGACGATGCTTTGTTGATTGATTTGCTGAACACAATAGACAATATGACTATTGACACGAATATTGACAATGCTTGTTTTAGAGTGAACACTGCAAATGAAAATGTGAACTCTTTGAAGTTTATTGTTGATAAACTTATTAGTTCTGCGGTGCGAAACAGCTTGATTGAAAGATGATTGATTGTATCACACTCGATAACCTTAATTTAAAGGCTTTTGTCGGCACACCAACAGATGGTGTGCCGTCAGAGGTTTTTAATACTACACTTAGAATTCACAAGGGAAAATCGTATCTTGTCGAGGCCGGCTCGGGCCGTGGAAAGTCCTCTTTTTGCAGCTTTCTTTGCGGCTTGCGCAATGATTATACAGGCACGATAAAATTCGAGAATTCAGGTGTCGAGGTGTGTGCGCGTTCAAAAGATGATTTTACCAAGCTGCGCAAGAGTGCGCTCGCGGTGATGTTTCAGGATTGCAGACTGTTTCCCGAGCTTACGGCTGTTGAGAATGTGATGCTTAAGAGTCGCCTGACGGGTTTTTTGAAAGAGTGCGAGGCTCGTGAGATGCTTACAAGGCTTGGCTTGGGTGCTCTGCTCGACACGCCTTGTGCTACTTTGTCGCTTGGGCAACAGCAGAGGGTGGCTTTTGTAAGGGCATTGGCGCAGCCTTGTGATTTTATTATTCTCGATGAACCGATAAGTCATCTTGATGAAAAGAATGTTGCCATCGTGGCGCAAATGTTGCGCGAGAGGCAGCAAAAAGATAATGTTGGTGTCGTTGTTACATCAATAGGGTACAGCTTACCCTATGAATATGACAAGGTGCTGAAATTGTAAAATGCGATAATGGGGTTGTTGTATAAGCTACTGAAGCAAAATGTAAGTATCCTGCAGATTACGGCTTTCTTGGCTGTGAATTTGTTGGGAGCGCTCATTGTGTTGCTTGGGGTGGGGGCTTATTGCAGTTTCCGCTCCATTGATAGCGCCGGCAGTTCTTTGTCGTCGAGCTCGGTGGTTATAAATAAGGCTCTCCCTGCCAATGCCACAATCAACAGCCTTTTGGGGAAGAGTCCCACTTTTAGTGACGATGAGATTGAAGAGCTTGAGGAGATGCCGTCGATAGCTTCGGTTGGCTGTTTTGTGGCTTCGCGCTTTGAGGTGGGGGCATTGCTCTCTATTGCGTCGGCAGGAATTTCTACCGATATTTTCCTAGAGGCTATCCCCGATGAGTTTGTGGTGGGTAATTACACTCCGGTAGATGGGGTGCCTTGCAGCTGGGAGGGTGGTGTTGATGCCAAAGTGGTTCCGGTGATAATACCGCGCAACTATCTTAATTTGTATAATTTTGGTTACGCTGCTTCGAGTAACTTACCGCAGATTAGCGATGATATGGTGGGCTATCTGCCTTTGACGCTTGTTGTTGAGACCGGCAATGGCAGAGTGCGTCACAATGCTGTGATTTATGGCTTGACTGATAAATTCAACACAATACTTGTTCCGTGGAAGTTCTTGAATGAGGCTAATGCTCTTTATGCTCCCGGGGTAAAGGAAAAGCCCTCGCGTCTTATGCTGACAACTAATGCCAGTGAGTTTGATGAGGCTACGTTGGATTTTCTCTCGGCAGAGGGATATGTTATTGAGGGCGATGCTACTCCTGTGCGCTTGCAGAACTTTATATATGGATTAATATATATAATTGTTGCCGTGGGGGCGCTGTTCTCTCTTCTGGCATTTGTTCTGCTTGTCATAAGTATTCTGTTGTTGATTGAAAAGAACAGAGAGAAAATCACTAATCTCTATTCAATAGGTTATTCTGCTACTGAAATTTCAAAGATATACCGCAATGCTGCTTTTGTTGCCGATGTTGCAATGTGGCTGCTTGCGGCTGTTGTGGCAACTTGTGTGTATCCTCTGCTTGCCGATATTTTGAGGGTTGTTTCGCAGGGGAACGAGGCTGTGCCGTTGGTGTTTATGTGGGGAGTCGCAATTTCTTCGGCTCTTATGTTCGCCATTATGCATAGTTGTATTATATTTGTAAATATTAAGAAACATTGTGTGTGAGTAGAACCATTGTCTGTTTCAAATGGTTTGAATAGTGAATATTATATAAAGCATTATATTATGAAAGGAATTGTTTTGGCAGGAGGGTCGGGTACTCGTCTTTATCCAATAACCAAGGGCGTTAGTAAGCAGTTATTGCCAATATATGACAAGCCGATGATATATTATCCTATTTCGGTGCTGATGCTTGCCGGGATAAAGGAGATATTGATTATATCTACCCCAAATGATTTGCCCTCTTTCAAGCGTCTGCTGGGTGACGGTAGTGACTATGGCGTTCGCTTTGAGTATGCCGAACAGCCTTCGCCCGATGGCTTGGCACAGGCTTTTATCATTGGAGAGGAGTTTATTGGCGACGATTCTGTGTGCCTTGTGTTGGGTGACAACATTTTCCACGGTGCCGATTTTACAAGAATGTTGAAGGAGGCTGTGGCAAATGCCGAAAATAACAATAAGGCTACTGTCTTTGGCTATTGGGTGAACGACCCCGAGCGCTACGGAGTGGCCGAGTTTGACAAAGAGGGTAATTGTCTCTCTATTGAGGAAAAACCCTCTACTCCAAAATCGAACTATGCAGTAGTGGGCCTCTACTTCTATCCCAACAAGGTTGTTGAGGTTGCCAAGAATATTAAGCCATCGGCACGTGGCGAGCTTGAGATAACAACTGTTAACCAACGCTTCCTTGGCGATGGTGAATTAAAGGTTCAAACTCTTCCGCGTGGCTTTGCTTGGCTCGACACCGGAACACACGACTCGCTTGCCGAGGCTTCTATCTTTGTCGAGGTGATTGAGAAACGTCAGGGGCTGAAGATTGCTTGTCTCGAGGGTATTGCTTATCGCAAAGGGTGGATTACAGCCGACAAACTGCGCGAGGTGGCACAGCCGATGATAAAAAATCAGTACGGACAGTATCTGTTAAAGGTTATTACCGAGGTGGAGCATTCCGGAGCAAACATTGATTGACTATATGGAAGTAATAAAGACCGAAATAGATGGGGTGGTGATTATTGAACCACGAATATTCAAGGACGATAGAGGTTATTTCTATGAGTCTTTTTCGCAACGCGAGTTCGAGGAGAAGGTGTGTCGTACGACCTTTGTACAGGACAATCAGTCAAAATCGTCATACGGTGTGTTGCGTGGCCTTCATTTTCAAAAACCGCCGTATTGCCAAAGTAAATTGGTGCGCTGCATTAAAGGTGCGGTGCTTGATGTGGCGGTAGATATTCGCAAGGGCTCTCCAACCTTTGGAAAATATGTGGCCGTTGAACTCTCCGAGGATAATCATCGTCAGTTCTTTGTTCCACGAGGCTTTGCCCACGGCTTTGCGGTGCTGACCGACGAGGCTGTGTTCCAGTATAAATGCGATAATTTCTATAACAAGGAGAGCGAGGGAGCTGTGGCGTGGAACGATCCTGAACTTGCTATTGACTGGAGAATTCCGGTCGATAAGGTGCTGCTCTCGGAGAAGGATAGGTTGAGCAAGAATATTAATGAGGCCGATTATCTTTTTGATTATAACGAAAAATTGTACTAAAAATGAATATACTTGTAACGGGTGCTAACGGACAGTTGGGTAGCGAGATGCGTCGTTTGGGGGCTGTCTCTCCAAACAATTACATCTTTACTGATGTAGCCGAGCTTGATATAACAAATGCCGCTGCGGTGATGAATGTTGTAAAGGTGGCATCTATTGATTTGATTGTTAATTGTGCCGCTTACACCAATGTAGACAAGGCCGAGAGTGATGAGGCTACCGCCGAACTGATAAATGCTACTGCTGTTGCCAATCTTGCCGCTGCAATGAAAGAGGTGGGAGGAACATTATTCCACGTCTCTACCGATTATGTTTTTGGCAGCGAGGGTAATACTCCGCGCACCGAGGATATGCCACTCAACCCTCTGGGTGTCTACGGCCGCACTAAACTGCACGGCGAGCAGGCGATTGCCGAGAGCGGATGCAAGGCTCTTGTCTTTCGCACTGCGTGGCTTTATAGTGAGTTCGGCAATAACTTCCTAAAGACAATGATGCGCCTCACTGCCGAGAGAGAACAGTTGAATGTTGTTTTTGACCAAGTGGGAACACCTACATACGCCGGCGATCTTGCTTTGGCAATATTTTCAATAATTGAGGCCGGGGTTTACGAGGGTAACGAGGGTGTATATCATTTCTCGAACGAGGGTGTTTGCTCTTGGTATGATTTTGCCGTAGAGATTGCGGCGGTTGCCGGCAATACAAATTGTCGCATCAACCCTTGTCACAGCAGCGAATTTCCTTCGCCGGTGACACGTCCGCCATACTCGGTGCTCGACAAGACAAAGATAAAAAACACATTCGATATTGATATCCCACACTGGAGAGAGTCGATGGAGTATTGTATCAAAAGGATAAAGAATAATAAATAAACAGCATAAAAGTTATGAAACGTAGCATAATTGTTACCGGCGGTGCCGGCTTCATAGGTTCACACGTTGTGCGCTTGCTTGTAAATAAATACCCCGAGTATCATATTATCAATGTCGATAAACTTACATACGCAGGTAATCTTGCCAATCTGAAAGATATTGAGGATAGACCTAACTATACATTCTTTAAAGCTGATATTTGTGATTTTGATGCAATGTATAATCTGATGGTTGAGCATAAGGTTGATGGTATTATTCACCTTGCTGCCGAGAGTCACGTTGACCGTTCGATAAAGGACCCGTTTACTTTTGCACGCACAAATGTGATGGGTACGCTATCGCTTCTTCAGGCTGCAAAGCTCTATTGGGAGTCTCTGCCCGAAAAATATGAAGGCAAGCGTTTCTATCATATCTCTACTGATGAGGTTTATGGTGCACTCGAGATGAATCACCCCGAGGGCGTGGAGCCTCCGTTCACAACAACGGCATCGTCGGGTGAGCATCATTTGGCCTATGGAGATGACTTTTTCTATGAGACAACAAAGTATAATCCACACAGCCCCTATTCAGCCTCAAAGGCTAGCAGCGACCACTTTGTGCGCGCCTTCCACGACACATACGGAATGCCTACAATAGTTACTAACTGCTCAAATAACTATGGTCCTTATCAATTCCCTGAAAAGCTGATTCCGCTGTTCATCAATAACATTCGTCAGCGCAAGCCGCTGCCTGTCTATGGCAAGGGTGAGAATGTACGCGATTGGCTTTATGTGGTTGACCACGCACGTGCCATTGATGTGATATTCCACAATGGCAAGGTGGCCGATACTTATAATATCGGTGGCTTCAATGAGTGGAAGAATATTGATATAATAAAGGTTATTATAAAGACTGTTGATCGCTTGTTGGGCAATCCCGAGGGAGCTTCGCTCGACTTGATTACATACGTTACCGACCGTGCCGGACACGATATGCGCTATGCTATCGACTCAACAAAGTTGCAAAAAGAGCTTGGCTGGGAGCCGAGCTTGCAGTTTGAGGAGGGCATTGAAAAGACTGTCCGCTGGTATCTCGATAATCAGGAGTGGATGGATAATATCACCAGTGGCGAGTATGAGAAGTATTATGATGATATGTACAAGAATCGTTGAATGAGATGATATAAAAAAATGACGACCGCGGTCGTCATTTTTTTATGTGTATTAGAATATTCTTATCGAATATCCAATTCTTGCTGTTATTGTGGTGTTTGCCGAGCGACCAAAATCGTCGGTCTTTGAATTGCCGAATATATCGGAAAGACCATAAAAGTATCTGCCTTCAATAAAGAAATTTCCAATCTTGCTTTTGTATTCCAAGCCTAAGCCTCCGGCGATGCCATATTCAAATTTATTCTCAATGGTTTTGCCATATAGTGGCTTTATGGTTGCCGGACGGTTCTCGGTATCCCAGTCTCCGTGGTATTTCTCGTTCTCGCTGATGAAGAAGCCGAACTGAGGTCCAAGATTTAAGAAAAACTGAAATCCGCGTTCCTCCTTGCCCCACGATACGTGTGCAAAGAATGGTACCTCGATGTAGTTTATCTGGCGGCTGTAGTAGTTTGATGTGCCGTCGTCAAAATCCTCAATCATTCCACGCTGCGAAAAGTTTACCTCCATCTGTGCGGCACATATCATACTAAAATATTTTTCGCTTGTGTAGCGTACATTGATACCGCCGTTAATGCCTTGTTGCAGTCCTTGTCTGATAGATGGCTGAAACTCCATTCGGCTCAGGTTCATACCACCGGCAACACCCACCTCGAGGCTGCTTCTGGGGCTCTCTACCTGAGCTTGAACAGCTGAGCCGAGCATTGTCAGCAGCAGGGTTATGATATAAAAACCTTTTTTCATTGTTCTCTGTTTGCTCTCCCAAAGTTTGCGTGTGGGGGATTTATAATATTATCTCTTCATAATTGTCCTGAAACCTGTTCTGGTCAAAATCCATCTTGTCGATGTAGTATTCGGGACAGAAATGTATGAAGAAGAATTTTTTATTTATAAAACCATCCTTCTCGCTGATGCGTTCGAATTTGAAATCCGATTGCACCGGGTTGAATGGTGTTTGGTTAATATTCTCGTGCATCTGGTTGCCGTAGAGGCTGGCTGCGAGCAGGAAGAAATAGCCGGTGTCGTATCCCAACATTCCGTAGCGTGGATATATGTTCTGTATGCTGCGGTTGTACCAACGGATAAAATCCTCTTGGAACTCGGCAACACGAGGCAGTGCGTAGTGGCTGTAGAATGTTGCATAGAAATAGGTGTCTACTTCATACATCAACTCTCGGGTGTCCTTTGCGTGTATCTGCCATTCGGGGTAGCCGAACAGCTTGAACTTTGCCACATTTAGTGAGTCTATGCTCCTTGCGTGTAACAAAGATGGCAACAAAGTGTTCAGTGTGGTAGCCGATGATGAGGTGGGGATTACTATAATCTCTCTCTCTTCCTGATAGATTTTGGCTAGTGTTCCCAATACGGAATCTTCGTTGGAGATGAGCTCTATTGGCAACGTTGTGTGGGGTATTTCGTTGTTTACAAGCTCGGTGGTGAGGCTTTTGATAAACTCCTTTTTGTTGCTCTCTATTGTATCCTCAATGAAGATTACATTTGCATTGGGGAACGTTTTTATAAATCTTGAACTTATCTGTGGCAGGATAAACGATTGTATTCCGTTGGCAACGTATACGGTGTGGTTGTTTATGGCCTCGTCTTTCTTGCTCGAGAAGGGTATCACCAGTGGAATCTCGCGTTCTTTAGCAAATGCAGCAAGTTCTTTGTTGTGCTTGGGGTATGATGCTCCGAAAATCATCTCGACGTCATTGAAAGCGCTGCTCTTTAGCAGACTGTCGAGGCTGTTCTCTTTTTTTCCGGCGTCGTAGGTGGTGATGTTGAATGAGTAACCCTCGCGCTTTAGCTGTTCAACTGCCATAAGAAAGCCTTGATAGTATTCTACCATACGAGCTTGTTCTTTGGGTGCATAGCTGTCGAGCAGGAACGAGAGGATAACGGCAACGTTCAGCACCTTGTCGTCGTTGATGCCTTTTGAGTAATGTTGTATAATCTCTTTTTTCTCTTCCTTGGCAACAATCTCCTGTGCTGGTTGCTCTTTTGCCGACGGGGCTGGGATGTGTAGCTCCATCTTGCGCTTCAGCTTTTTCTCTTTGAGTATTGGGTTGGCTTTTATCAAATCCTCCTTGGTGATGCTGTACTCCTCGCAAATGCTTTCAATGCTCTCTTTGCGCTTTACCTTGTGAATTCCAACAATGGTGAGCTGCTTCTCATCCTTTGTCTGCTGTGTGGCAACTGTTGGGGTGTCTTTTTTGTCTTGCTCCTTTGTGGGGATAACTATTACCTCGCCGGTGCGGAAATTGTTTATTGAGAGGCCGGGGTTTGCTGCGCACAATTCCTCGGTGGTAACATTATACATTTTGCTCAGGCGATAGAGTGTCTCTCCGCTTTGAATGGTGTGTGTCTTTGTTGCGGTTTTCTTCTTTGCACTGTTGCGCGGGATGATGAGCTTCTGGCCAACGGAAAGTTTTTCGGCACTTCCGGGGTTGAACTTTATAATCTCGTCAACAGTGGTGTTGTATAGCTTTGAGATAGAGTAGAGTGTCTGCCCTTGAGCAACAGTGTGGCTCACAAGGTTGGAGTTCTGTGCGTTTACGGCTGCCGTTGCAATGACAAAAGCAAGGAGTAATAGTATTTTTTTGCAGATTTTCATAATAACAAAAATAGTGGGCAAAACTCCATTGAATGGAGTGAACCAAATTTCTTGCGAAGATACACAATTATTATCAATATATTGGAAAGTCGCTGTATTTCTTTTAAAAAATAATCCTCTGCAGAGTGCGCTGGATGTTGGTTGCTGCAAAGATAGTGCAAACGAGTGAATAAAGCTTGCTTTATTTTCAACGAGTGCCGCCTATCTTCGCTTTCGCTTTCGCTTTTGCTTTCTGTAAAGTTTTTGCAATAGAGGGTTAAAACCTTTGGATTGTTTATGTTTTTTCATCGGGATTTATTATTTTTGCTTTTCGGCCGTTGCGGTGTACTTTTTCTCCGCTTTTGGCGTTATATAATGAAATTGTATTTTATGAGAAGAATATCTGTTTTAATATCGCTCCTGCTGCTTTGCGTGCCGGCTGCAAAGGCTCAGACAATTGAGGCTCCCAAGCCTACGGCGCTTGTCGTTGACTCAAAGGGTGGGCTCACCGACCTTGAGATTGGCGGGGAGTATTCGGGCGAAGCTCCTGTGACAGTGAGATTTTATGCCAATGCTCCCGAGGTGGAAGGCTTTTTACTCACCTGCACTTGGGAGTTTTTTAAGGATGGCGAGAGTGCGCCCTATCTTGTTCGTCACGATGCTAACGTTGATATTGAACTGCGCGAGAGCGGTACAATCACTGTTATGCCGAATATAACCTATACAAGCATTGAAAATAGCGATATAATCTGGCCTTTCAATGCCGAGACTTATCAGCCTTTCAGCATTAGTCTTAACCCTTCAAAATTGGAGGCTCCCAATGCTTTTTCGCCCAACGGCGATGGTATAAATGACTACTATAATGTGTACAATACAGAGTCTATAATTGAATTTCACGGAGCTATTTACAATCGTTGGGGGCAAGAGCTTTACCGCTGGGGGCTCGATGAGATGGGCCGCGAGGGCTGTGGCTGGGATGGCACATATAATGGCAATCCTGTGAAGGCCGGCGTCTATTTTGTGGTGATAAAAGCCAAAGGTGCCGATGGTATAAAGTATGATATTAAACGTGATGTAAACCTCCTGCGAGGATATTCTGAAGGGACAAAATAAGCTATGATGGAGAGAGAAGAAAAGGGCAGAATTGAGGTCTTTGGTGCACGAGTGCACAACCTTAAGAATATAGATGTTGAGATACCGCACGATTCACTCACTGTGATTACCGGTCTCAGTGGCAGTGGTAAATCGTCGTTAGCCTTTGATACAATCTTTGCCGAGGGACAACGTCGCTACCTCGAGACATTTTCAACCTATGCCCGCAACTTTTTGGGTGGGATGGAGCGCCCCGATGTGGACAAAATTGTCGGTCTCAGCCCTGTTATCTCTATTGAGCAAAAAACAACCAATAAAAACCCACGCTCCACTGTGGGAACAACTACCGAGATATACGACTATCTGCGCTTGCTCTATTCGCGTGCAGCCGATGCTTATTCTTATCTCTCGGGCGAGAAGATGGTTAAATATACCGAGGAGAAAATTCTTGAGCTGCTGCTCGATGCTTATGATGGCAAGCGAATATATATTCTTGCTCCATTGGTGAAGGGACGTAAGGGACACTATAAAGAACTTTTTGAGCAGATGATGCGCAAGGGCTATCTCAATGTGCGCATTGATGGCGAGTTGTGCGAGATGTCGCGCGGTATGATGCTCGAGAGGTATAAGAACCACGATATTGAGGTGGTTATTGACAAACTTGCCGTTGATGCCAAGGATACTCAGCGCCTCAAACAAAGCCTTGCGACAGCGCTTGCACAGGGTGATGGCTTGGTGATGATTATGGAGATGCCCTCGGGCGAGGTGCGACACTACAGCAAACGCTTGATGTGTCCTGTTACCGGGCTTTCCTATAAAGAACCCGACCCGCATAATTTCTCTTTTAACTCGCCACAGGGCTTCTGCCCAAAGTGTAAAGGCTTGGGCGTTATAAGCTGTGTCGACGTTGACAAGGTTGTCCCCGACCGCTCTCTGTCGGTTTATGATGGTGCATTGGCACCACTGGGGAAATATCGCCGTTCGTCAATCTTCCAGCAGATAGAGGCTGTGCTCGCGCGTTACGATGCCGATTTAAAAACTCCTGTCGAGGAGTTGAGCGATGAGGCTCTTGATGAGATACTTTATGGCTCGCCGGTGCCGTTGAAACTCAATAGCTCATCGGAGATGTTTTACGATAGCATTGCCACCTATGATGGCCTTGTGAAATATATTCAGTTGCAAAAGGAGAGCAGTGTGTCGGCAAAGGAGCAGCGTTGGGCCGAGCAATTTTCTGTGATGCAGACCTGCCCCGAGTGTGGTGGCGCACGTCTTAATAAAGAGGCTCTGCATTATCGTCTTGCAGGGAAAAATATATCGGAACTCGCAGCAATGGATATTACAACGCTGAACGAGTGGCTTGAGCAGCTTGATGCTTCGCTCACCGAGAAACAACGTGCTATCGCCGGTGAGATTGTTAAGGAGGTTAAAACACGCATAGGCTTTTTGCTTGATGTGGGGCTTGGCTATCTTTCGCTTAACCGCTCATCGGCCTCTCTGTCGGGTGGTGAGGGGCAGCGCATACGTCTTGCCACACAGGTGGGCTCGCAACTTGTAAATGTTTTTTATATTCTTGATGAGCCGAGTATCGGTCTCCACCCACGCGACAACGATAGGTTGATAGCCTCTCTAAAATCATTGCGCGATATTGGCAACACTGTGATTGTCGTGGAGCACGACCGCGATATTATGCTTGCATCGGATTATATCATCGACCTTGGCCCAAAAGCAGGTCGCAAGGGTGGTGAGGTGGTCTTTGCCGGCACCCCCAGTGATATGCTCAAGGGCAATACAATGACAGCACGCTTCCTTAACGGAAAGGAAAAGATTGAGATTCCGGCAGTGCGCCGTTCCGGTAACGGCAAGGCGATAAAGCTCACCGGTGCTTGTGGTAACAATCTTAAGAATGTAAATGTAGAATTTCCGCTGGGCAAACTCATTTGTGTAACGGGTGTTTCGGGCGGTGGAAAATCATCGCTCATAAATGATACGTTGCAACCAATTCTTGCAAAACATTTCTATCGCGCTCTGCGCGAACCATTGCCCTATGCAACAATTGAGGGTATTGAACATATTGACAAGATTGTCGACGTTGACCAATCTCCTCTGGGCCGCACACCGCGCTCTAACCCCGCTACATATACCGGAGTATTTTCCGATATACGCAACCTTTTTGTGGACCTCCCCGAGGCTAAAATTCGTGGTTATAAACCCGGACGCTTCTCTTTTAATGTGACAGGCGGCCGTTGCGAGGCGTGTGGCGGTAACGGATACAAAACATTGGAGATGAACTTCCTGCCCGACGTGATGGTGCCCTGTGAGGTGTGTCACGGCAAACGCTATAATCGCGAGACGCTGGAGGTGCGTTACAAAGGAAAGTCTATTGCCGACGTGCTTGATATGACAATAAATATGGCAGTAGAGTTTTTTGAGAATGTTCCAACTATTCTGAATAAAATAAAAGTGTTGCAGGATGTCGGCTTGGGATATATCAAGCTTGGTCAGCCGTCGACAACCCTTTCGGGTGGTGAAAGCCAGCGTGTAAAGCTCGCGACAGAGCTTTCTAAACGCGATACAGGCAAGACACTTTATCTGCTCGATGAACCTACAACCGGATTGCATTTTGAGGATATCCGCGTGCTGATGAATGTGATTAATCGCCTTGTCGACAAAGGTAACACCGTGGTGATTATCGAACATAACCTCGACGTAATAAAAATGGCTGATTATATCATTGATATGGGCCCTGAGGGTGGCCGTGATGGTGGAGTGGTGATGGCAACAGGAACTCCCGAGGAGGTTGCCGCCAAAGGCGTTGGCCACACTGCAAAGTATTTGAATGAGGAACTGGAGAGGTGAAAATTTTTTACAAAATTCAGGTTTTTGACTGAAAAGTTGAAGATAAGTAAAAGCGACCTTGAAAGGTCGCTTTTCTTATTGAGCGGTAGACGGGACTCGTAATCGGCTTTGCCGCTTTCGTAACGCAGTGGAGAAAGAACCCGCGCAGCAGGCTGCGCTTTTCCTTGTTTAATAGGGTCGCGTGTTCTCGTCCACAAATGCAAAAAAAAGCAATCTTTTGTGATTGCTTTTACTTATTGAGCGGTAGACGGGACTCGAACCCGCGACCCTCGGCTTGGGAAGCCAATGCTCTACCAACTGAGCTACTACCGCGGTGGTTATTTCTGCTTGCGAAGATACTACTTTTATTTTAATACTGGTTGTTGTTTTGCTATTTATTACTTAAACGATTGAAATAATTGTTTCCCTTTTATGGGAACGCTGCACCACGTTCAAGAACATCAACGGCTTTTAACACTGTTGAGTCTTCAAGGTTTACAAACTTTATGTGTTCACGCATACCAAGCAACTGATAGGTTATATTTGAATAGAGTGAACGCTTGAGTAGTTTCTCCGATTTTTCCAACAGCTTTCCTTCGACTGTCACTCCTTTGCTTGCTGCAAATTTGATAAACTCATCCAGCAATTGCAACTCCTCGAGACGGGCAGCCAGTGCTTCGTATGTCTTGTACTCGGCAAGGTTGTGGCGGTTGTTGTTGCTGTATTTTAGTGCAAAACTCGACACTAGTCCGCGCGAAAAAACTTCGGCGGTGTACGTTGTTACGTTGCTGGTATCGCTCGATACAAAAATGTCGGGCATTATTCCGCCACCGCCATACACTGTGCGGCCTTTTTTTGTTTTGTAGATAAGTTCCTCGTTGTGCTGTATGCTGTCCTGTGAAAAGAATTCACCCCTGTTGTAGCGGTCGATGAGGTCCATATTGTAGTCGTTGAGGTCGCCTTTGTTGTAGGGTTTTTGTATGCAGCGTCCCGATGGTGTGTGGTAACGTGCGATAGTGAGTCTTATCTGTGAGCCGTCATTGAGCACTATTGGTTGCTGCACAAGGCCTTTACCAAACGAACGACGGCCAATGATTGTGCCTCGGTCGTTGTCCTGTATTGTGCCGGCGATAATTTCACTTGCCGATGCGGAGGTCTCGTCGACCAGTATCACAAGTGGTACGTTCTTGAACACTCCGTGTCCGTTGGCGCGCTCTATGGTTTTTGGGCTGTGTGTACCTTCGGTGTAGACTATTATATCGCCTTTGTCAAGGAATTGGTTTGCCATCTCAAGTGCAATGCCCATATATCCGCCACCGTTGCCACGAAGGTCTATTATAAATCCCTGTGCGTTGCTGTATGCAAGCTCTATCATCGCTTGTATGAACTCGGCAAAGGTGTTCTCGGCAAAGCGTTCAATCTGTATGTAGCCCCATTTGTCGTTGATGAGATAATAGGCCTCAATGCTTTCAACCGGAATTTGGTCGCGGCGTATGATGAAGTCGAGTAGGTCGGGCTCACCGTAGCGTTGTATGCCCAGTTTTACAAAGCTTCCTTTGGGGCCTTTCAGCTTTTTCATTGCCTTTTCATTGGTGCAGACTCCTTTGCCGACAAAGAGTGTGTCGTTAACCTTTATAATGCGGTCGCCTGCAAGTAGCCCCATTTTTTCAGATGGTCCGTTGCGGATTACTTCACTGATATTTATTGTGTCCTCTTGTATGGTAAAACGTATGCCAATGCCACTGAAACTGCTCTCCAGTTCAGAGTTTGTTGCTTCGACCTCTTCAATGGGTATATACACGCTGTGGGGGTCGAGCTCTGTGACAACATTGGGGATACATTTTTCTATTATGGAGTCGATATTTACTTCATCGACGTACATATTCTTTACGATGCTCAAAACTTCGTTTATTTTGTTATCGCGCGGAATGATGAGTTGTTTCTCTATCTGCGATAGTGTGTTCCTTGTGCCGGCATAATATCCAAGCAAAAGGCACATTGTTGTCACTAGTATGGTGATGAGGCGCTTCATTTGTTGCTATTTTCGCAGTCTGTCATTTCTATATATACAACCTCGATGCCGGCTCTTGTGAGCAGGTCGATGCCGTCGGAGAGACGATATTTTTTGCTGTAAACTACACGCTTGATACCTGCCTGAATTATGAGTTTTGCACACTCTATGCAGGGTGATGTGGTTACGTACATTGTTGCGCCGGCACTGTTGTTGTTGGAACAGGCTATTTTTGTTATTGCATTAGCCTCTGCGTGCAGAACATAGGGTTTGGTGAAACCATCCTCGTTCTCGCAGATGTTCTCAAATCCTGCGGGGGTGCCGTTGTAACCATCGGAGATAATCATTTTGTCCTTTACTATCAGTGCACCAACTTTGCGGCGTACGCAGTATGAATTCTCGGCCCAGATGGTGGCCATTCTCAAATATCGTAGGTCGAGGTCGTGTTGCTTTTGTTGTTTGTTTTCCATAGTTATCTGTTATAGAACTGCATTAAATGGTTTTTCTCTTTTATTATCTGTAGATAGTGAATATCGCCATTGTATGATGTCGCTTCGCTGAACATCTGTATCATTTGCTTTGCAATGGTGTCGTTTGCGCTAATGCCGTTGGTGCTTATATTGGTGCATCGGAACTCGCGTGTGTTGCCGTTGGCCGACCACTGTCCGCTAATTTTCCCGCCGCCGGGTGTGGTGGCGTTAAATCTAGTCTCGGTAAATATTAGGCTGTATGCCCTGTCTTGTGACGAGAAGCGTCTTATACCGCCCTCCTCAATATAGGTTAGCCGCCAGTCGTGGCCTATAAAAATTTCGCTAATGTCGTCGCTGTTATTGCAAGATGACACCATCATTGCAAGCGTGAGCACAAAGATAATCTTCTTTGCTGTTTTTACAATACTCTTCATATATAATATTGTTATAGGTGTGGACAAATTGTCTTTATTCCGTCGCGTTCGAGCAGTGGCTCAATCTGTGGCTTGCGCCCGCGGAAACGCAGGTAGAGTGTCATTGGGTGCTCGCTGTCGCCTTTTGACAGAATTTCGTCGCGGAACGATTGGGCTACATTCATATTCAATATTCCCTCCTCCTTAAATCGTGCGAAGGCATCGGCGTCGAGCATTTCGGCCCATTTGTAGCTGTAGTATCCGGCCGAGTAACCTCCCGACATTATGTGCCCAAAATTTGTTGTGATGCCTGTGCCATCAATATGTGGCAGCACTTTAAGAGCTTCGGTTACGGTGCGCTCATACTCCAATACATCGCCGTTGAATGGTTGGGAGATGTTGTGCCAAGCTTGGTCGAGTAGCCCGAGCCACGCTTGACGGGTGCATTGGTAGCCAACGTTGAAGGTGCGTGCCTCTTCTATCTTTTGCAGTGTCTCGGCAGGGATGTTGTCGCCTGTCTGGTGATGGAAGGCAAAATGTTGCAGAAACTCCTTCTCTGTGGCAAAGTTCTCCATAATTTGCGAAGGCATTTCTACAAAATCCCATAGAACATTGGGGCTGCAGAGCGAGGGGTAGGTGGTGTTTGATAAAATACCGTGCAGGCAGTGTCCGAATTCGTGCATCAGGGTGTTGAACTCATCGTGGTTCAGCAACGTGGGCTTGCCGGGCATTGGCTTGCGGTAGTTGGTGGACAATGTTATGTGTGGCCTATGGTTAACACCTTTGCTGTCTTTGTATTGTGGTTTAATGCTGTCCATCCACGCACCGGAGTGCTTGCCTTTGCGTGCGAAAAAGTCGCAGTAGAGCAGTGCGAGGAATGTTCCGTCGTAGTCGTAGACCTCCCACACTTTAGCATCGGGGGTGAACAACGGAATATCGTGGTTCTGCTTGAATGTTATACCATAGAGTCTTGTGGCAAGATAAAATGCTCCGTAGATTGCTTGGTTCAGCTCAAAATAGGGGCGTATCATCTCGTCGGTGAGGTTAAACTTCTGCTCTTTCAACTTTTCGCTATAATAGGCGAGGTCCCAAGGCTGAAAATCAAAATCAGCACCCTCGCACTTTTTTGCAAATGCTGTAAGTTCTTCAATCTCTTTGCGAGCAATGGGGAGGTAGGACCAAGTGAGCTTGCCCAGCATTGCGAACACAGCATCGGTGTTCTGCGCCATACGCTCGCTGAGGATATAATCGCTGTATGTGTTATAACCAAGCAAGCGAGCGAGCTTCAGGCGACAATTCACGGTCTCTTTTACCGTCTCGCGGTTGTCGTGTTCATTGCCTTTTGCACCAAGAGTGCTGTAGGCCATATACATCTGCTTGCGTAGCTCGCGATTTTTGCAGAATGTCATAAATGGCAGATAGCTTGGGCGGTGTAGGGTAAACAACCAGCCCTCTTTGCCATTCTCCTTGGCATTATTGTGGGCGGCATCTATTACATCTTTTGGAATTCCGTCGAGTAGGGTGCTGTCTACAATATGTAGTGTGTAGGCATCGGTATCTTTGATGCTGTTTTCTTGGAATTTGACAGCGAGAGCACTAAGGCGCTCGGTTAACTGTCGGTACTCGTCGCGCTCGGTCCCCACAAGGTTTGCACCATTGCGTACAAAGCTGTTGTATGTTTGCTCCAACAGGCGGTGTTGCTCTGTGGTGAGGTGGCTGTTGTCGCTTTTAAAAACTGTTTTTATTCGCTCGAATAGTCTTTCATTGAGTGTGACGTTGTTCTTGTGGACAACATATAGTTGCTGCATCTCCTCCTCGATGGCTAAAATTTCGTCGGTGCTGCAAGCGTTGGCAACAGCGTTGAACGCGCCTATAATATCGCCTATCAGCAGTCCAGAGTAATCTAATGCCGCAATAGTGTTTTCAAAGGTTGGCTTCTCGTTGTTGTTGCATATTAGTTCAATGCAACTTTCCTCCTTTTTAATGGCCTCTTTTATTGCCGGTATATAATGGGCAAGGGTTATACGGTCGTATGGTATAGCTCCATACGGAGTATCGAAGGGAGCTAAAAGTGGATTTTTTTCTGTTGTTCTGTTATCTGTTGTCATATCATTCGTTTATTTGCCGTTTGCATATTTTTTCTATGCAGTGGGGTACTATTCTACAAAGATAATAATAAAGTGGGTAAAAGGTTGTTTCTTAAAGTGATAAAATTGTGGTGAATTTACCTGTTTAGCCTTTTTTATGAATTTATAACAATTTGATAATGCAGTTTGTTTTATGCTGAGTGATAAAAAAAGCGGTGCGCCAATTGGCGCACCGCTGCAGAGTGATATTTCTCTTGTTTTATAGCTTGTATGTTCCCTCGACAAGCTGTCCCATAGCCCAAACGGCGCGTATGTTCAAATCGTCGTCAAGAATCATAATGTCGGCATCCTTGTCTTTTAGCAAAGAACCCTTACGGTCGTATACATTCATAATCTTTGCCGGGGTCTCCGAAGCCATACGGATGGCATCTTCGAGAGGAATTTCGGCCTTCTGTACCAATGTGCGGATGAGGCGGTCCATTGTTGCTACCGAACCGGCAAGAGCTGTGCGGTCGGCGAGCTTGCAAACGCCATCTTCAATGATTACGCGTGGGTCGAATGCTGTTGTGCTGTCACTTGCTGCACAAGCCAAAGCATCGGTGATTACACAGGCGCGTTCTACACCCTTGATGCGGTGGATAAGGCGCAAGATTGTTGGAGGCACGTGGATACCATCGGCAACAACCTCAACTGTCATATCCTCGTGAAGGTAGATGCTCTCTACAGTACCTTCGTATTTGTATTCGCGGCGTTTGTGGAAGCCGGGCATTGCGTTGTAGAAGTGTGTTGCGTGAGTGTAACCATTCTTGCGAGCAGCGTGAATGTCGTCATACTCGGCTTGTGTGTGTGCCACTGATGCAAGAATACCCTTTGATGTGATGTATTTACCGAACTGCATTGCTCCGGGGAGCTCGGGGGCAGCGTCCCAACGCTTGATGCAATCCCACTTTTCAACCAAAGGAATGTATTCGTTTGGATCGGGGTCCTTGATATTCTCGGGCAACTGACCGCCGGCCATTGCCATATTCAGATAGTGACCCTCTAGGTGCAATCCTAGTACGGGGCTGTTGGGCTCTGCCATCAACTTTGTACAAGTTTCCGCTGCAGCCTCAATCATTGGAACTGTTGATGATGAAAGAGTGGGGAAGATACTTGTTGTACCGTGTTTCATATGCGCCTTGATTGCACCACGGAAAGCCTCTTCTGTGCCCTCCATAAAGTCGCAACCGCCACCACCGTGAATGTGGATTTCTACACCGCCGGGTACAACGTACATACCTTTAGCGTCAACTACCTCTGCGCCAACAATAGCAAGGTCGCAGTTTGTAACCTCAAGGATTTTGTTGTCTCTGATGATTACCGAACCATCCTTTAACCAACCTTGTGGTGTAAGGATTTTTGCATTGATAATTTGCTTAAGCATAATGTTTTATGGTTAATTATTGTGTCTGTTCTGTTTAAAAAATCTTGGCTTGCCTTTGTTTTTGCAAGCATCACCTCACAAAGTTATTTAAATATTGGATAATAGTGTTACTTTTTGTGTATTTTTTTTAACAAGAATTTCTTTTATTCTATTTTGTGAGACATTTTTTTGCTTTTAGGATAGATGATTGGTTTTTGTCATAATGTAAAATGAATATTAGATTTTGCTGTCAATTTGATAAAATAATAATTTTACACCTGTTTTTAATTTTTACCCTTGTTTTTCGATTATTGGCTTTCAAAAAGGGTGTTTTTTGAAATTTTTCACGACTTTTTTTGAATTTTTTTGTAAAATGAGCTCTCTTTTCTTGAAAAAACTTTGTCTTGTATTGTAATGCTGTTATATTTGCATTAAGTTTTAAATTAGCAAAAAGATAAATAAAACATATTATAATGTCAAAGCTACGTTTTGAAGTAATATCGGCAGCTTTTGGAAAAAAGGCTGTAGAAGTGCCCGATTGCGAATTGCGCCCGTCTGATTATTATGGTGCAAAGGTTTTCAACCGCGAGAAGATGTTTAAATATCTTCCCAAGGAGGTCTACAATAAACTTATCGATGTTATTGATAATGATGCTCCGCTTGACAGCTCTATTGCCGACAGCGTTGCCGAGGGAATGAAACGTTGGGCTGTGGAAAATGGTGCAACACACTACACCCACTGGTTCCACCCATTGACCGAGACAACAGCCGAGAAACACGATGCTTTTATTGAGCACGATGGCAAGGGTGGTGTGCTTGAGGAGTTTTCGGGCAAGCTGCTCGTGCAGCAAGAGCCTGATGCCTCTTCGTTTCCCAACGGTGGTATACGCAGCACCTTTGAGGCACGTGGTTACAGTGCTTGGGACCCAACGTCACCGGCATTTCTCATCGACGATACTCTTTGTATTCCCACAGTGTTCATCTCATACACCGGTGAGGCGCTTGACTACAAAGCTCCGCTGTTAAAGTCGTTGCGCGCGGTTGATAAAGCGGCAACAGATGTGTGCCGTTACTTTGACAAAAATGTAAAAAAGGTTACAACCTATCTTGGTTGGGAGCAGGAGTATTTTCTTGTAGATGAGGGTATGCTGCTTGCACGTCCCGACCTGTTGCTGACAGGCCGCACTCTTATGGGGCACGATAGCGCAAAAAATCAGCAGCTCGAGGACCACTATTTTGGCTCAATTCCCAAGCGTGTCGCAGCTTTTATGAAAGAACTTGAGGTTGAGGCTATGAAATTGGGAATTCCGGCAAAGACCTGTCATAATGAGGCAGCCCCCAATCAGTTTGAGCTCGCTCCCATTTACGAGGAGTGTAACCTTGCTGTTGACCACAATATGCTGATAATGGCTCTTATGAAAGAGGTGGCACGCCGCCACGGCTTCCGCGTGTTGTTGCACGAAAAGCCTTTCAAGGGCGTCAACGGCTCGGGTAAGCACAACAACTGGTCGCTTGGTACAGACACCGGTGTGTTGCTTATGGCTCCCGGAAAGAACGATAAGGACAATCTTCGTTTCATCACTTTTGTGGTTAACACTTTGGCTGCAATATATCGTCACAATGGTTTGCTGAAAGCTAGTATAATGTCGGCTGCAAACTCTCATCGTCTGGGCGCAGCCGAGGCTCCTCCTGCAATTATCTCAAGTTTCCTTGGCTCGCACCTTTCGTCGGTGCTCGACCATATGGAGACAACCGATGATGTTGTGAAAATCCTCAGCAAACGCGAACTAAGGCTCAATATCCCATCAATCCCCGAGTTGATGATTGATAACACCGACCGCAACCGCACGTCACCTTTCGCCTTCACCGGCAATCGCTTTGAGTTCCGCGCTGTGGGTGCTGAGGCTAACTGTGCATCGGCAATGATTGCACTCAACACTGCAATGGCCGAGCAGTTGACAATCTTCAAACGCGAGGTAGATGCTTTAATTGATAAAGGCCACTCAAAAGAGGATGCGCTTGTGAAGATAATTCGCAAATATATAAAGTATAGCAAGCCTGTTCGTTTCGATGGCAATGGTTACAGCGATGAATGGCGTTGCGAGGCTGCTCGTCGCGGCCTTGACTGCGAGGCTAGTGCTCCGCTTGTCTTTGACCGTTATCTCGACAAAGAGAGTATTGCAATGTTCCGCGAGATGGATGTGATGACCGAGACAGAACTTTGTGCTCGCAACGAGATTAAGTGGGAGATGTATACAAAGAAAATACAGATAGAGGCTCGTGTCCTTGGCGACCTTGCTCTCAATCATATTATCCCCACAGCAACAAAATACCAGAGTTCGCTCCTCGATAATGTGATAAAGATGGAGCAGGTTATTGGCAAGGAAGAGGGTGACCGCCTGTCGGCCGAGAATATTGAACTTGTGAAGCAGATGGCCGAGCACGTTGCCGAGATACGTCGTCTTGTAGCCGAGCTTGTCGAGCGTCGCAAGGTTGCCAATCGTATAGCATCGGAGCGTGACAAAGCTATTGCCTACCACGATACAGTTGCGCCAATGCTCGAAGAGATACGTTCTCACATTGACAATCTTGAGCTTGTGGTGGACAACGAATTGTGGACTTTGCCAAAATATAGAGAACTGCTGTTTATTGTTTGATAAATAGTGCAAAGGCTCTACCTTTGTGTGATTATGGTTATTGTGAACAATAAAAATATTGAATTATGTTTTCAGGAATAGTAGAGGAGTTTGCAACGGTGCGCAAGTTGGTGCGCGAGCAGGGAAATCTGCATCTTACATTGACTTGTTCGTTTGTAGATGAATTAAAAATAGACCAAAGTGTGGCTCATAATGGTGTTTGTCTCACAGTGGTGAATATCGCCGGTGACGAGTATACAGTAACTGCAATGAGCGAGACTTTGGAGCGTTCGAATATTGGTGCTTTAAAGGTTGGTGACAAGGTAAATGTGGAGCGTTCAATGATGATGAATGGGCGTCTGGACGGTCACATCGTTCAGGGGCACGTTGACATCACAGCCGAGTGTGTGTCGGTGCGTGATGCCGATGGCAGTTGGTATTTTACTTTCCGCTATGCCAAGGATGCAGCTATGGCTGCAAAGGGGTATATGACTGTTGATAAAGGTTCTGTAACGGTGAATGGTGTGAGCCTCACTGTATGTGAACCCACTGATGACTCTTTCTCCGTGGCAATTATTCCCTACACCTTTGAACACACCAATTTCCACACAATAAACGTTGGTACAAAGGTGAATATTGAGTTTGATATTATTGGCAAGTATATTGCTCGCATAGCAAGCTTGCAATGAAAATATATTGACAATGGTAAATAAAGTCTATCTTGAGAATTTTGAGAGCCGCATTACCGATGAACTGTTGCGTTTGTGCAAGCAGTATGGTGTGCTCGACGGAACACTGCTCGCAACTGATGATATCAGCACGCGTTGGGATGAGATAGCTCCCGAATATATGGCCGATGCAGTGCCTAATATTGCCGATTATCCTACTGTTGCCATTGCTTGGGCTGGCTATCTTGGTATGGCTGTGGCTCATCAGTGGGATGAGGATTGGACTGCTCACTGCAAAGATGAGTATAAATCCTATTATGGGGCGCAAGGCTTTGATGATATGGATGAGCATATTGTGCGCGATGTTATTGGTTTTCATCTGGAATCGCGCGAGGCAAAGGCTATCGAGGATATGATGCGTCGTTTGGGTGAGACTGCAGTGACTCTTATTCGTCGCGAGAGGATTGAACCTCAATCACCGATGGCTTTTCACGTATATGCCCGTGTGGTAAAGGTTATGTTCCGCATTGGTGCCGCAATAGAACTTAAACGCCTTGGATATAAATTTGAGCAAGTGAATTTGCCTAATCTTGGTGGCGAAATGGCGCAGTGCTAAGATTTTACGTATAAAGCGAAGCGGTTGACACAACGTGTCAACCGCTTCGCTTTATATAATAAGGTATAATTACTTCTTTACAGGGATTGCATCGATGCGTGCCTGATGGCGGCCACCCTCGAACGGAGTGTTCAAGAATGTCTCAACACACTCTTTTGCGCTCTCTGATGCAATGAAACGGCCCGGCATAACCATCACATTGGCGTCGTTGTGCTGGCGTGCAAGTGCTGCAATCTCGGGCATCCAACAGAGTGCGCTGCGGATAGCATCGTGGTGGTTCAGTGTCATATTGATGCCATTGCCTGTTCCACAAATTGCAATGCCTTTTTCAAACTCGCCATTCTCGATTGCATTTGCGAGTGCGTGAGCAAATTCGGGATAGTTACAACTTTCGGTGCTGTGTGTGCCAAAATCAACAAACTCGTATCCCATTGCTGTGAGCCACTCTTTAACTTGCTCTTTGAGTGGGTAACCTGCGTGGTCACTTGCCAAACCTATCTTTTTCATTATAACATTGATTTTACTTGGTTGTACACGTTTTCTGCAGTAAAGCCCAGCTTCTCGTCAAGCACTTTGTAAGGCGCTGAGAAACCAAATGACTGCAAGCCCCAAACTTTACCATTTGCACCTACAAGGCCTTCGAGGTTTACCGGCAAGCCGGCTGTGAGACCGAAAATCTTTGCTCCTGTTGGGAGAATTCTCTCTTGATACTCCTTTGGCTGTGTGCGGAAAAGTCCCTCTGATGGAACAGAAACGATACGGATTTTAATGCCGTCGGCTTTCAAAAGTTTGGCACCATCGACAAGTGTTGAAACTTCGGAACCTGATGCAAGGAGAATAACGTCGTAATCCTCGTCGCTGCCGGCAATAATGTATGCACCCTTGCTTGCCTCCTCGTATGGTGTACCCTCGGGGAGGTTGTTGATATTTTGACGTGAGAATATCAAGCCTGTTGGTGTTGTATCGTTCTCCATAGCAAGCTTCCAAGCCTGTGTTGCCTCGTTTACGTCGGCGGGGCGCAGAACAAGCATTGAGTTCTTGCCGCTGTGGTTTTTCACCTTCTCCATCAGGCGCACCTGTGCCTCTTGCTCAACGGGCTCGTGGGTTGGGCCATCTTCGCCAACGCGGAAGGCGTCGTGTGACCAAACGAATTTTACAGGAAGCTCCATAAGAGCTGCCATACGGATTGCTGGTTTCATATAGTCGCTGAACACGAAGAATGTACCGCAAGCTGCAATAACACCACCGTGGAGTGCCATACCAATACATACACAAGCCATTGTAAGCTCCGATACTCCTGCGTGCAAGAATGCGCCGCTAAAATCGCCGGGAGTGAAGGCGTGTGTCTTTTTAAGGAAGCCGTCGGTCTTGTCGCTGTTGCTGAGGTCGGCCGATGAACAAATCATATTGCCATAATTCTCGGCAAGAATACCAAGCACTGTTGCCGATGCGTTGCGTGTGGGGCCATCTGCCTTCTGCTCGATAGCTGCCCAGTCAATCTTAGGTTGCTTGCCGCTGAACCAATCCTCAAGATTTTGTGCTTTCTCGGGGTTTGCTGCAGCCCAAGCTGCTTTTGCAGCCTTGCGCTCTGCAACAATCTTGCGAAGCTCGTTGAGGCGATTGTTGTACATCTCCTTAACCTCGGGGAAGAATACAAATGGGTTCTCTACATCACCGCCAAGGTTTTTGATGGTGTTAATGTAAGCGTCGCCACCGAGTGGTGCGCCGTGTGTGCCACAATCAAACTCGTAGCTGCTGCCATCGGCGCGGCGTGCACCCTTGCCCATAACGGTGTTGCCGATGATGAGAGTGGGGCGTTCTTGTTCTGCCTTAGCCTCTGTCAGCGCTGCGCGTATTGCGTCGCAGTCGTTACCATCGATGGTGATAACCTTCCAGCCCCAAGCCTCGTATTTCTTTGCAGTGTCCTCGAACATAACCTCGTCGCAGCGTGTTGAGAGCTGAATTTGGTTAGCGTCGTAGAACATTACAAGGTTGTTGAGCTTTAAATAACCTGCCAAGCGACCGGCACCCTGTGAAATCTCCTCCTGTACGCCACCGTCTGAGATGAACGCATAGATGGTGTGTCCCATAACCTCGCTACCCAAGCGAGCCTCAAGGAATTTTGCTGCAATAGCTGCACCTACGGCGTAGGTGTGACCTTGACCGAGAGGGCCTGATGTGTTCTCAATACCACGGGCAAAATTTACCTCGGGGTGTCCGGGGGTAGGGCTGCCCCATTGACGAAGCTGCTTGAGCTCGTCCATTGTATATTTGTCAGAGAGTGCAAGCACTGAGTAGAGCATTGGAGACATATGACCGGGGTCGAGGAAGAAGCGGTCACGTCCCTCCCACAATGGATTTTCGGGGTCGTGTACCAAAAACTCAGAGTAGAGGACATTGATAAAGTCGGCACCACCCATTGCACCACCGGGGTGTCCCGATTTTGCTTTTTCTACCATTGCTGCTGTCAATATACGAATATTGTCAGCCGCTTTGTTCATCAATTGCTTGCTATTCATATCTTTTATTATCGTTAGTAGGTTTTTATTTGCTTTTTTTATGATTTTCACGGCTTTGAGGCTCTTTTTTAATTGATAAAATACTCCCCACCGTAATTTGTTACAAAAATAGTATTTTTTGTTTGAATGTGGAACATATTTCAATGATGAATTTCCTGCTGTTTATAAATTATTTTATGAACTTAAGATTTATAAAGGTTTTTTGAGTGTTTTAAGCCTCCTTTGTATTATCTTCGCTACAAAATAAAGGTTATTATGCTTGTAAAAATTATATCAAAGGAGTTGGGCTTCGCCCCAGAGAAGGTGAAGAATACAATCAATCTGCTCGATGATGGTGCAACTGTTCCTTTTATTGCCCGTTACCGCAAAGAGGTCACGGGTTCAATGGACGAGGTGGCAATAGGCAATATAAAGGATATGTACGAAAAGCTTAAAGCTATTGTGCAGCGCAAGGAGACAATCATTGCAACCATTGAGGAGCAGGGCAAGCTGACCCCCGAGCTCAAACAGCGCATTGACAACTGCTTTGATGCTGTGGAGCTCGAAGATATATACCTCCCTTATCGTCCCAAGCGTCGAACACGTGCTACAATAGCAAAAGAGCGTGGACTTGAGCCGCTTGCCGATATTATCCAACAACAGCAATGTAACGATGTAAGGGGTAAAGCGCGTGCTTTTGTCTGTGCCGATGTGCCAACGGCTGATGATGCTATTGCTGGTGCTTGTGATATTATCGCCGAGCGTGTGTCCGAGGATGAGCAAGCGCGTAACACCGTACGTCGCCTCTTTGCTCGTGCCGGCGTGCTCTCGTCAAAGGTTGTCAAAGGCAAAGAGGGCGATGGTATAAAATATTCCGATTATTATGATTGGCAAGAGAGTGTGGCCCGTATCTCTTCGCATCGCTTGCTTGCCATAATGCGTGGCGAGGATGAGGGCTTTTTGAGAATGTCGATAACTGTTGATGCCGAAGAGGCTGTCGACCGCCTCTGTCGTCAATTTGTGAAGCGCTTTTCTCCTGCTCGCGAATTTATGGAGGTTGCGGTTGCCGATGGCTATAAGCGCCTTCTTGCGCCATCAATTGAGAATGAGACACGCAACAACGCCAAACAACGCGCCGACGACGAGGCAATAGCTGTTTTTGCCGAGAATTTACGTCAGTTGCTAATGTCGTCACCTCTTGGCCAAAAGCGAGTGTTGGCCATTGACCCCGGATTTCGCACCGGCTGCAAGGTCGTGGTGCTTGATTCGCAAGGAAATCTCATTCGCCACACGGTTATTTACCCCCATCCGCCGCAGAACGACCGCGAGGCTGCATCGCACACAATAACCTCTCTTGTAAATGATTATTCAATAGAGGCTTTTGCTATTGGTAACGGCACTGCCGGCCGCGAGACCGAGGATTTTATCCGTCGTCTGGGTCTTTCGGCCGAGATATTTTCGGTTAACGAAGATGGCGCATCGGTCTATTCTGCGTCGGCTGTGGCGCGTGAGGAGTTTCCGGATGAGGACGTTACCGTTCGCGGAGCTGTGTCGATAGGTCGTCGTCTGATAGACCCGTTGTCCGAGTTGGTGAAGATTGAACCCCGTTCCATTGGAGTTGGGCAGTATCAGCATAGTGTAGACCAAAGCAAACTGAAAGAGCGCCTTGACGTGGTTGTAGAGAGTTGTGTAAATAAGGTGGGTGTTAATGTGAACACTGCAACAAAACAGATTCTTACTCACATTTCGGGCCTTGGTCCGGTGCTTGCCGAAAATATTGTAAAATATCGTGCTGTGAATGGCGATTTTCGCAGTCGTAAGGAGTTACTGAATGTTCCGCGCCTTGGCAACAAAGCCTTTGAACAAGCTGCAGGCTTTTTGCGAGTGTTGAGCGGTGATAATCCCCTCGACAGCACTGCCGTTCACCCCGAATCGTACAATATTGTGGCTAAAATGGCAAAAGACGCAGGCGTGTCGCTCGAGCAGTTTATTGCCGATGCTGACCTGCGTAAAAAGGTTGAACTACAACGCTATGTGACCGACAAGGTGGGCTTGCCCACTCTTGCCGACATTATGGATGCTCTTAATAAGCGCGGGCTCGACCCGCGCGAGCAAGCAAAGGCATTTTCTTTCGATCCTTGTATCCACGAGATTGAGGATTTGCGTGTGGGAATGCTGTTGCCCGGTCTTGTTTCCAATATAACAGCCTTTGGTGCTTTTGTAAATATTGGTGTTCATCAGGATGGCCTTGTGCACATCTCGCAGCTTGCCGACAAATTTGTAGCTTCACCCGGTGATGTTGTCAAGCTTGGTCAGCAGGTGATGGTAAAGGTTATCGAGGTCGATTTGAAACGTCGCAGAATATCTTTGTCAATGCGCGGAGTGTAAAGCTTGCTAAATTTATATTACCAATGGGCAATCAACTGATTGCCCATTGGTAATATAATAATCCTATTATGACGCTATTTTGTATTTCTTGATATCTTTTCGCCCCATAGCGCCATTCTAGTTTAATTTGTTTACCTGTATATCAATGCTTATGCCATCGCGGGCGTATTCTCCCGGAGGTGTGAATTTAACACTCTCCTTAATCTTTTTTGTTATCCTATAAATATCCTCAGGGCGGATTTTATCACTATAGTCTAATGGAAAAACGAAATTGCATCGTATAATTTCTCCTGTTTCGTTAATGTCAAGTCGAACTGTTATATTATTACCTTTTGTAAATTCAACACGTTTTAATTGAACTAAAACATTATTCTGCACAGAGTCTATAGCTGCCATCACATCTTTGTCTTGAAGATATTTGTTGATAATAGCGTCGAATTCTGTTGAATAGAATTTGCCATCGGGTTTTGTAGAGTCATTATATTGTTCTTTTATGTATGCAATAACAGTTGTATCCATATTTACGTCAAAATGTATAGTTTCTTCATTGTATTCAAAGTCTACACACTTTTCCAAAAATCTCTGCAGAACTCTGGAGTTGATAGAACAAGTAATCCAAGGGGAGAGCTCTATGCCATATTCGTTCAAGTATGGATATTGGAGCGGAGGCCTGCTTAAAATTATTTCGGTATTGCGTTTTATATCCTCATATCTCATAAAAGGAGCGTATGAATCGGGATACATAAACTTAACGCAAGCAATAACACCTTTGAGGTTAACTCTTATACGAACTAACAAATTAAGGTTTTTTTCAGCGTTCGAAGATAACTCAAACATCTCCTTACAACGTGCTCTCCCATAACCCTCAAGAATGTCTTTTGTTATTGCGGCTGCATTTTTTTTCATATATTCATAACCTCCATACTGAATGACATCATAATCCGCATTTTTATAATTTGTGGGCATATCTTCTATATATTGCTTAATGCCTGATACGAACATATATCCTACTTTTTCGACAACCAACGTATCGTTGCCAAATATCTGATGTTCAACTTTTGTACTATCTGGGTTGTTCTCAGTTGCTGCATAACAGAATGTCTGTACGCAAGCAATAATAAGTGTTATAATAAATTGTTTCATAAAACTGTCATTTATATTCAATACCGAATGTTTGCAATAATTTTATCCAATTATAAATGTAGTCTTTCACTGCTGGTGTTTGGTAGGAATTGCTTGGAGCATATTCTTTTTGAAAACTATTAATATAATTGTTGATGCCTATCAAGAATTTATTCAAATCCAAAACTCCGTTTTTATCAATAATCGATTCTATTAAAAATACATAGTCATTATCTGTAGAAGCTGTATGTTCATAATAACTATCTTTACCGAATTCTTTTCGTAATTTTTGACTATAATATAAATCTTTAATTACGTGCTCCTGAAATTCTAAATTGGAATTACCAGAACCTGTCATTCCTAAATAATCTTGTATGGCGTGGACTGCTTCTGAGAATAATGTACGTTCATCAACTTTTTTACTATCTAAATATATTTTGTTTTTGTTTGCATAGTATCTTCCAAATCGTGGGGTAATATTTCCTTCTTTATCAATCGAATGTAAATTATCAAGCACTATAATCTCTGTTTCTGAATTGTTTAATATACTTAATACTATTGGTGGTAGCTCTTGTTTTAGTTTATTCAAATCTTCGGTATAGTCCTTTTTCGGTCTTTTTCCATATAACCCCGGTTCTTTATTAGATTTTGCTAGATTGGTTGTATTGTAGTTTGCATTTTTTGTTTTCAAAGAATCTGCAAAGTCTTCAAGATACCCCTTTGTCAATCCTAAACTATCATTTTCAATATCAGATGTGTATGGTTTGTTCCCGTAATTCATTTTAGGCTCCTCGTGCAGGGAGTGAGTGTTGAAAGGGGTATTTGTGGTCTCTGTGAGGCTATAATTAAATGCTGATTTTGGGGTAATAGTTTTGTCTTTTTCTTTCTCTGGTTTTAAAAGCGTACAATTCTCTGTACTATTTTCAAAAGTAGTAGGTACTTGTTCGTTTTCTTTGTTTGATGTGCTTAATCTCGTAGCTTTAAAGTTTTCTTGTTCTTTGTTCTCAAATGGATTTACTAAACTATGTTTGTTGTCATCCCAAAGCACATATTTTGTTTCGTCGATAGTTCCTAATGTTTTAGGAAAATATGACATCAATTCGCGTTTTTTCTGTTTCTCATTTTCAATCTCCTGTTGATTGCCGTGAAAAAACTCGGTGTATTCCTCTTTCATAGCTTTTTACTACAAAGTTATATGCTGTTGCAACAAGTAAAGTTGCTAAATTGCTATGAAATTACACAATGAGTTTTTTTCTGCTAATATAGCAAACGAATGAGCCTTTGTCAATACTTTTGGGGATAAAGTTTTGTAAGCAAAAAGCCCCCACAAGTAAACAAGAACTTTTGGGATTGTGCGGTAAAGAAATTTCTTGCTTTACAAACGTCTAATAATATTATTCCTTTTTTGTGTGGTACCGGTGCTCGCCGAAAATATTGTTAAATATCGTGCGGTGAATGGCGATTTTCGCAGTCGTAAGGAGTTATTGAATGTTCCGCGCCTTGGCAACAAGGCTTTTGAACAGGCTGCAGGCTTTTTGCGAGTGTTGAGCGGTGATAATCCCCTCGACAGCACTGCCGTTCACCCCGAGTCGTACAGCGTTGTCGCTAAAATGGCAAAAGACGCAGGTGTGTCGCTCGAGCAATTTATTATAGATGCCGATATACGCAAAAATATTGAGCTTCAACGTTATGTGACCGATAAGGTTGGTTTGCCCACGCTTACCGATATTATGGATGCTCTTAATAAGCGCGGGCTCGACCCGCGCGAGCAAGCGAAGGCATTTTCTTTTGACCCAAATATCCACGAGATTGAGGATTTGCGTGTGGGAATGCTGTTGCCCGGTCTTGTTTCCAATATAACAGCCTTTGGCGCTTTTGTAAATATTGGTGTTCATCAGGATGGCCTTGTGCACATCTCGCAACTTGCCGACAAATTTGTATCTTCACCCGGTGATGTTGTCAAGCTTGGTCAGCAAGTGATGGTGAAGGTTGTTGAGGTTGATTTGAAACGCCGCAGAATTTCATTGTCAATGCGCGGGCTGTAAAGCTCTTGTAAACAATATTTCTCTTGTCAATAGAGTAGAGCAAAAGATTCTTTATAGCTACATAAAAAGCGCAACCAAGAGGCTGCGCTTTTTATGAATTTATTTATATAGTTAATGTCTTTTAATAGAATGTAACGGATTATTTTTTATACAAATAATAATCTTCTTTGTATGAGAATTTGTTGTTAATCCTATCACGGCGTTTCATAATTGCGGTGTCAGGCCAATATCCTTTATTGTCGTTAAGAATAAATAACATTGTACTATCATTAATCAACTTAAATGAAACGTTGTTGTAAACATTGTTTTTTTCAGGATTAAAATAAAAGTTTGAGTGAGCCTCACTGATTTTACTTTTGAGAATATTTTTGAGAGGTGTTTTAGCTTTAATCATAGCTATCATATCCCTTTTATTATCCCATTCAGGCATTTGTATTTTTCGCCCTCCATAGAAAACGCCGCCAATGCCAAAAAGCAGCGAGTCATTTCTTGCACCAATCCAAATTGTGAAATCTTGCCATTGAGGATCGTCTTTTTCCCAATCCCAAGTTCCTACAAATGGAGATAGCTTTTCATCTTCATTACTTTGTGGTGTAAAAGTGTAACTGCTAGATGTTAATACAAGAATGGCTATTGCCAAATTGCAAAATATAAAAATTCCTTTTTTCATATAAACTAAATGTAATTACAAAGAGCAAGGTTGCTGAATTGCTACAAAAATACACAATAAGATTTTTGCTAATATAGTAAATAATATATCTCTTGTCAATAGAGTAGAGCAAAAAATACTCTATAGCTACATAAAAAGCGCAACCAAGAGGTTGCGCTTTTTATGAATTTATTTTGCTGCTTGCAATTAGCAAATCTTGCGTGAGCCGTCGCCAATGACAACATCGTAAACCTTAGGAAGCTTACCATATTTCTCTTGATAACGCTTCTTAGCCTCCTCGATGAAGATTTCGTACAACTCCTCCTTGACAAGGTTGATTGTGCAACCGCCGAAGCCGCCACCCATCATACGAGAACCTGTTACGCCGCAGTCGATAGCAACGTCTACCAAGTAGTCGAGCTCCTCGCAGCTTACCTCGTAATCCTTGCTCAAGCCAAAGTGTGTCTCATACATCTTCTTACCTACAGTCTCGTAGTCACCAGCCTCAAGAGCCGCGCAAACGTCGAGTACGCGAACAACCTCACCGATAACATATTTAGCGCGGTTGTAATCCTCGGGCTTCAACTCTGCCTTAACCTCCTCAAGCTGCTCAAAGCTTGCATCGCGCAAAGACTCAACCTCGGGATGTTTAGCCTTGATAACCTCAGCTACGCGCTCGCAACTCAAACGACGCTCGTTGTAGGGTGAACCTACGAGCTCGTGCTTAACGCAAGTGTTCAAAAGAACGAGTTTGTAACCCTGTGGCTTGAATGGGAAATACTGATACTCCAAAGAGCGGCAATCGAGACGGATGAGGCTACCAGCCTTGCCGAATACGCTCGCGAACTGGTCCATAATACCGCAGTTCACACCAACATAGTTGTGCTCAGTAGCCTGACCAACCTTTGCAAGCTCGAACTTGTCGACTTTGTTGTCACCGAACAAATCGTTCAATGCGTATGCGTATGTGCTCTCAAGAGCTGCTGAAGAAGACATACCTGCACCAAGGGGCACATCACCTGCAAATGCTGTGTTGAAGCCCTTTACGTCAACGCCACGCTTAATCATCTCACGGCAAACACCAAAGATGTATTTTGCCCAAGATGCGTGTGGAGCATCCTCCTCCTTCAAGCCGAACTCTACATAGTCCTTCTCGTCGATAGAGTAAGCGCAAACTTTGTCTGTGCCGTTAGGCTTAATCTCGGCCATAATACCCTTGTTGACAGCGCCGGGGAATACAAAACCATTATTGTAGTCGGTGTGCTCACCAATGAGGTTGATGCGGCCGGGAGATGCATAGATGCTACCTGTTGTACCGTCGAAGTGCTTGATAAAGCGGCTTCTTACAAATTCTATATCCATGATCTTATAAGTATTAAATAGTTAATATAATAAGGTTATTTATTTCTTTACCTTTGAACCTACCAATGCGTAGAACAACAAATATACTGCACAGAA
>JAZRMQ010000044.1:0-34140 GCA_045647745.1 Bacteroidaceae bacterium | reverse complement strand
CTTCTCGTTCCTTGAGAATCCAGGGCTGTTCACTGCAGTAATAAAGAACTTCTTCAAGATTGACTGAAATGGACCATTTTGCAATTAAATATGCCATTGTGGCAATGCTTTTCTTTCTGATGATTGCCAAGTACGACATTCATATGTTCCAGCTTGCATCGTACCGCAACAGCCGCTACTTCCATTGGCTTGTGCCAGGCAACATCATCTCCATCAAGCGTCTGTTCGCTGCAGCAATGCTTGCCGGGGCGTTCATTCCCGGCTATTTCGGCAGCGGCTTTGCATCGGGAGTTACAGCAGCCGCCTGGTTCTACTGTTTCAGTGAAAAATTCAAGACCCCGCTTGTGTACACAATGCGCGTAAAGCGCCTGTTCGCGACGAACATCTTACTGTTTGCCATCATAGCTACCATTGCTGTGCTTTTTGCCGGCAAATGGGCAATGGCTGCCATAGGAGCAACCCTTGTGCTCTCGAACTTCATTATGCTGCTCGCAAACCTTGTGAACACCCCTATTGAAAAAGCAATCAACCGACACTATTATAACGATGCCAAACGCATCATTGAAAGCAACAAAGGACTCATTGTCATTGGCGTCACCGGCAGCTTTGGCAAGACAAGCACCAAGAACTACCTTGCAGGCGTGCTTGCCGAGAAGTACAATGTCCTTGTAACACCTGGCAACTTCAACACCCTGCTTGGTGTGATACGCACCATACGCGAACATCTGCGCCCTTATCACCAGGTATTCATCGTAGAGATGGGAGCGAAACAGACAAACGATATCAAGGAGATTTGTGACCTTGTGCACCCCACGATTGGCATCGTGACGGCCGTGGGCGAGATGCACCTTGAGACATTCAAGACCATAGAGAACATACAGGACACAAAGTTCGAACTCATAAACTCACTGCCGGCCAACGGCCTTGGCGTGATAAACAACGACTCGCAATACATACACAGCTATAAAGGCATAACAAGCCCCTGCAAGCTCATTCGCTACGCAGTTGAAAACGAGGGCGACTACAAGGCCGACAACGTAAAATATGGAGCAAACGGAGTAACATTCACCCTAAACAATGGCGAGCAATACAATAGCCGTCTGTTGGGCATCGGCAACCTGCTCAACATTCTGGCAGCAACAGCCGTTGCCGACCATCTTGGAGTGCCGACAAATAAACAAAAAAGCGCCATAGCACGCCTGCAACCCGTTGAACATCGCCTGTCGATGAAGGTCGCCAACGGCATTACCGTGCTCGACGACGCATACAACTCCAACCCCCAAGGAGCAAAAATGGCACTCGGCGTGCTCAAGAGCTTTGCCGTAGCCGAAGGCAACAAACGAATAGTCATCACTCCGGGCTTTGTCGAGATGGGAACACGACAAGCCGAGGCAAACAAAGAACTCGGCCGCACCATTGCCGACAGTTGCGACTACGCAATCGTTGTCAACGCCACCAACCGCGAAGCCATCAAGAGCGGAATTACAGAGGGCGGCTTGCCCGAGGAAAAATATTTCCTTGCCGACTCTTTGAACCACGCACACGCACACCTCGCACAGATACTGCGCCCCGGCGACGTAGTGCTTTATGAAAACGACTTGCCTGACAATTTCAGGTAAATCATCAATAAGAATAGTATTCTTACACACAACTACAGCTATACTAATGAATACAATAGAAAATATAAAATCAAAAGATTATTATTCTATAGCAGAATTTGCAATCATATATAATATTTCCCAGAAAAAAGTTCGTAAATATATTGCGAGTGGAGAAATCAAAGCTAAAAAAATCGGAAACTCGTATAAGATTTTTAGGGAGACTGTAAAATCCTTCAATAAAACCAATGAACAAAATAACGATAAAATAAAATACGATTTATTTGGAAACGCTATAGTTGTAAAAGAAAAAGAAGCAAAAAGGACAGCAACTATAAACAAGATATCCATACAAGATTTATGGTACAATAATTGTTTCAATTCTGAAATTACATTTGTCGATTGTTTCTGTGGAGCAGGTGGATTATCGAAAGGGTTTGAGTTGGCAGGTTTTAAAGGGATATGTGGACTTGACTTTTTTAAAGAGGCTGGAGAAACTTATACCTCAAATTTTAATCATCCCTTTATATTAGGAGATATAACAGAAAAAGATGTCAAAGAGCGCCTATACGCAACAATCAAAGAACAATTAAACGGAAAGAGGTTAAATATTATTGCCGGTGGCTTTCCCTGTCAAGGATTTAGTATGGCAGGAAATAGAATCGTAGAAGATCCTAGAAATTCATTATACAAAGATTTATTAGAGATAGTCAATCATATAAAACCTGATTTTGTTGTTTGTGAGAATGTAAAAGGGATACGTTCTATGCTTGGGGGATTAGTTGAGCAAAAGATTGTTGACGATTTTATGAGTATTGGCTACCAAATAAATGTATGTACACTTTGCGCTGCGGACTATGAAGTTCCACAAAAAAGGGAAAGAGTTTTTTTTATTGGCAACAGAATTGGAAAAACAAATTTCTTCCCAGAGCCAATTCTAAGTCCTGAAAATTATAAAACCACAAAAGACGCTATTGAGGATTTAATTGATAAGTCTGAAGACATAATGTTCAATCACCAACCAACGAAACACTCACTAGAGATGCGAAAAAGAATTGCAGAATGTCCTGAAGGTGAAAGTTTATACAAAGGTTATTCGGATGCTTGGAAAAAATGTCAATGGGACAAGCCTAGTTGCACTATAAAAGAGAACCACGGTGGTGTGAATCTACACCCCAAATTACCACGGGTTCTAACAGCTAGAGAAATGGCAAGACTACAATCATTCCCTGATGACTTTATTTTTATGGGAAAAAAGAATAAACAATTAGTACAGATAGGCAATGCAGTTCCTCCGTTATTAGGTAAAGCTATAGGGTTGTCAATCATCAAGTCATACGATTATAAATAATAAGCTATGAATAAATACTACAACAAAATCGTTGATTTTCAAAAAAGCATAAAGTCATATGCGACTAATATTTTTAAGGTCTACGGAAAAGAGTTGATCTTAAAATTAGAAGAATACAATCTATTACAGAACGAGAATAATAGTATTGAATCATCAACCGCTATTGGATATATTTTAGAAGAATTTATTATTTCTAAGTTAGAAACATATACCAATTGTGAAAAAAATAAATATTCTATTAAGCGTAGTTCTGGAGCCACCACAAACAAAAGTTATGACTGCTGTTCTGAAAAAAATAATTTTTGCTTTTTAATCAACATAAAAGCTGAGAAAAGAGGGATAAACAACAATGCTGTTGCAGCAATTGGGCAGCTATATAATAACTATTGCCTAGAAAATCCTAATACAACAAAAGCATTCATCGTCTTAAAAATAAAATACTCCATTAAAGGAGAATATGGTACACCAAACAACGCGAAAGAACGACATATATTTATTGAAGATCTAGAAACATATTGTTTAGAAGAAATCAATTTTAGGGACGAACATCAACAAGACAACCGTAAATGGTCTGAAAGCAGCAAAAACACACGTAACAATGGTAGGTTAATGATCTCAAATTCATTTCGTAATTCACATAAACTACCTATCGAAGAAATATCATACGAAAACACAAAAGCGCAATTAGGGATTATCTTTAAAAGAAATGAGAATTAAGTGACAAACAAAAAATAACAAACATAAAACAATGAAAACAAACGTAGGTGTTGTTTTTGGCGGGCGCTCCGTCGAGAACGAAATTTCAGTAATCACAGCCAATCAAGCAATGGCTGCAATGGACAGAGAAAAGTATGATATAACTCCAATATATATCACCAAAGAGGGTAAATGGTACACCGGTGAGGCCCTGCTCAACGTTGCCAACTACCGCGACACCAAAAAGTTGCTCTCAATGTGCGAGGAGGTATATATGAAGCCTATTTACGGCGACACCAACCTCTACCGCACCAAAAGAGGATTCTTTCAAAAGGAGATTGTCACCAAGCTCGACGTTATTCTGCCGGCACTCCACGGCACCAACTGCGAGGATGGAACATTCCAAGGCGTGATGGAGTTCTCGGGTATTCCATACACCGGTTGCAACACCCTTGCATCGGCAAATGGTATGGACAAAATCACAATGAAGATGATTCTCAAAGAGTGTGGTATCCCTGTCATTGACTACTATTGGTTCAGCGACAAAGAGTGGAGCGAGCAGCAGGAGAGCACCATTGCCGGCATCGAACAGAAGCTTGGTTACCCAGTTATTGTAAAGCCGGCCAACAGCGGTTCAAGCGTGGGCATACGCGCAGCACACAACCGCGAGGAGCTACTCGACGCCATTGACTACGCAATATCATTCACAAGCCGTGTCATCATCGAAAAATATGTGCAGAAGCTCAAAGAGGTAAACTGCGCCGTTCTTGGCAACTACTACGAGTGTCAGCCATCGGTGTGCGAGGTTCCTGTTCGCAGTGGTGAGATTCTCTCTTATCAAGATAAATATATGAACGGTGGTGGCAAGCAGTCACAAGGAATGCAGTCTACCGTTCGCGAGATACCGGCCAATCTACCCAAAGAGAGCACCGACTTTATACAGAAAGCCGCTTGCGACACATTCCGCGCACTCTCTTGCGACGGCGTTGCGCGCATCGACTTTATCATCGACGAGGCAACCGGTGATATTTTCGTAAACGAGATAAACACCATCCCCGGCTCGTTGTCGTTCTATCTGTGGGAGTACAGCGAAATAAACTTCACAGCCCTCATAGACAAACTCATTGAGATAGCTTTCCGCCGCAAGCAAGATGCAGGTTTCAAAGCCGTAAACTATGGCGAGAACATCTTTGCGGCAAAGAGCATCGGTGGCGCAAAGGGCGGCGGCAAGATGGGCGGAAAGTTCGGTAGCAAAATGTAATAACAACAATGAAACGCATCTTTTCACTCCTTGCAGCATTGCTGACAGCGGCAGCCCTTCACGCAAGTGAAGAGGCTATAACCCTATGCACCTCCACCGGCGAAATTCACGGCAAACTGATGCTCCCCGAGAGCACCCTTCCCTGCCCCGTGGTGCTGATTATTGCCGGCAGTGGACCTACCGATATGAACGGCAACAGCATAGGTGCAGGAATCAGCAACAATTCACTGCTCTACCTTGCACAAGAACTTGCTGCCAACGGCATTGCAACGGTCCGTTACGACAAGCGAGGCATTGGAACAAGCAGTGCAGCCGGTTGCAAAGAGGAGGAACTACGTTTCGACCATTATATTGACGATGCCGCCGCTTGGGCCGACAAGCTTGCCAATGACAAACGTTTCAGCAAGGTCATCATTGCGGGACACAGCGAAGGCTCGCTCATTGGAATGATTGCCGCAAGCCACAGCAAAGCGGTAAAAGCCTACATCTCAATCTCGGGTTGCGGCAGCCCTGCATACGAAATTCTGGAGCAACAACTGCAAAGCCAGCCGGCACAACTGCAGGAGGAGTCGGCCGCAATATGCAAAGAGTTGCGCGAAGGACGTACGGTGGAACAAATACCGTTCTACCTCGCAGCACTCTATCGCCGGAGCGTACAACCCTACCTAATCTCTTGGTTCCGCTACAACCCAGCACAAGAGATAGCAAAGCTAAATATCCCTGTGCTCATAGTACAAGGCGACAAGGATATTCAGGTGAGCGTTAAGGAGGCCGAAAAGCTACACAGCGCACAGCCCACAGCATCGTTGCATATAATAGAGAATATGAACCACGTTCTAAAGCAGTGTGATACCACCGACCAGATGAAACAGTTGGCAACATACAGCAACCCCGACCTACCGATAAAGGCAGAGCTAATCTCACACATCGTCGAGTTTATCAGATAACAAAAAAAATGAGAGCCGTGGCTCTCATTTTTTATCAATATATGCTATCCCTTACTTTGACAGCTCCAACATTCTCACAATAGGCTTCTTTGCCTCTGCGCGCAGTTCCTCGTCAAGCTCAACATTCGGCCACTCATATTTAAGAGTGTTGTACAACTTCTCAAGAGTGTTCAAGCGCATATAAGCACACTCGTTACAAGCGCAAGGCCCAGTTGTTGGCGGAACAGGCAGGAACACCTTTCCGGGGCAACGCTTCATCATCTCGTGCAGAATACCACTCTCGGTAGCCACTATAAATTCAGTAGCCTCATCCTTCTCGGCAAAGGCAAGAATTGCCGCCGTAGAGCCTATAAAATCGGCAAGTGCAAGCACGCCACTCTTGCACTCGGGGTGAGCAAGCACCTTTGCAGCCGGGTGAGTAGCTTTTAGCTCCACAATCTTCTCAATAGAAAATTGTTCGTGAACGTGGCAACCGCCGTTCCACAAAAGCATATTGCGATTAGTCACAGCATTGAGATAACCGCCTAAATTCTTGTCGGGAGCAAAAATAATCTTCTCGTCCTTTGGAAAACTCTCCACAATAGCGCGGGCATTGGTCGATGTCACCACAATATCGGTCAGAGCCTTCACCGCGGCCGACGTGTTCACATAGGCCACCACCTTGTGCTCGGGGTGCAGAGCCTTGAACTTTGCAAGCTCCTCGGCCGGACAGCTCTCGGCAAGCGAACAACCGGCGTTAAGGTCGGGGATAAGAACCTTTTTGTCGGGCGAGAGAATTTTGTTGGTCTCGGCCATAAAGTGCACACCGCACATCACCAGAATATCGGCAGTTGTCTTTTCGGCAATCTGTGCAAGCGCAAGGCTGTCGCCCACAAAATCGGCAACGTCCTGCACTGTACCATCGGTATAATAGTGCGCCAGCACAACAGCATTCTTCTCCTCACACAAACGGCGTATCTCGGTTTTCAAATCTACACCCTCGGGGATTGCTTCGTCAATGTATCCCTTTTCTATCCACTCCTGCTTTATCATAATCGTTATTGTTTACTTTGTATAATGCGAAGATAGTAAAAAAATATATCACACCACTAATAATAAAAACAAAAATCGCAAATGGTTCGGCAAGCATCAATCCCTCTTGCGGCACTTCAGCTCCATCAACAACACCAAAGGCAGCACAATCGCCAGAACTATTAAGGCATACCACTCGGGGACTGGACGAAAGATATATTCAAGCACCAGCATTGCAGCAATCAAAAATAGCACAAGAGCAAAAAACGGACGTGCGCGCTTTGCATCGTATCTGCAATATTTTACAAATTTAAGCTTGCCCTCCTCAATGGTCAGCTTATATTTCGCCATCATTCCATCAGCTTTACCCAAAAGCACAAGCACTGCAAAAACCACAAGCACAAAGGCCAACAAAAAATTCAATAATCCATCCATAAGCACCTCTTTTTTTTACTCATTGACACCCTCGCACGCAGCCCCATCGGCAGCCTTCAGACGCCCGGCCTTTTTCAGAGCATCGGTTATCAAAAACTCCAGCTGGCCATTGACACTGCGAAACTCGTCGGCCGCCCATTTTTCGAGCGCCGACATTGTTTCGCTGTTAATTCTCAGCACAAAAGACTTTTTATCTTTTGCCATACGAGAGCCCTGTTTATTGATACAAAGTACCAGTGTTAACCACCGGAGTTGCAGCCCTGTCGCTTGTAAGCACCACCATCAGATTGCTCACCATTGCAGCCTTTTTCTCCTCGTCGAGCTCAATAATCTCCTTCTCTGACAGCTGTTCAAGAGCCATCTGCACCATTCCCACAGCACCCTCAACAATCTTGTGACGTGCCGCCACCATTGCTGTCGCTTGTTGACGCTGAAGCATTGCGCTCGCAATTTCGGGAGCATAAGCAAGGTAACTTATTCTCGCCTCCATAACCTCAATGCCGGCAATAGCAAGACGCTCGGCGAGTGATTTTTCGAGCAACTCATTCACCTCCTCGCCACCATTGCGCAGGGTAATGCTTGCATCCTCATTTTCAAGATTATCATAGGGGTAAGCACCGGCAAGGTTACGGATAGCCGCCTCACTCTGCACATCAACAAAGCGTGAATAGTCATCAACCTCGAATGAAGCCTTGAAAGTATCCTTAACCTTCCACACCAGCACCACGCCAATCATAATTGGGTTACCCATAAGGTCATTAACCTTTATAGGCTCACCATTGAGGTTACGGGCACGCAACGATATACTTTTTTTTGTAGCAAAGGGGTTGTAGTAGAAAAAGCCGTTTTTCACCACAGTACCCTCATATTTACCAAAGAATGTAATTACAGTGCTCTCATTGGGATTAACCACAAAGAGTCCACACAAAAATATAATACTCACCAGCGGCAAAAGGAACATAAGCCCCCACCAGTCGGAACGCTCATTGGCAAGCATTGCAACAGGCAACGCCAAACCACCAATCAAGCCAACCAACGAAACAAACAGAGTAAGCCAGCCACTCGCAGGGTTAATATACTTCTCGGTACCCTGAACCTTTACATTCACGTCATTCATAGCAGTAATTTTAAAATGATATTATTTTGATATCACAAATATAGAGTGTTTTATTTTACTTAGCAAATTTTTCGGCATATAAAATCACATTGGCAGCACATAATTGCACAAAGAACATTTTTATTTGTAAATTTGCGCTATTGTAAAAGCTATTTTTTTGTAAATGGAAATAATAAATGCAATAATAAATTGGGGTGCAAGAATCACCTTCATCGACATAATAGATTTTATAGGCACATTCGCCTTTGCCATAAGCGGCATACGCCTTGCATCGACAAAGCAATTCGACTGGTTCGGCGCATACGTGGTTGGTGCAGCAACAGCCATCGGCGGAGGTACTATTCGCGATATAATGCTCGACATTCCGCTTTTCTGGATGCACGACCCCTTTTATCTCGTCTGTACAGGCCTTGCACTCTTTTGGGTCATAATATTCCGTAAACACCTGATACGAATGCACTACACCTTCTTTGTATTCGACGCCATCGGCCTTGCCCTGTTCACCGTTGTTGGAATTCAAAAGACCATCGACTGCGGGCTGCCACTGTGGGTAGGAATTATTATGGGAACGATGACCGGCGCTGCCGGTGGAGTCATCCGCGACGTACTCATCAACGAAGTACCACTCATCTTCCGCAAGGAGATTTATGCAATGGCGTGCATCATCGGCGGACTAGCCTTTGCACTATTCTATCTCATCGGAGCCCCCCCAATGTTCACCCACCTTATGTGCGGTGCAGCAGTGTTCATCACACGTGTCGTTGCAGTAAAGTACCACATTTGTCTGCCGACACTCCGTTCAGAGGAAGATTAATAAACAACAACTAACCATAAAATAATTATGAAAAAAGTAACACTATTACTGCTTGCTATCTTCATCAGCTTGCCAATGTTCACAAAAGCCGATAATAGCATAAACCTCACCCCCGTTCCAAAGAGTATAACCGTAGGCAACGGAACACTCACCTTGCCACAAAGCTTCACCATTGCCACTGGCGAACTGCCCGACAGCCTCTCGGCCGAGGCGGTAAAGTTTGCCGAGCACTTTAGCAAGGTAACAGGTTACGCAGTTGAGGTAAAAGCCACTGCAGCCGACGCGCTCATCACCCTGTCGCTTTACAACGGCAACGAAGAGCTTGGTTGCGAGGGCTACACACTCGACGTTACCACCGATGGCATAAACATCTCGGCCATCTGCTCAAACGGCTTTTACTACGCCTTCCAGAGTATCAAGAAAATGCTCCCGGCAAATGTAATGGCAGGTGTAAAAGATGCCCAAGTAACCGAATACACACTCCCCATCGTAAGCATCACCGACGCACCGCGCTTTGAATATCGCGGTTTTATGCTCGACGTCAGCCGTCACTATTTTTCCATTGAGGAGATAAAGCGAATGATTGACGTGATGTCATACTACAAGATGAACCGTTTCCACTGGCACTTAACCGACGACCAAGGCTGGCGTTTCGAGGTAAAGAAATACCCACGCCTCACAACAGTCGGTGCAGTGCGCAACGATTCGTGGAGTGTCGACCCCGAATATGGCGGTTACTACATCAACGAGCCCTATGGCCCATATTTCTACACACAAGACGAGTGTCGCGAGATTGTCGCATACGCCGCCGAGCGCCACATCGAGGTTGTCCCCGAGGTAGAATTCCCCGGCCACTCCTGTGCAGTAAACACCGCCTACCCCGAGTTTAGTTGCTACCCCAACGGCAGCCACAGCGTTCAGGTAAGCGGAGGAATCTTCAGCGACGTGCTCAACGTAGCCAACCCCCACGCCGTACAATTTGTAAAAGATGTCATCGACGAGGTGATAGAGGTATTCCCCTACAAGCAAATTCACATTGGCGGCGACGAGACACCCACCAACGCTTGGCAGGACAACGCCGAGTGCCAGGCACTTATGCAAAAAATGAACTACACCAACGTGCGCGAACTGCAATCGCACTTTGTACGTGAAATATCAGACTACGTAACACAAAAAGAGGGCGACAAAAAACGCACCGTTATAATGTGGAACGAGAGCCTCACCGCCGGCGGCACCAACGAAGAGCTCATCAAAGGCACAGGCGGAATGATGATGTGCTGGGAGAGCGGACAGGTGCAGCCCTGCGCACTCAAAGCAGCGCAATACGGAATGAAATCGGTCATCACGCCGTGGGGACCTTACTACATCAACCGCAAGCAGAGCACCAACCCGGGTGAGCCCACTGGTGCCGGATACGGCGACGACACCGTTGAAAAGACCTACAACTACGTACCCGTTCCCAGCAGCGTTCCTGCCGAACTGCAAAAATATTACGTCGGCGTGCAAGGCACATTCTGGACCGAACACGTACAAAGCAACTATCTGCTCGAATACCTTGCCCTGCCCCGCCTCATCGCCATTGCCGAGACCGGCTGGACACCTGCCGCAAAGAAAAACTTCAGCGATTTTCAGCAGCGCATCACAAAAGACACCCTGTTGCTCAACTACAACAACTACGAATACGGCCGTCACTATATCCTTAGCAGCAGCAACAACAACGAAAAGGTGATGCCCACCCCATCGACCGACGAGCAACAGACGTGGTACCGCATTGTGACAACAGCTACCGATGCTCGCGCAGGACGTTGCATACAGCTATTGCGTGCAAATTCCAGCGAGATTGGCACCGGCAATGCCAAGGCAGGCCGCCTGTGGAACAGCGAAATTATAGAGGACGAGAACAACGAAGGCTACAACTATCAGCTATGGGCTTTCATACAGGACCCCGCCAACCCACAGCGCTGGGCAATCGTCAACAAGGCAAAGCCCAACGGCTCGGTAAACGGCACACCGACAGCCGAGGACAACAAAGGCCGTTGGGATTATGACGATAACAACCGCCACTACGACTTTATCCTTGGCGACAAGGCATACGCCGCTAACGGCAGCAACTACAACTACAGCATACGCAGCCAAAAAGTGTCAGACACCAATATGTGCCTCAACTATGCCGGCCCCGGACAGACCTACTCCATCAACCTTTGGAGCGACCCGGCCGACGGCAACGGCGGTATTTGGGAGTTCCGTCCTTTGGTCACCAATGAGCCAAGCATTGATATTGTCTACCCCACCGAGGGCACATTCTACCGCATAGTAAACAACACCGAGCGCTTTAACGGCTGGACAATGTACGACAACAACAGCAGCAATGTAACAGCGGCACAGCAGGAGTACGGAGCAGACGTTTGGGAGATAACCGATGCTACCATCACCGACGCCGGACAGACCTTCAAGCTGCGCAACGTAGCCACAGGCCGTTACATAAGCGATGCCACCGTTCCTGTCAAATTAGGCGCAAACGGAGCAACGCTCACCAATGTCTACAACGTCAAGAGCGGCGATTTCAGCATAAAGAGCGGCAACGATGCATTGCGCCCCACATCAGAGCGTGCAACCACCAACCCCAACACTCTTAACAAAGGAGGCATCTACCCGCAAGGAACAGGCTGGGTTTATGAAAAAGCACACCTTGTAACCTTTGAGTGTTACGACCAAGAGGGCAACCTTTTGACAAAAGCCTATCAGGCAGCAGTCGACGGCAAGCCATATACCGCCACAGCACCGGCTATCGAGAACCACAGCATTGTAGCCTACGAAGCAACAGGCACCACCCAAGCTCCTACATTCGACAATATCGCCGAGAACAAGAGCATAAAGGTAACCTACGAGCGCAGCGCCTACAATGTCATCTACCGCTGCGTGACCACCGACGGAAACTACATTAAAGAGATAAAATACCCCTGCGCCATCGGCAGCACACACACAATCACACGCCCCGAGGTAGAATTCTTTGATTTTGAGAGCCTTGTATGGAGTGGCGAGGAGACCTTTACCCCAACAGCCGACACCATCATCGAGGCCAACTACACCACCGAGGGTATTATGGGAGCAGCCGCCGTTGGCACAGCTGTTACCGAGTTACAGAGCGGAGCATCATACCTTATATATAATGCAAAGGACGAAACAAACCGCAGTGGATTCTTGAGCGTGACAAATGTAGGCGACGGCATAACCACCACCAACAACATCAGCGACGCTAATCCGGGATTTATCTGGAATTTCGAGGGCAGCGGCAACCAATTTACGGTAGCAAACAACTACGGCGTGTACATACCACAACTGCAGCGCGGTTCGTTGGTAACAGGAGGCAGCACCCCCGAACGCTTTACCTTCAGCCTTAACAGCGACGGCACAACGTGGAGCGTAAAGGGCACAAGCAACAACTACTATTGGAACGGCAATTCCAACAACACCTTCACCGGCTGGGACGACGGCCACCCGTTCATCATCTACAACTACACTCCACACCCCTATTTTACAGTGAGCCACAAATGCATCAACGAAGAGGGCGAAGAGCTTGCCGGCGGTGTACGCTACATCAAGGGAGGCGACCAATTCACTTTGCTGACACCAATCTTTGAGGGTTATAGCGTAAAGGAGAGCAACGCCATCTACGACGAGCTTGCCTACGTTCAAAAGAACATTGAAATAACCATCATCTACACCAAGAGCAACACAGGCATCGAAGAGGTCACAGAGCAAAAAGCGGAGAACACAGGCATTTACGACCTCACCGGCCGCAAGGTTGAGAACCCCACACGTGGCATCTACATTATAAACGGTAAAAAACAATTTGTCAAATAACAGAGACATACAATGAAGACAATAACCTACACAACACACGGCACCTGCTCGCGCTACATTGAAGTATCGGGCGAGAATGGCATTATCACAAACGTCCGATTTTACGGTGGTTGCCACGGCAATCTGCAAGGCATCAGCAGCTTGGTAAAAGGAATGAAATACGAGGATGTCATTGCGCGCCTCAAAGGAATAAGCTGCAACGGCAAGCCAACATCTTGCCCCGACCAGCTTTGCCGTGCAATAGAGGAATTGATGAAAGAGACAGAATAAAAAGAAAATAAAAAAAGGGCATTGCCCCAACAACCATAAACAATGGCAAAAAAACCAAAGACCAACGAATATAAGCTACGCAACGAGGCCTTTATGCAAGCGTTGCGCGACGGCGAGGAGGAGCTTTTTGAGATATCGCAAGGAGTGCTTGTGAAGATACTCAAACAAGGCGACGGCGACCGCAGCCCACGTGGCGGCAGTGTAGTCACCGTAAACTACAAAGGCAGCCTCATCAACGGCAAAGTGTTCGACAACAGTTGGGAGCGCGGCTACCCCGAGGCCTTTCGCCTGAACGACCTCATCGTCGGCTGGCAAATTGCACTCACGCAAATGCGTGTAGGCGACCATTGGATAGTATATATCCCCTACCAATTAGGCTACGGCACACGCGACAGCGGCCCAATCCCCGCCTATTCAACACTAATCTTTGAGATGGAGCTTGTTGCAATAATGTAAAATGAAACCCTTTGTCACCCACTATAAAGAGCTTATCCGGCTGGGGCTCCCCATTGTCATAGGACAGTTGGGGATAATCTTCGTGTCCTTTGCCGACACCTTTATGGTGGGGCAGCACGGAGCAAACGACCTTGCGGCAGCGAGCTTTGTGAACAATATGTTCAACCTTGCAATAATCTTTGCCACAGGCTTCTCCTACGGGCTCACCCCCATCATTGGCAAGCTCTTTGGCAAAGGAAAATTCCCCGACGCCGGCGGAATGTTAAAGAACGCCCTTGTATCAAACTGCGGCATCGCGTTGCTGCTTGTGTTGGCAATGTTGGCGCTCTATCTGAATATCGGCAATCTTGGGCAACCGGTGGAGCTACTGGAGCTTATGCGCCCCTACTATATTATCCTGTTGCTGTCAATACCATTCATTCTGCTTTTCAACGCCTTTAAGCAGTTTGCCGATGGCATCACCGACACAAAGACATCAATGTGGATACTGCTCAGTGGCAATTTGCTGAACATAATCGGCAACTATCTGCTCATTTTTGGTAAGTGCGGGCTGCCCGAGCTTGGCCTTCTTGGTGCCGGAATATCCACCCTGCTGTCACGAATAGCAATGCTGGCAATTTTTCTTGTAATCTTCTTCAAGAAAAAACGCTATAAAAATTACGTAGAGGGCTTTAAGCAGACAAAAATAACCAAGCTGCGCCAAAGAGAGCTACTGCATCTGGGGTTACCAATAGCCACACAAATGGGACTGGAGACAGCCTCGTTCAGCCTCGCCACCATTATGGTTGGCTGGATTGGAGCCACCGCCCTTGCCGCCCACCAGATAATGTGCACCGTGGGACAAATTGGCTTTATGATGTACTATGGAATGGCAGCAGCAGTGGCTGTGATGACAAGCAACCACAATGGTTCAGACAACACACACGGCATACGCCGCACCGCAAGCGCCGGTTTTCACCTCATTTTGATTATGGCCGTTGCCGCATCGGCGCTGATATACCTTTTACGCAACCATTTAGGCAGCTTTTTCACCGACGACACCGAGGTGGCACTGATGACAGCACAACTTGCTATCCCATTCATTCTCTACCAGTTCGGCGATGGAATGCAATGCAACTACTCCAATGCGCTCCGTGGGATAGCCGACGTCAAGCCGGTTATGCTATACGCATTCATAGCCTACTTTTTAGTGTCACTACCCGCCGGCTACATCTTTGGCTTTGTATTCAAAATGGGACTGCCCGGTGTGTGGATGTCGTTCCCGTTCGGGCTCACCACAGCCGGCTTAATGTTCTATTTTAGATTTAAGAGCACACTGCGCAAAAGAGAAGCCTCCGCGCTTGCATAACATTTTAGGCACAAAACAAGCACAACCAATTATAAAAATATCAACAATTATGAACGATTATACAAGAGTAAAATTTACAGTCACCCCCAATGAGGAGGTTGCCACCGATGTTCTTGCAGCACTGCTTGCCGAGGTGGGTTTTGAGAGCTTTTTGCCCGAGGAGGATGGAATGTCGGCCTATGCGCCACAAGCGCAGTACGATGCTGATGCTGTTGCCGCCGTTGTTGCAGCGTTCCCCATCGAAGGCTACACAATCAGCTACACCGACGAATTTATCGAGGGCGAGGACTGGAACGCCGAGTGGGAGAAGAACTATTTTCAGCCCATCGTGCTTGGCGAGGATTGCGTAATCCACAGCACCTTCCACAAAGATATACCCGCAGCGCGTTACGATATTCTCATCGACCCTAAAATGGCGTTCGGCACAGGCTACCACCAGACCACCTGCCATATGCTCCGCGCTATTCTTGCCGAGGAGATGAACGGCAAGAGCGTTCTTGATATGGGCTGCGGCACAGCCCTGCTTGCCATTCTTGCCCGCAAGCACGGTGCCTCAAACGTTGTAGCCATTGATATTGACGAGTTTGCTTTTGAAAATGCAAAAGAAAATATCACACTCAACAACACCCCCGATATTGAGGTGCGCCTTGGCGGTGCCGACGCAATAAAGGAGAGCGACAGCTTTGATATTGTCATAGCCAACATCAACCGCAATATCCTGCTTGCCGATATAAAGAATTATGTAAAAGCAATGCACACAGGCTCTTTGCTATTCATCAGCGGCTTCTACACCGATGATATGGAGGTTCTGAAGGCCGAGGCAGCACTCCACGGCTTGCGTTACCTCGACTATGCCGAGGACAACCGTTGGGCAATGATAAGATTTGAGAAAGAGTAATCCGCTTGCCAAGTTCTTTGACACCTTCTGTTGCACAGAAAAACAAAAAAACTCAAAAAAAACAGCATTATTAAAAACTTTTTGTTTGCTTCGTTGTTATTATATAAAAAACAATGGAGCAAACTGTTTTTTACACCATCTGCGGCTATGTGGCAAGCATCGGACTTATTTTAGGCTTCCTGCCACAAGCAATAACCACCATACGCACCCGCAACACCAACGGCATTGCCCTGCCCACATTCTTGATGATGGCCATCGGTGCTTTTGCCTTTATGCTGCAAGGATTGTTACACCGCCCAAACATAATTTGGTCAATGTTCATCACCAACGCCGTAACCGGCACTTGCAGCGCCATCATCTTTGCAATAAAAATGCACAACGACTACATTAAAAAGCGTAAATCATAAGCAACGCCACCAGCCGGCAACAGCGCACAACGCCGGACGAGCATTACCCCATCAAGGGCGCTTGCAGCAATAGTCGCAGGCAGCACCGCGGCAGTGGTGCCCTGCGGGGTGCAATTGCGGAGCAGGGACTTCTCAAAAAGACCTGCTCCGTTTTTTATAAACCATTTAAAAATGTAAAAAGGAGACTTTTTAAAAATAAATTACTATTTTTACCAATAATTTTCCATTTTATGAAGAAACTCTACTTAACCATTCTGGCAATGCTTCTCGTGGTATCAGGGCAAGCATTCGCGGCACAGAGCATTGGCCTGAAATTCAATCGCACAGGCACAAATGCCTCAACCGTAGCCATCAGCGTTGTCGACGAAAGCGGAGCAGCCATTAGCGGAGCTTCGGCTGCAATGACATCAACACACGAGTTCAAAGGCACAGGGAGTTCTATCACAAACGCCATTCTCTGCCCCAACGTAAACGGCAACAGCAACCCGACAATCGACCTTGTTTTCACCATCAGCGGCGTGCCTGCAGGCTTCACATTCAACGCCATTGGGCTTGATATTCACGCGCTTAACAGCGGTGGCGGCTACCAAGCGAACAACGACAACAAAGTGCGCCAATGGAATATTGCCGCAACTGTGAACAACACAACGTTCGGCACTCTCGACAATATTGACATTGCTGCCGGTGTGAACGGTCAAAACGGAGTACACAAAATGTGGAACGTCACCGGAGCAACAGTAAATTCCAACGGCAGCCTCACAATCAAATTAACCATCAGCAAGGGCGCCACAAACGAAGGCTGTTTCTTTGGCCTCGGCGAGGTGCGCTTGAGCACAGACGGCGAGACACCGGCTCCGGAGCCTGAGCCCGAACCCGAGCCTGCTCCCGACGGCGACTACAAAGTCTACTACATACAGTGGAAAAACACCGGCACCAACTACATCACCGAGGATGCCGACCATCGTATGAGCGTTCAATCGCAGAACAACACAAAGGCACAATTCTGGATGTTCATACCAACCGATAAAGAGAACTGCTACCACATAAAAAACACCGCCACAGGCCGTTATATGGGTAGTTGTAACCTAACCCCGGCATCAGCATCAAAAATCACAACCAGTCCCTCTCCTGTGGAATATTATGTTGGAAAAAGCAACGTAAAAACAGGGCTGCACTATTTTAGCTCAACCGACTGCGCCAACTACAACAACGAGAGCGCCGGCCCTCGCGCCTTGAACAAAGACGGCGCGTCGGAGTATGTAATCACTTGGGTGACACAACAGAACGGGACATACGACGACGGCTCATATTGGAAATTAGTTGAGACCCCCGACCTTTACGAGGTGCGCGCCTTTGAACCAAGCACAGCCATTGGCAATATTGGCGCAAGCTACAACGTAGAGAGCACAAGCGGCAAGCACCTGACCATCGTCGATGGCAACCTCACCCTTGCCACCCCCGATACCTTTGACGAGAGCCAAGAGTGGTATTTCGTAGGCACAAGCAACAGCACAGGCTACAAGATTGCATCGGCAGCAGAGCCCGACATTGTCGTTGGCATTGCCGACGGCAAGCCCGTCACAGGCGCAGGCCTTGCAACAACGTGGAAAGTCAATGCCGACAAGACACAAAAAGGCTATTTTAGCTTTGCAAGCAACGGCACAACCCTCACCGTCGACGGCGAGAGCCTTTTCCGCTTCACACGCCTGCGCAGCACGTTCCAGCGCAAGCTGAAAATCTACAATAACCCCTGCGGTTCAACCGGCAGCAACTACATTACAAGAGCCACACTGCACGGCGAAGGCGTGCTGAACAATATTGTCTACGAGGCATCGTCAAAGCCCGGCAGCTGGCACGTTGTATATGCCGCCGATAAAGGAACGGTAACCAAAGGCCAAGAGTTAACCCTCGACGCCACACTATCGGGCAGCGCCGCAACCGACCTCAATATCACAGCACACTTTGACTGGAACAGCGACGGAGTTTTTGAAACAGCCGTTCCGCTGAACATCAGCGGCACAACAGCCACAGCAAATGCAACTGTTCCCGAGTGGGCCGCCGAGACACAGACACGTATGCGCTTGCGCGTGAACAGCAACGGGCTCGACCTTGCCGAGGACGAGGTTTACGGCTTCATCTACGATTGGCACATCAACGTAACACAGGCGCAAGAGAAGCGCACCGCAACGGTGAGCGTTAACTCTTGGGAGCGCGGAAAAGCCGAGTTGTCAAGCAGCGCCGGCAGCCACGCCTACGGCACCACACTCACAGCCACAGCCACAGCCTACGGCACAGCACAATTTGTCTGCTGGCGCGAGGAGGGCGTGGTGGTATCTACCGACGCCGAGTACACCTTCACCGTCGACCACAATGTAAACCTCAAGGCCTATTTTACCCCGAACACAAACGAGGCAAGCTACCCCACCAACATCGAGGAGCTTGAAGAGGCCACCGACGTTACTATTACACAGCAAGGCGAGACGCTTGTTGTCACAGGCAACTGCGATGTAAAAGCCATTATGCTCTACACTATCGACGCGGCAAAGATTGCCAGCACCAACGGCGCAACAATCAGCACTGCCGGCATCAAAGAGGGGCTTTATATTGCTTGTGTAATCACCGACAAAGGGTACAAGAATGTGAAAATATATCTGAACAAATAAAAACAAAATATGGACAAGAATAAATTATTACTTTTCGGTTGCGGATTGCTGGCATCGGCAGCCGTGCAAGCGCAGGAGAACCAAAAGCCGAACATCATATACATTATGTGCGACGACCTTGGATACGCCGACGTTGGTTGCTACGGACAGCAGTACATAAGCACCCCCAATCTTGACCGTATGGCAGCCGAGGGAATGCGCTTTACACAGGCCTACGCCGGCAGCCCGGTGAGCGCCCCATCGCGTGCTTGTTTTATGACAGGACAGCACACAGGCCACACCAAAGTGCGCGGAAACAAGGAGTATCGCATCGGCTCAATCTACTACGGCAACAACCAAGACCCCACACAAACAGGACAAGAGCCATACGACCCCAACCACATAATCCTCCCCGAGATTATGAAGGACAACGGCTACACCACCGGAATGTTCGGTAAGTGGGCCGGCGGTTACGAAGGCTCCGAGTCAACCCCCGACAAGCGAGGCATCGACCGCTACTATGGCTTTATGTGTCAGTTCCAAGCACACCTCTACTACCCCAATTTCCTCAACTCATACGACCGCGAGGCGGGCGACACCGAGGTAAGGCGCGAGATTTTGCAGAACAACATCAACTACCAAATGCACGGCGAGGACTACAAGAACCGCCGCGACTACTCGGCCGACCTCATTCACCAAGAGGCAATGAAGTGGATAGACAAACAGACAGCCGACAAGCCCTTCTTTGGAATATTCACCTACACCCTGCCCCACGCCGAGCTTGCACAGCCCAACGACTCTATCCTGCAAGCCTATCAGGGCGCGTTCTGCCAAGAGAAGAGCTACAGTGGCGACGCCGGCTCACGCTACAACCCCACCAACATTGCACACCAGCAATTTGCAGCGATGGTAACACGCCTCGACGCTTACGTGGGCGAGGTGCTTGCAAAGCTCGAGGAGAAAGGCTTTGCCGATAATACACTGGTAATCTTCACCAGCGACAACGGCCCCCACACCGAGGGCGGCGGCGACCCCGACTACTTTAACACCGAGCGTCTGTTGCGCGGCACAAAGCGTTCAACCACCGAGGGCGGCATACGCGTTCCCTTTATCGCTTGGTGGCCCGGACAGGTTGAGGCAGGCGTTGTGAACGACCACCAGCTGGCATTCTACGACATTATGCCAACATTCTGCGACGTTGCCGGCATCGACAATTACATCGAACGCTACACAAACGAAAGCCTCGAAGTAGACTATTTCGACGGCCTCTCGTTTGCCCCCACCCTGCTTGGCGAGGGCGAGCAACAGGCCCACGAATTCCTCTACTGGGAGTTCCACGAGACAAATATGATGGCATTGAGAATGGGCAACTGGAAGCTCGTTGTTCAGAATGGCAACTGCAGCCTCTACGACCTCGTAAGCGACACCCACGAGGACAACAACCTTGCAGCGCAATACCCCGACATTGTGGAGAAGATGAAAACAATCATCAAACGCGAGCACACAGCAAGCAACATCTCACAATTCAACAATATTACACTGCCAAACTAATTGACAGACAACCACATACTGCGAGTGGCGTTACAAAAAGTAACGCCACTCGCAGTATATAATTCTGCCACCAACAGCAACAAATGTGAAGGATCTCTTTCTAATGGTTTGTGAAATTTTGCGCAGCTCTGTCATCTCGAACGCACGTGAGAGATCTCACATTACGCGGTTTTTGTCATTCTGAACGAAAGTGAAGGATCTCTTTCTAATGGCTTGCGAGATTTTGCGCAGTTTTGTCATCTCGAACGAACGTGAGACATCTCACATTACGCAGCCCTGTCATTCTGAACGATAGGAAGAATCTCTTTCTAATGGCTTGCGAAATTTTGCGCGGTTTTTGTCATCTCGAACGCACGTGAGAGATCTCACATTACGCGGTTCTGTCATCCTGAACGAAAGTGAAGAATCTCTTTATAATGGCTTGCGAGATTTTTCGCAGTTTTTGTCATCTCGAACGCACGTGAGAGATCTCACATTACGCGGTTCTGTCATTCTGAACGAATGTGAAGAATCTCTTTCTAATGTTTTGCGAGATTTTACGCAGCCCTGTCATTCTGACGATAGGAAGAATCTCTTTCTAATGTTTTGCGAGATTTTTCGCTGCGCTCAGAATGACAAAGCAAAGCATAAAATTTATATAAGCCAAAGTAACAGCAACAAATTGCAAGGGATTAACCCAAAATCAGATAATAAAAAATCTCAGAAAGCTCCTGCGGCTTTTTCAAAAGCCTCTTGTGCCGCATCTTTTGCCTTTGCATACTCCCTGCGAACAGCCGCCGGAGGGTCACAAGCACGCTGCCCGTCAATATACAACGCTGCCGAGCAACGCTTCAACAGCTCCTTCATAGCATTCAACCCATCGACATTCTCGGCCGTGCCATACAACTGCGCCGCTTTTTTATAAAGCAACGTGCGCTGCTCAACAAAGTGCCCCACTCTGTGCTCGGCAAATTTCCTATCCACAGCAGCATAAAATCTCTCGCGCGAAGCAACAAAATCATCGGGCAACTCCCCCTCATAGCAAACAGCCGCAGCCCCCGACACACTCCCCTCGGCCACCAGAGCAACCGTGGCAAGGCTCTCAAGCGACGGTGCAGCCTCAACAAAAGGCAAAACAAGATTATAAGCCGGACGATGAACCACCGCCTCGGGCTCGCCACACGCCGTCAAAAACAGCAACGCTATAATTGAGTAAAAGAGTCTTTTCATAGCCGTTTATTAGAAATTGATGCGCGAAATTAATAAAAATCGCCGAACCGACAAAAAAACAATCACCGCCACGCAACCACATAAAAGCCGCATAAAATTTCATAAATTAGGATATTTTTAGTACCTTTGTGAGCTATTTACGCGCACGCGATAATAAATATAAAAACACTATATTATGAAAAACATTCTACGCACAGTTGCAATTGCCATTATTGCCCTCTTTACAGGCATACAGGCAAACGCACAAGTAATCACAGCCGAACGTGCTGGCGAGATTGCAAAGCAATTCTTCGCAAACGGAAAGCAAAAAGCAGCAGCGTATCGTTCAACAAACGTTGCACTAACACAGAGCGCCGACAGCCGCGCCATCACAGGCGATAGCGACGAAGCTCCAACCTATCACATCTTCACCGGCACCAACGGCAAAGGCTTTGTCATTGTATCGGGCGAGGAGACAGAGAACCCCATCATCGGTTACTCTTTCGACAACACAATCGACACCAACAACCTGCCCGACGGCTTTGTCGATTATATGAGCGACATTGACGCACAGGTGCGTGCACTCCGCGAGTACAACGCAGCCAACCCACAGAAGGCAGCTGCTGCACGCAGTGCAATGCAAAAGGCTGCAGACTACGAGTACAATGCAACCTCAATGGGCGAGATTGTCGTTGACCTGAAAACAGCACCTTGGGGACAGCACGGGCCTTTTAATAAATTGTGCCCTGTAATTAATGGCGTCAATGCCGTAACAGGTTGTGTACCCACAGCCTTCGCTATTTTGTGTCACTATTACAAATGGCCCGAAAATGGTTCCGGAACATACACCAATAGTGGTCAGACAATAGACATTAGCACAAGCACCTACGACTACGCCTCTATGCGCAACGACAATTACCCTTCGGGACAATACACCGAAGCCGAGGCAAATGCCGTTGCCCTGTTGATGCGCGACCTTGGTTTTGCATACGGAGTGTTGTATGGCACCTCTTCAACAGATAAGAGCGAAAATGCATCTACATTAAAGAGTGCCTTTTCTTACAAATCAGAATATAACCCCTCAGGCAGTGGAATGGATGCAATGTGGCGAAGCTCTGTCGGAGACGAAACATTCATCGCATCGTTGAAAGAGTGTCTTGACAAAGAGCGCCCAATACCATTCTCTTCTAAATCTACAGACCCTGAAACCGGCATAGGCTCTATTCGTCACATTTTCATTCTCGATGGTTATACAGAAAACAACTATTTCCACTTTAACTACGGTTGGAATGGTAGCGGAAACGGCTGGTACACAATAGACTTTATGCAACCGGACGATGATAGCGATTACAGCACTGAGCAAAGAGCATATTTAGATTTAATCCCCAACAGAACCCCACGCACCGTTACCGTAAGCGCGAACCCTGCAGGAGCAGGAACCGTTACCGTAAACGACAACGAAAACAGCGCCGAGGTTACCGAGGGTACATATGCCACACTCAAAGCAACAGCAAACAACGGTTACACCTTCTCACACTGGAGCAATGGCAGCACCGACAACCCCCTCAAAGTAAAAGTTGAGGCCGAGGGCAACGATTATGTAGCCAATTTCCTCACTGTGGGCAACACAAGAGTAAACGTATCGGTGAGCTACAACAGCAGCTATGGTACAGTTGCACAAAAGAACGGCACAACCGTTAGCGGCACTGGGCTCACCCCCTATCAGAACAGCGAGGTAACACTCGTTGCCACACCGCTCGACGGCTATGTGTTCAATGGCTGGACTGTGATAAAGGGCACAAACAGCACCAACTATTCCGGCACTGAACTGACATTTATTGCCACAGAGAATATGAGCGTTGAGGCCAATTTCTCATTGACCGAGACAGACTATATCATTGATAATACAACCGGAACAACCCTTACATCAAGCCGTGTAGGCTACTGGGAGCATAATTCAATAGAATTAACCCTTTCAACCGACGAAGTTGGAATTGCATACAACGGGTATATATCTTTGTTTGCAGGAGCAACTGGTTCAAAAACATATACTCTAACCGCTCCAACAGGATATACAATCACAAAATATAAATTTTCTCAATGTAGAAGCCAGTCAACCTCAAGCACATACAACCTTAGCATTGTTGCTGACACCGAATATCCGCTCACTACATCAGATCAGGATATTACAATAAGCAATGTAAATGCTGCAACAGCACAATTCACAATAAAAGGTGACGCCGGCAGGTCAATGTACACAAAACAGATTATTGTCACCCTTAGAAAAGATGGCACAGGCGGTGCAATAACACCTGTAACATACTCTATCAATATCACCAAAAACCCGACAGATGGTGGTAGCGTAACAATCAACGGCGCTGCTGTTTCGCAAAAGAGCGTAACCGAGGGCACACTCGTTACCGTCGTTGCCACACCGGCCGCAGGCTACAAGTTCGATGGTTGGGAAGAAGGCACAACAACCCTTACCACCAATACCAGCTACTCATTTACAGCCGGCAGCAACAAGAATCTCACAGCCAATTTCTCAAAAACAGGCTACACAGTAACTGTTGCAGCAGGTGAAGGCGGCGTTGCATATATTGGCACAAAGGGCACAACAAGCACAACAGTTGACTACAACACCAACCTCACCATCACAGCCGAGGCTAACGACGGTTACGAGTTTGTTGAGTGGAGAGCATACGACAGCCATTTCTCATCAAATGCACAGCAAAATGTTACCGTTACCACCGATGTTACATACACAGCCGTGTTTCAGGCAATAGGTGCAACTCCAGCAGAGTACCCTACTCCAACCGGAGCAACATATGAAAACAACTATCTTACTTCTGTAACAACAACCGGTGCAAAAGAGAATATCAGTTACACAGCAAGTGCGCACCCGGGTAATGCGTTGGTAACAGTCCCCGGAACAGTGCGTGTTGAACAGGGTCAATCATTTACACTTAATTTGGTTGCAAATTCCTTGAGTTCAAGCACAAGTTCAGTGGCAGAAGATATGCGTTACTGCCACGCATCGCTCTTTACAGATTTTGACGGTGACCGCACCTTTGGTGCAGCCGCACAAACTTGGGGAAATAAAACACCAGGCAACAATATTGCCGGCAACTATAGCAGTGTAATGAATATCACTAAAGAAATTACAGTGCCTGCCGATGCCCCATTGGGTACATCACACGTGCGAATGATATACACCAACGCTTGGAAAGACTGGCCAACAAATGGAACAGCTGTACTTGACAAGGGCATTGTTTACGACATCGTAGTAGAAGTCGTAGAACCCTCAAACGAAAAAACTTTGACCGTTACATTCGCCGGTGCAGCTTGGTCTAATGAGTCAAGCGGTTACTACGAGCAAATTGTGACAAACACAACACCTGCCGTAACTGTTAGAACAGCTGATGGCAGCAAAAGTGTTGGTTACAGTACAATCAGCGGTGTAAAACACCCTTATTTGCTCCACAACAATAACTTTATAATCTCTATTCCTGCACCTTACAAGATTGCGGGTTATAGTCTTACTTACAAAGCACACGATTTTGGTTCAAATAAGACATTCACCTATACAACAGCACAAGGCGACACACAAGAAACCATAACTCAGAATGGAGTAGAAAAAACTCTTACTGTTACAGGGCTTAATAATAGTGAAATTGCCATCAAAGTAAGCGATAACTCAAGCAAAGCCGGTGTCATCATCACCGCACTTGAGATTACGTACGTTGAGGCTACTGATGTTGCAACTTACACTGTGGCTGTGACTGCCGATGAAAATGGTACAGCAACAGCAAGTGCAGAAACAGTTGTAGAGGGCAACGATGTAACACTCACTGCTACAGCAAACAGCGGATATAAATTTGCGGGCTGGTACAATGGCGAAACAAAGGTGAGCGAAGCCAACCCATACACCTTTACCGTAACAAGCGACATCAATTACGAAGCACGCTTTGAGGAACTGTTCCCCGACGGTGCATACAAGATTTACTGGCAGGCCGACAACCGCGGTTATCTTGCATACCACGGCACAGACTATCCAAACGAAGCAAAGCTTGCCGATGTAACATATAGCGGTTGTCAAAATCTGCACTATAACAGCAGTACAGACGACGTGTCTCTTGTGTGGTATCTTATCACAGCAAGCGATGGCAAGCGATATCTTTTCGAGGTTGCAACAGGTAAGTTCCTTGGTGTTAACACAAGTGTTTATGATAATGGTCAAGCCAACAAGTTGAGCACTACAGAGGCTTGGTCCATTAATGTTGAACCAAATACCTACTCTACCCGTTTGGGACACTACATTATTACAACTGTGATAAGTGGCACAAAGAACCTTCTTTGCAGTGGCTGTGGCACAGAAAAGACTGGTCACCCGGTTCGTTGGTTGGCTGTAAACGACAACAATCAGAAAGATGGTGGTGCGCCATTGCAGCTTGTAGAGGTTAATAATGTAACCGTTGCCGATGATGTTATGGCAGCTGTCCGTGCAGTCATTGAGCCAAGAACATTCCACTTCAAGGCCGAAATTGATGGTTGGAGAGACAACAACCCCAACACTCATTTGGGAACAATCACTGTTGGTGGCACACCAATGAAGCTAACTCCCGCGCACCTCACTGCAAGCGAGCTTACAATGCCGCTAAATGCAGGTTCTGCACTTGCGTTCACACGCAAATATCGTGGCTTTAATTTCAATGGTTTCTACATTGGCGAGGCAGAGCTTGGCACCAACCCAACACTCACTGCCGACAATATTGCTGCAATAAGCGAAGCAACTCCGCTCATCGCAAAGTTCACAGCAACCGACGATGTAACATTGTTCTACGACGACGATGAGTTCTCGTATCGTATCCCCGCTATTGTAAAGACCGGCACAAACCGTCTTGTGGCAATCAGCGACTACCGTCACAGCCACGATGATATAGGCCGTGACAATCACGGAACAGGTACATTGCAGGTAGACCTTGTTATGCGCACAAGCGAAGACAATGGTTTAACTTGGACAGACAAGGTGACAATTGCCGAGGGTAACCAGAACTTTGGTTACGGCGATGCAGCAGCTGTAGCCAACGGCGATAATATTCTTGTTATGGCAGTTGCCGGCAATGTATTCTATGCTTATGCAAGCTCAAGTAGTAAACAAAGAACCTATCGTATCTACAGCACCGATAACGGCGACTCTTGGACAAAAGAGGAGATAAGCAGTAATTTATATACTCTGTTCCCCAATGGATACGGAATGTTCTTTGGCAGTGGAAAGTTGGTTGTAGACCCAGACTTCAATGGCTCAGGCAATGCACGTGTTTATGGTGCAGTACTATTGAAGGACAGCAACGGTGAACGCAACTATGTTCTCTACTCAGACGACTGGGGTGCAACTTGGAACATCCTCGGTGGTATTTCTCCAGCGTCGCAAAACGAGCCAAAGGTTGAGATTTTGCCTAACGGCCAGATACTTCTTAGCTCACGCCGCAGCGGTGGTCGCACATTCAATGTGTTCACATACAGCAACAAGGCAACAAGCGAAGGCACTTGGGACACTGCAGCCAATGGTTGCAACAATGGTGGCAACAGCACAAACGGAGAAATCATCTGCCTCGATGCAAAGCGCACAAACGGCCAGCCCACAAAAATTCTGTTGCAGTCACAGCCATCTGCCAGCGCCCGCAGCAACGTATCAATATGGTACAAAGAGCTTACCGGTGACAACTTTACAGCATCGGACATTGCAAGTGGCTGGACAAAGGGCTTGCAGGTGAGCGACCAGCTCAGTGCATACAGCGCAATGTGCTTGCAAGAGAACGGCGAGGTTGCACTCTTCTTTGAGGAGGCTCCTTGCCACAACGACGACGCGACATACGGTTACTCAATGGTTTACGTTCCTTTGACAATTGAGGAGGCTACAGCTAATGCATTCCTTAATCCGAATGCGGATGTTGAATATATACCTACCGAGTTCAATATTGAGCTTACCGATGCCGAGGGCAACACCTACAGCGAGACACTCGACTATATCCCCGATGATGTTGCAGCAGTATTGACAACAAAATACCCATTCATCACATTGGGCGAGAATGGTGTTAAAACCGACAACGGATACACCAACACCGTTACATTGCCATTCAAAGTAAGCAATGCCAACACAACAGTATGGCACAATATCTACTGGCCTTCATATAATACAGCGAACAACACTGGTTGCCCCGTTTATTTGTCAGCATCGTCAGTAAATGATACTTATGTACCAAAGGTTACCGAGGACAATCTTTATGGTAACAGTTCATACAATACCTTAAACTATGGTGACAAGATTGCTTGGGCTATCTACAGCGTAAACAACAGCTTTGAGTTTGTATTCAAGAACAAGTTTACCGGCAACTACATTCAGGCAGAAAATGTAGCTACAGGCAATGCGCAGAATGTTAAATATGTTGCCGAGACCAATGCAACAGCATTCACATTGTTGAAGGATACAGGTTCACGCGTCGGTGATTATGCTCTTGTAGCAAAAGTTGGCGAAACAACCGGTTATCTGTGTTCAACATCGGCAGCCGGCTACCACTACGCAACACACTACAATGGCAACAACCACGAAGGCGCTTGGGTTGTATTCAAAGAGGCTCCCGATTACCAGGCAATTGTTGATGCTTTGACAGCAAATGTTGCCAAGTTTGCTGCAGGTGATGGCAATTACACCGACAATAAAGACATCGATGCAATAAAGGCTACTATAGAGGACATAGGAACAACACCTCTTAACACCCTTAACACACACACTACAACCGTGCAGACAGTTAAGGACAGCTATACCGAGATTACATTGACCGTTCCTGCGGTTAACGATGTTGTTCCCGGTAGTGTTGAGATTTTGAATGAGGCTGTAAGCCACAAATTCGTTCCAAAGGGCAATGTTACTATTGAGGCTTTCCCAGCTGCAGGTTACCGTTTTGTCAACTGGACAAGACCTGCTGCCGCAGCAAGCGCAGCTGCAAGAACAGCCGAAGCAAGAAACAGCAATGTTGTAAGTGAACAAAATCCATACACCGTTACTGTGAGCGAGGCACTGAGCCTTGAGGCGAACTTTGAGCAGATTGTTGTAAACGCAACCCTCACCGATGCACAAAGTAATGAATACGAAGTGCAGGTGAGTGGTTTTACCACAGAAGTGACAAAAGATGCTGTTGCAGATAAATTGCGTGAGGCTTATCCATATATCACTTTGGGTACAACCGACCAAGAAGGAAATGTTATTGATTTTGGAGTCCTAAACATTGATGGCACAGCATACACCTACACAAACAGGGTTGAACTGCCATTCAAGGTAAGCAACACTACATATATCTGGCATAACATCTACTGGCAGAACAACGATTGGCCTGTATATTTGTCGGCTTCAACAGCTGATGATATTTATGTACCAAAGGTAACAGGCTCTTACGCTTATGGTGACCACCCGACATACAATACCAAAAGCGGTAACAACAACATCAGTTGGGCTATCTACAATGTAAACAATGGTTTCGAGTTCATCTTCAAGAACAAGGTTACCCAGAAGTATATTAGGATAAGAAATGTTGCAGATGAAGATGCTCAAAATGTACAGTATGTTGAAAATGCCGAGGATGCAACAGCGTTCACTATTGAGATGAAACCCGAAGGACAAACCTATGATACAGATGCAAAGTATGCACTTGCTGCAATGTTTGGCGAAGAAAAAGGTTACCTCTGCTCAACGTCAGCGGGATATGACTGGGTTACACACTATTATAATGAAACTAATAATGGCTACGGTCATCAGGGTGCTTGGATAGAGTTTAAGGAAGCCCCCGACTACTACTCAAAGATTATGGACTTGGGCATTATGCTTGGTTATAAGTTTGGTGCAGGCGATGGCAAGTACATAATTACCGATGCAATTAGTGAGATTAATGATCGTATTGCAAATAATAGCGAAAATATTACCCTTAACACTATTAAACAAGACAGCATTGTATTGAACGACGCAATAAACAACTGGCCGGCTGTAGGCTTGACTATTAACCCTGTCGAAGGTGGTACAACAAACATCAACGGCGAGGAGAATGTAGTACACAAGTATGTGCCAAATGGCTACAAGTTGCCTCTTGCAGCTGTTCCTGCCGAGGGTTACCAGTTTGTAAGCTGGACAGACGGCACAAACGAAATAGTAACCGCTGAATATACCAAAACAATAAGCGGTGGAAAGGGTGATGTAATTGAACTCACCGCTAACTTCGCAAAGAACATCTACACCATAAGCGTAACAGCAGGTGAGGGCGGTAGCGCAACCGCAAGCGCAGAAACCGTTGAACACGGTAGCGAGGTAACACTCACAGCCACACCAAGTGCTGGCTACAGTTTTGCAAACTGGACAAAGGGCACAGATGTTGTAAGCACAAATGCAACCTACACATTCCCAGTAACAGACGACGGCGAGTATGTAGCAAACTTTGAGTTGTCAAATACTCCTGTAAAATATTACACCGTTAGAATTGAGACTGAAGGACTTTCTAACGATAAATTTGCCGCGTACATAAATACCGGTACAACGCAAAATGAAACTGCAAAGGACTATGAACCGGGCTCTACTGTTAGACTAATTGCTATTCAAGATAACAGCGATGTAGGTTCTTATGATTATGCTTTTGAAGGTTGGTACTTAAATGGAACTCTTGTAAGCATAAACGAGGAGATTGAGTTTAATATTACAAGCAATATAACATACACCGCTAAGTTTGTCGAGGGTATAAGAATTAGTACAAGAGCAGAACGCGGATGGCCTCACATCTATTTGTATGAAAGCGACAAAGAGGTTGGTGGAACATCAATGAGTACTATTTTGGTACCGGGAAGACGATTGAAACTATCAGTGACTCCAGAATATGGATGTCGTTTTACTCATTGGACAGTGGGCGACGAAGTGGTAAGCACTGATAATCCATTTACAACAGAGCCTTTGAACGAAGCAGTAACATTTAAGGCTATATGTGAACCTGCATATTATTATTTGACAGTAAGGTCAAATCCTGATACAGCCGGAAAAGTTACGGTTAATTCAAATGAATCGTCTTCTGAAATGACAGTTAAGGTGGGTCATAATACGGAAGCTACAATCACTGCCACACCAAACGACGGCTTTAAATTTGTCAATTGGACAAAGGGCACAGATGTAGTCAGCACAAAAGCTACGTATACTATTGCAGCTATCGACGCCATTGAGAACCTTGAAGATGTTGAGTACATTGCAAACTTTATTGAAGCTGAGGAGGCTGAGCCCGGTATTTACTATCGCTTTGCTTATGAGTTCCCGGCTGCAGCAGCTGCAAGCGCAGCAAGAACCGGCGCAACAAGAGCTGCAGGAGATGTTACATATACATTGACACCAAAAGATGGTGGAATGACTAGTGGTTCAAAGACCAGTGAATGGATTTCTTCAGAAATAAATTCTCTTGCTATAAGAATGGTTTCAACAACAGCAAATGGTGATGCGATTGAAGGTATTCAAAGATATTCAGATGCTGTATTTAAGTTAATGACAAGTGTAACCAGTCCTATTACAACAATAAAGTATACTTTATCAGCTCCAGATGGATATATAATTAGCAATTATAGTTTCCAATATAATCAACGATCTGCAAACAACATAACTTTCAGATACGACGGTAATGAGATTAATATTACAAATACCACTGTTTATGATCTATCTGTAGAGCCTAATAAACAAACAGCTGAATTTACACTAACATCATCTACATTTAATCAAAACGCTTATCTCCTTGTCAAAAACTTCACCGTAACAATCCAAGAGGTTGGCAGCGGAGAAGGTGAAGGCGAAGGCGGCGAAGGCGGCGGTGGTGAAACTCCCGAAACTCCCGAAACTCCCGAAACTGTAAAATACTACATTCAGAGCGAGGCTTGTGGCGTAACCAATAAAACAAACGCTTTGCTTATGGAACAAGACGGCGAAAGCGCTTCGTCAATATTCTACTATGACAATAACAAATTGCTATCGTACAAAGAGGGTAGATATCTCGACGAAAGCAACAGCGCACGTGGTTTACAGGCTGTTGGAGCAGCTGGTGGCGACGTTGAAATTATCGACAACAAGATAAAAGTAAGCAGCGGCACAACTGTTGTTTATCTGCACGCTAATAAAAATGTGGGCACAAGCACTACATATTTTGTTGACCGTTGCACCAGCAGAGACGGCAGCGACAATGGCGATGAAGAGCACAACTTTATAGTTGAAGAGGTAACAACACTGCCTGTAACAATCAGTTCGGCATTGCACGCTACATTCTATGCACCTGTTGCAGTTTCAATCCCCGAGGGTGTGAAGGCATACGTGCTGAAGGAGAAGGATATCACCGCCGGTTCTTATGTTACAATGACACTTTTGACAAATGGTATCATCCCTGCAAACACTGGTGTTATCTTGAAGAGTGAAGAAGCAACGACATACTACTTTAACATTACAGAGAACACAGACGAGGCAAGAGCCGAGGTTATTGGCAACATTCTTGAGGGAACGGTTGCAAAGAGTTATGTAAACAAGGATGCTTACATCCTTACTAAAAAGAATAATGTAGTTGGTATGTACCCACTCTCTAATAACTCATACATAACCGGTGGAGCAACAGCCACATTCACCAACAACAGCCACAAGGCATACTTGCCTGTTGAGGGTAACTTTGCAGAGTTGTTGAAGAGTAGTAACGGTTTCCGCTTTGTATTCGACGACGGTAACACAACAGGCGTTGAAGATATTGAGAGAGAGCTTGAGGATACAATCTACGACCTGCAAGGCCGCAAGTTGAACGAGATTACCGAGCCGGGCATCTACATTGTAGGCGGCAAGAAAGTGTGGATAAAGTAAAAAGATAGAGATACTTCACTGCGTTCAGTGTGACAATTACACGATATTTGTCACCCTGAGCGCAAGCGAAGGGTCTCAAAAACCAAAAAGAGATTTCTCACATTCGTTCGAAATGACAAACACCGCAAAAATGTCATCTCGACAGAGCGGAGCGACGAGAGATCTAAAAAAACAAAAAGAGATTTCTCACATTCGTTCGAAATGACAAACACCGCAAAAATGTCATCTCGACAGAGCGAAGCGACGAGAGATCTCAAAAAACAAAAAGAGATTTTTCCCTGCGGTTCGAAATGACAAATACGCGATATTTGTCACCCTGAGCGCAAGCGAAGGGTCTCAAATACCAAAAGAGATTTCTCCCTGCGGTAGAAATGACAAATACCGGACAATGTCATCTCGACAGAGCAAAGCGACGAGAGATCTCAAAAACCAAAAAGAGACTTCTCCCTGCGGTCGAAATGACAAACATAACAACACTGAGTTAATTATTTTAGACAAAATAGCAAAAGGACAAAGCTGCGACCTTATGTACTTATGTACTTCTGATCTTCTGTCTTAAAATAAAAGATTGTATGTCGAGAACTTTGGTGTTAACCATAAAAATCATTAAAAAGTGCAAGTGTAACAGCCATTTGCACTTTTTTTTGTATTTTAGCAAAAATTTATAAACCGTTATGAGAAGAGCATTTACAACATATATCATAGCCACACTGCTTTGCGTTACAGCAATGGCGCAGAGCCGCATAGACAGCATTGCCTACAGGGCAATACAGGTGGGTCGCGTGATGCAGCAGGAACGTGTGTACCTGCATTTTGACAACACGGCCTACTACCTGGGCGAGACAATGTGGTTCAAGGCATATACCACCTTTGGCACCAACGACAGGCCAAGCACGCTGAGCAAGGTGCTTTATGTGGAGCTTGTTGCACCCGAGGGCTATGTAGTGGAGACAAAGAAATACAAGCTCGACGACGATGGCACCTGCCACGGCGAGTTTGAACTGAACCCGCTTTTGCTGTCGGGATACTACGAGGTGCGCGCCTACACCCGTTATATGCTCAACTGGGGCAAGGATGCGGTGTTCACGCGTGTGTTCCCGGTGTTCGACAAGGTGAATGCCGACAACTGGGATTTCAAGAATATGCTCGACCGCCGCAGAGGGTACAATGAACGCGGCGAGTGGAAAAGCGCCGAACTACCTGATGCCACACTCGATTTTTTCCCCGAGGGCGGGCGGAACGGTCGCCAACGGCAGACGAAGCTCACCGCTATCCCGCAAAAGATGCGCCATCGCGTACTTTAAGGGGGCGGGGTTGGTTTCGGCAAACAAAAGGCGCGTAAGCGGCAGCAGCCTTTTTTGAAGCGCCGCGGCC
>JAZRMQ010000043.1:0-7907 GCA_045647745.1 Bacteroidaceae bacterium | reverse complement strand
ACAATAGAGCAGGAGTAGGAAACGTTGAAGAAATGAAACGTCTTGCGCGCAGTGGTGCTGGATTAAGTGCATACATCACACGCAATGTTCGTTATCTTTATGATTAACACCTTCCGCTTGTTGTAATCCTATGGGTTGGCAGACCCATAGGATTTTTCTTTATAACTTTGATAATATAACGACAAAAGTACGCTTTTATTGTTACAAGTCCCAAAGTTTCTGCAAATATAAACGCATAACCAAACCTAATGGTTGCGGAATTGACACTATATAACTGCTAATTTAGTTTAGGTTTGGAAACGTATAACTCCCAAAATTTTACAAATAAAATCATACTAAATACAAATACATTGGGTTTTGGGCGAACTTCTTTTGCTAATTCATATTTGTAGATATTTGTATTTCATCACTTTTAACCTCAAAAGTAGGTATATTTGTCCCCCGAAGTGCCCGGGGGACAAAAAGGGACAAGAAAATTATGTCCCTCGAGTGCCTGGGGCACAACCGGGGGATAAAATTGAATTTTTATGATAACGTAAATTATATTAAAATAAGAGCGTATCTTATTGATTACCAATAAGGTACATACTTATTCTGTAAAATTTTATACTTGTCATTAGAGAAATTGTAAAGTATTGACAATCAGAGTTATACAAATTATCATTTTCCGATGCAGAAATTTGCAAATATATTTCCAAGGACTTCGTCGTTGGTTACTTCGCCGACGATTTCGGAGAGGTTGTGGATGGCGGCGCGCAGGTGTTCGCTGACGAGGTCGCCTGAGAGGCCCATTGACAGCCCTGCTTTTACCTCTTTAATGTTTTCGAGCGCGCGGGTCAGGGCTTCGTAATGGCGTATATTGGTGACAACAACGTCACCCGATGATATGGCCGGCAACGCAGCACTACGCACAAGAAAATCCTCGAGTTTGTCGAGGTTTGTTCCCTCTCTTGCTGATATTGCCCACAAATCGTTGCTATCCCACTCTACTCCATTGCCATATTCTGCCACCATCTGTGCGCAACGCTCCATAACTTTTGCAGTCGTTGCTTGTTCGGCAATATCGCTCTTGTTTATCAGCACTGCAAGTTTTTTCTCTTTGCATATTGGTAATATGCGCTGTGCCAGTTCTTTCAGGTGTTCTGTGTCGTCCATTGGGTCCACTAACCACAATGCTATTGACGATTTTTTAAGTTGTTCAAGGGTGCGCTCAATACCCATCTGCTCCACGATGTCGTTTGTCTCGCGCAGACCGGCTGTATCGATAAAGCGGAAGCTTGTTCCGCCAATGTTCATCTGCCCTTCGATTGTATCGCGAGTGGTACCGCTTATATCGCTGACGATTGCTCTATCTTCACGCAGAAGAGCGTTCAAGAGGGTGCTTTTACCGGCATTTGTCTCGCCGACAATAGCCACCGGCACTCCGTTTTTCACAGCATTTCCAACGGCGAACGAGCTTGTGAGGCGTGTCATCACGTCATCAATCTCGTCACACAGCAGCATCAGCTCGCTGCGGTCGGCAAAGGTAACATCCTCCTCGCTAAAATCGAGCTCAAGCTCCATTAGCGTAGTCAATTTCAAAAGTTTATTACGCAAATTGCCCAATTCATTGCTAAAATCGCCTTTTAACTGATTCATAGCCAAGCGATGCGATGCTTTTGACGATGATGCTATTAGGTCGGCTACCGCCTCGGCACGGCTGAGATCCATCTTGCCATTCAGGAAGGCACGCATTGTAAACTCGCCGGGGTCGGCCTGACGGGCTCCAAGACTAAAGAGAGCCAACAACAACTGCTGTGTGATATAAGACGATGCGTGACAACTTATCTCAATAACATCCTCGCCTGTATATGTGTGGGGAGCACGCATTATGGTTACAAGGACTTCATCGAGCAACTCACCCGGAGCAACCGAGATATCGCCAAAGACGACTGTGTGCGAGGCACGCTCTGTCAGCGATGCGCCACGTCGCGGAGTAAATATCTTTGATACAATCTCCACCGCCTTTTCACCCGAAACTCTTACTACATTTATTGCTCCACCCTGTGGTGTTGCCAATGCACAAATTGTGTCATTCATCGTTTAATATCCGTTTTTATTCTCCCCTTATCAGGATTTTTATTAGTCAATTATGCAATAAGCGGAAAACGAAAAGGAGACTTTTCGTTTTCCGTTTTATAGCCTGAACCTCTGTTTATATTCGTTCAAGAACCGTCTCTATCAGTTCATTCATCTTTGCATTGTAATCCACGTTCGCCTCTTTCGCTCTGCGGTTGGCAATAACAAGACAGACAGTGACGGCCTGATGCCCCATAAGCGCAGCCAAGCCGGCAAGCGCCGAGCTCTCCATCTCGAAGTTGGTAATCTGCTGTCCCTCGTACAAGAAAGAGGTTACCTTCTCATTCTGATGCGGGTCGGCAAGAGGCACGCGCAGACGGAGGCCCTGGGGGCCGAAAAAGCCGCCACAGGCAATAGTGACGCCGCGCACCATATCATCCTTGGCAATGCGTTCAATGAGCTCAGCATCGGCAGCAATAATATACGGCGCCGGCTGACACATATTACCACTCCACCCCAAATGATTCAGCAAAGCACGCTCCATTGGAAGGTCACACACCTCGTTGCGACCGGCATAAAAGTTCAGCAAGCCATCAAAGCCCACCGATTTTGCCGAGCAGATGAAAGTGCCCACAGGAGTATGAGGCTGTAAACCGCCACAAGTGCCAATGCGTACCATCTGCAGTTTGCGCAGCTCATCCTTCTCGTATCGAGTGGCAAAATCAATATTCGCAAGAGCATCAATCTCATTAACTACAATATCCACATTATCGCAACCAATACCCGTTGAGATAACAGTTATACGCTTACCCTTATACGTGCCCGTAATAGTGCGGAACTCACGATGTTGAATATCGCACTCCTGCTCACTGAAGAAAGAAGCCACCAGAGGAACACGCCCCGGGTCGCCCACCAATATAACCTTGTCGGCCAACTGTTCCGGTTTTACTCCCAAATGGTAAATTGCCCCGTTGGGCTCGATAAGCAATTCCGAAGGAGCGAAATAACGTTTCATAATCACATCAATTTAAATACACAAATATTCAACACCTTAATCCTTTGCAATGTTTTCACGCATTGCAGTATCGGCCTGAATATTCTTCATCTTGTAATAATCCATAATACCAAGATTACCATTGCGGAAAGCCTCGGCCATAGCCTTTGGCACCTCGGCCTCGGCCTCAATAACGTGAGCGCGAGCCTCCTGTGCACGAGCCTTGTTCTCCTGCTCAAGAGCAACAGCCATAGCACGACGCTCCTCGGCCTTTGCCTGAGCGATATTCTTGTCGGCGTTTGCCTGATCAATCTGCAACGCAGCACCAATATTCTTACCAATATCAATATCGGCAATATCAATAGACAAAATCTCAAACGCAGTACCAGCGTCGAGTCCCTTCTTTAGCACAAGCTTTGAAATTGAGTCAGGGTTCTCGAGCACAGCCTTGTGACTCTCGGCCGAACCGATAGACGAGACAATACCCTCGCCTACACGAGCCAACACAGTATCCTCACCGGCACCACCCACCAAACGTTTAATATTCGCACGCACCGTAACGCGAGCAATGGCAATGAGCTGAATACCATCCTTTGCCACAGCAGTAACGTGCGGAGTATCAATAACCTTTGGATTTACCGACATCTGCACAGCCTCAAACACATCGCGTCCAGCAAGGTCGATAGCCGTTGCCATCTGGAACGTTAGTTCAATATTTGCTTTTGAGGCCGATACAAGAGCGTGGACAACCTTCTCCACATTACCTCCGGCAAGATAGTGAGCCTCGAGGCTATCGCGGGTAATATTCTCGAGCCCCGCCTTGTGCGCCTCAATCATCGCCTGAACAATTGTTCCGGGAGGCACATTACGGATGCGCATCAAGAAGAGCTGCAACAACGAAATTTGAACACCAGACACCTTAGCCGACAGCCAAAGCACAAAAGGAACGTAGTGAAAAAAGAGAGCCAAAAAGACCAATACTCCCACTACCGTACCGCCAATCAAAAACATATTAGCTTCCATAATTCAACATATTAAGTTACTTTTTATCATTTACTTTTGCCACAAACAAAGAGTCGCCCGAGATGCGTATAATCTCAATCTCCTCGCGCTCGTTTATGAAACCACCCTCGGACTTAACCTCAACCACCTGACCTTTTATCAAAGCCTCGCCAATGAGCGCCAAGCGTGTTCTTGTCACTCCACGGTCGCCAACCGCAAAAAGCGTCATATCCAGCTCCTCGTTCACCCTAGACTTTATATTCTTTTTCAGTGCCATCTTATCGAGCGAATTGCCATACAAAGCCCACAAGAACAGAGCAATACAAACCAGCACCACCACAAGCAGAGTTATCCAACCGGCAGCGCTGCCCAGCATCATAAAAGCATAGAACACAGCACCCATCATTGAGAGCATACCCAAAAGGCCGGTAATACCAAAGCCCGGGATAAACACCACCTCAACAACAAGCATCACCGTTGCAAAAAGCACAAGTAAAGAAGTTATCAAAACATCCATAACAAACTATTTTATTTTTTCAGTTACTATTCCCATTGCCATAAAGAGCCTCCTGCTCAATGCGCCTCACCTCATACTCGACAAGCTTCAACGCCTCGGCCTCCTCCTCAACCTTGCCCTCAAGGTTCAAAATCTGCTCCTTAATACGAGCTTTTGCCGCCGACGGCAAAGAAGCATACTCGTTGCGCAACCCATCAAGCTGCTCAACGTCGCTCAGGTGTCGTTGCGTGCGCTCCTGCCACTCCTTGAACAACTCGCGTGCCTCGACACTTTTAAAATCGGCAAGCGTTTTATAGTCGTTAAGGTCATCTATCACAAAAAAGAAATCGGCTTTTTTGCGGTTGGTATCCTGAGCATACAACAACAGCGCCATTTGCTGACGCGCCTTTCGCACAGCATCTGCATCAACCTGCGTAGCAGCTATTGAGGAGAGATTGGCAATCTCAAGAGCCTTAGAATAGCCAATAGCCGCCACATCAACCCTCACCTTATCCACATTGGGGATAAAGACGTAGACGCACACCTTGCCCTCGGGCTGATTGCGGTCCGTTGCAAACCATCCAAGATTTGCAACCTCGTTTATAGCCATCATATAGTCATTGGCAGTGGAGTTAAACGGCATCCCGACATTATCAGGACGAAAGAAACGGCCACTTTCAGTGTCCATTCTCGACACAAAAATATCATAGCCACCAATAGAGCCCTCGCCATCACTGGCAAAATAGAGCGTCACGCCATCGGCAAGCATAAAGGGATAATCATCATTACCGCGAGTATCAAAGCCCATTATCGGTTGCACCTTTCCCCAATCATCACCCACCTTTGAACGCCGATACAATTTAAGCAAAGAGGGCTCATCTTCATTCTCGTCCGAGAAGAAAATATCCATTCCGCGCTCGGTCTCATTTATATGCCCCGGCAATGTTTTATCGCCAAAATAGGCAGCACAAGTTGCAACACGACCAACGTCGTTACCCATAGTGTAGACCGACAGGAAGGCACTCTCGTCCACCACAAAGCTATCAATGAAGCAGACAACCTCGCTGTTGCGTACCATTCTGTTAAGCCTGTCACACACATTCATCTTTTGTTGCGCCACGTTGCGCAGAGAATCGTCCTTTGTATTGTCAATAAATTCACTAAAATTATCCGCAGCCAAAGAGTAATCCTGCTGCATATAATACCAGTCGCCCAAATACCAATGAGCCTTCACAATCTTGCGCGAGGCAGCAAACTCCAGCATCTCCTCCACATCAATCGTGTCATTAGTCTCAAGACAACAAGCAGCGTACCAATAGTTATATTCGCTGTTTTGAGGGCTACCCTTCAGCAAACTCTCGAACATAGGCTTTGCCTCAACAAAGTTCCCCTCGTTGAACAACTTTTTGGCAACATTCCTGTTCTGAGCAAAAGCCCCGGCAACAGCAACAAACACAAACGTGATGACAAACAATATTTTTCTCATAATAGTGCACTACCGAATATTAATCTTGAATGTACAAACAAGTGAGCAAAAGATATAAATCCTGCTTAAAAAACCCTCACAACAGATGCAGTGTATATTCGCGATTAGCGCAAATATACGAATAAAATGATACAACAACCACTCAGAGCCGCTATTTTTTAAATAAATTAAGAAAAGTGAATAAAAGAGTGTGAAAAAGCCAAAAAAGAAGAATAGAAAAACAGTTGCGCCAATACACGATTTTCACTAATTTCGCAGCGCAAAAACAAAAGCAAAAAAACAGCCACAATGCCAAAGTTCACCCAACAGCAAAAAATCTACAAGAAAATCCAAAAGCAATTCAACAGAGCCACCAAGGATTACTCAATGTTTTCCGATGGCGACAAAATTCTTGTAGCCCTGTCTGGGGGCAAGGACTCACTTACACTGCTGCAACTAATGAGCGAGCGAAGCAAAATATTCAAGCCCTCAATCAGCATAGTTGCAGCACACGTCACAATGGTAAATATTCCTTACAAAGCAAACCTCAAATATCTACAAGATTTTTGCAAAGGACTAGGTGTTGAGCTACACATTTTAGAGAGCAGCTTCGACGCATCGACCGACACACGTAAATCGCCCTGTTTCCTCTGCTCTTGGAACCGCCGAAAAGCACTATTCACGCTAGCACAGGAGCTCAATTGCAACAAAATAGCGTTAGGGCACAATATGGACGATTTTATAGAGACAATGCTAATGAACATAACCTTTCAAGGAACATTCAGCGCAATGGCGCCCATTATGGCAATGGACAAATTCCCAATCTCCATCATACGCCCACTATGCCTTGTCAACGAAAACGACGTCGAAGAGTACGCCATTGAGAGCCAGTTTCCGCCGCAGATAAAAAACTGCCCCTTTGAAAATGACTCCAATCGCAAAGCAATGAAAGACCTGCTGGCACACCTTGAAACATTAAACCCCGAAGCACGTTATAACCTTTGGGGAGCAATGAGCAATATACAACCAGCATTGCTACCACCTAAAATAATAAAAAAACAGTAAAAATAAACAACAATGACAAAGATTCTCCTCACCATTCTGCTGCTTGTAATCTCAAACAGTTTTATGACACTTGCTTGGTATGGCAACCTAAAGCTTCAGGATATGAAAATCATCTCGCCCAACACCTCCATCATTGTGATAATACTCATAAGCTGGTGTGTTGCACTGCTTGAATACTCGTTCCTGATTCCGGCCAACCGCATCGGCTCCGACATTAACGGCGGCCCCTTCTCACTCGTACAGTTAAAAGTTATACAAGAGGTAATATCGTGCCTTGTATTCGGAGTCATCGTATCGGTGCTGTTCAAAGGAGAGACACTGCAATGGAATCATCTGGTAGCAGTAATCTTTCTTGTTCTCGCGGTATACTTTGTTTTCCTAAAGTAACACAGAAAAAAACAGAAACAGAAAGCGGGCAGTAACACTTCTGCAACCCCCTTTCATTGAAAAAAACGCGCCGGGTGTATCACTACAGCCGGCGCGCAACATTTAAACACTATTCACTTATTACTAAAACAATTACATTTATGGTTTCTTCTTAGTTGATGTTTTTCAAAGCAGTTCAATAAATATCGGAAATTTCATTTTTTTATTTGAAGTAGCGGTTGAACAAGCCCTCGAAGCCTTTGCCGTGACGAGCCTCGTCCTTTGCCATCTCGTGAACAGTATCGTGGATAGCATCAAGGTTCAACTCCTTTGCACGCTTGGCAATGCGATACTTGTCGCTGTTAGCCTCGGCCTCGGCGTTCATACGACGCTCAAGGTTTGTCTTTGTATCCCAAACGCAGTCACCCAAGAGCTCGGCAAACTTTGCTGCGTGCTCAGCC
>JAZRMQ010000042.1:0-24399 GCA_045647745.1 Bacteroidaceae bacterium | reverse complement strand
TCACGAAACGCAGAACTTCCAATGCTTGTGACGCTGTTAGGAATTTCAATGCCAGTAAGCCTGGTGCAATAAGAGAACGCATCATCTCCAATACAAGTCGGAGGCCAAGCGGTCTTAGGAAGACAATCCTTTTGTACAACTCCTTGGCTCACAGAACGACATGGCTACGATCCGACTTTTCCAATGCTTGTGACGCTGTTAGGGATTACAATGCTGGTAAGCCTGGTACAATCACGGAACGCATAATCACCAATGCTTGTAACGCTGTTACCTATTTCAACACTGGTAAGCCCGGTGCAACCATAGAACGCATCATCTCCAATGCTTATTACGCTGTTACCTATTTCAACACTGGTAAGCCCGGTGCAATAAGAGAACGCATCATCTCCAATGCTTATTACGCTGTTAGGGATTTCAATGCTTGTAAGCCCGGTGCAATCACGAAACGCAGAACTTCCAATGCTTGTGACGCTGTTAGGAATTTCAATGCCAGTAAGCCTGGTGCAATAAGAGAACGCATCATCTCCAATACCCAAGGTTCCTTCTTCTATAGTAATTGAGGTATTTTCGGGCATTCCGCCTTTGTATTTATACAGAACTTTACCGACATATATAAGACCATCGGGTTGATTACCATACCAAGCTGTACCATAGAACGCAGAACTTCCAATGCTTGTAACGCTGTTAGGGATTTCAACGCTTGTTAACCCGGTGCAATTATAGAACGCAGAATTTCCAATGCTTGTTACGCTGTTAGGGATTACAACACTGGTAAGCCCGGTGCATTTATAGAACGCAGAATTTCCAATGCTTGTTACGCTGTTAGGGATTACAACACTGGTAAGCCCGGAGCAATAATAGAGTGTGTAATCCTTTATCTCTACAATTCCATCAGGGATAATAAGTTCTGTTAGTTTTTTCCCATTCAAATACAAATTCTTTGCATAGTACAATGGATTGGCACTGGCACCGCCAAAATCAATACCACACCAAGCGGCAAGGTCACTAATATGTACGGCTTTTAGCCCGAAGCAACAATCGAACGCATAACCACCAATGCTTGTTACGCTGTTAGGGATTACAACGCTTGTAAGCCCGGAGCATTCATAGAACGCAAAAGAATCAATGCTTGTAACGCTGTTAGGGATTGTAATGCTTGTAAGCCCGGTGCAACCATAGAACGCTTGATAACCAATGCTTGTTACGCTGTTAGGAATTTCAATGCTGGTAAGCCCGGAGCAACCATAGAACGCAGAACTTCCAATGCTTGTTACGCTGTTAGGAATTTCAATGCTGGTAAGCCCGGAGCAATATACGAACGCTTGATTTCCAATACTTGTAACGCTATTAGGGATTACAACACTGGTAAGCCCGGTGCAATCACGGAACGCATAATCACCAATGCTTGTAACGCTGTTAGGGATTTCAATGCTTGTAAGCCCGGAGCAACCATAGAACGTATAATCTCCAATGCTTGTGACGCTATTAGGGATTACAACACTGGTAAGGTTGTTGCAATTATAGAATGTATAATTCTTTATCTCTACAATTCCATCAGGGATAGTAATTTCTGTTAGTTTTTCCCCATTCAAATACAAATTCTTTGCATAGTACAATGGATTGGCACCGGCACTAGCAAAATCAAAACCACACCAAGTGGCAAGGTCACTAATATGTACGGCTGTAAGCCCGGTGCAACCCCAGAACGCATCCTCTCCAATGCTTGTTACGCTGTTAGGAATTTCAACGCTTGTAAGCCCGGTGCAATCTTCGAACGCAGAAATTCCAATGCTTGTAACACGGTAAGTTACTCCACTATTAGTAACACTCTCGGGGATTACAACACTGCCGGTGTACTCGTTGGAATACTCCCAAGTAAATGCTCCCCTGTAAGTAACCTCAACTGTTTTGTTTGCAGTATCGATGATATTGTAATAAATACCGCCAACCTTAAAATCGTGGGCTGCTACTGCTGTTGTGCACAGCAACAGCAACATAGTGAATAGATGTTTTAAATATTTCATAAATTTATTTTGTTTTGGGGGGATTCGAAATTTTTCAAAATTATTTCACAGCAGTTTATTGGCTTTAGGGAAACTATTGTTTCTTATTTTTTGAAAATATTATTCTAAAAATTCGCATATCTCTTTCAAAGAGAAATACGATTTGTTGCAAAATTACAAAAAACACAGGATTTTATAGCAGTTCACTCAATTAAAGTTATGCTTTTGTATTTTTTTGTTGAGCAATGTTTTGTACGTATTTTTATCCTTATATCAAGAAAACTAATTACCTTTCGGCTCCACTACCCGACATTATATCAAGCAGTTCATTTGTGATTGCTTGTTGACGACCTTTATTATATTCGAGAGTGAGTTCCGAAATTAAATCGCTGGCATTGTCCGTAGCCACCTGCATTGCCATCACACGCGCTGCGTGCTCGGCAGCAACAGCATCAAGCAATGCGGTAAACAGCTGCACCTCGACAGCCTTTGGTATAAGCGCAGAAAGCAACTCCTCACGCCCCGGTTCCACTATGTAATCAACAACCGGCGTTGCATCCATTGCACAACTCTTTAAATCAACAGGCAAAAGAACATCGCGCTGCGGCTCCTGCTTTGCTGCCGATTTAAAATGAGAGTAGACAATCTCAACCCTGTCAATATCACCGGCCGTGAAACGCGCCATCAAATCACGCGCAACACTCACAACCTCATTATATTGTGGCGATGCTGACTGAGGCATCAACTCCTCTTTGGGAGTATAACCGAGCTTGCAAACAGCATCATACATCTTTTTTCCTATTGTATAAACCTCAACTTCTGTATTTGAAGCCTTGTAGCCATTGAGCACACCACGCAACCGATTTATTACATTGGCATTAAATGTTCCACACAGCCCGGTGTCGGAAGCGACAGCTATTATAACAACTTTTCTGCACTCACGATTAACGGCAAGTTCAGTGGTAAGTTCTTTTGTTGCATAAAGAAATGAGGCAAGCAGTTCATTGAGTTTATTGCTATAATGCGACATTGCCTCAATAGCCATCTGCGCACGACGGAGTTTTGCCGCAGAGACGAGCTTCATTGCCGAAGTTATCTTCTGCGTACTCTTTACCGATGCAATTCTATCCCTTACCTCCCTTAAGTTCATCACTTATCACTTTAACGATGCAACCACATCGGTAGCAACATCTGTTATAATCTTTTCTGCCTCGGCAGAGAGCTGACCGGCAGAAAGTACATCAAGGACACTCTCTTTATAACGTGAACGCATAATATCGAGGAAAAGTTGCTCAAACTCAGGCACCTTGTCAACCGTAATACCCTGCAAAAGGTTTTTTGTTCCGCAATACAGCAATGCCACCTGCTCACCTACGGGCATTGGACAATATTGTGGCTGGACAAGCAGCGCGTTGGTGCGACGGCCACGCTCAATAACCATCATTGTAACAGCATCAACATCTGTTCCGAACTTTGCAAAAGCCTCAAGCTCGCGGTATTGCGCTTGGTCAATCTTCAACGTTCCGGCAACACTCTTCATTGATTTTATCTGCGCATTACCTCCCACACGAGAAACAGAGATACCCACATTCACCGCCGGGCGGAAGCCACGATTGAAGAGGTCACTCTCAAGATATATCTGACCATCGGTAATTGAAATTACATTTGTGGGAATATATGCCGAGACGTCGCCAGCCTGTGTCTCAATTATGGGAAGTGCTGTCAGTGAGCCGCCGCCCTTCACCTTGCCGGCAAGGCTTGGAGGAAGGTCGTTCATCTTCTCGGCCACCTCCTGTTGGTTTACTATTCTAGCAGCACGTTCAAGCAGACGTGAGTGAAGATAGAATACGTCGCCCGGATAGGCCTCGCGCCCCGACGGACGGCGCAAAATAAGTGACACCTCGCGGTATGCCACCGCCTGCTTTGAGAGGTCGTCATAAACCACTAATGCGTGACGGCCTGTATCGCGAAAATATTCACCAATCGCAGCACCAGCCATTGGAGCATAATACTGCAGTGCAGCAGTGTCTGCTGCTGTTGCAGCAACAACAATAGTATAATCCATTGCACCATAATTGCGCAATGTGTTAACAATAGAGGCAACTGTTGAGCCCTTTTGACCAATAGCCACATATATACAATATACCGGTTCACCGGCCTCGTAGGCAGCACGTTGGTTCAGGATAGTATCAATGGCAATGGCAGTTTTTCCAGTCTGTCGGTCACCGATGATAAGCTCACGCTGACCACGCCCGATGGGTATCATTGAGTCAATAGACTTTAGTCCTGTCTGCAAAGGCTCGGTCACCGGTTGACGGAATATCACACCCGGTGCTTTGCGATCGAGTGGCATTTCACACTTTTCGCCCACAATATCGCCTTTCCCATCAAGAGGCTCACCAAGCGGAGTAATAACACGCCCAAGCATAGCATCGCACACATCAATAGAGGCAATGCGACCGGTGCGACGCACTGTCATACCCTCTTTTATCTTGTCGGTAGACCCCAAGAGCACTGCTCCCACATTATCCTCCTCAAGATTCATCACAATAGCCTTTACACCATTGTCAAACTCAAGCAGTTCTTCGGCTCCGGCATTATAGAGGCCGTATATACGCACAACACCATCACTCACTTGAAGAACAGTGCCCACCTCTTCATATTTCATCTTGCTTTTCAAGCCTTTCAGCTGTTCGAGTAGCACACTCGACACCTCACTTGGTTTTATATTCATCAGACAAGTTTTCTGTTTTGTTTAACTAACACTGTTTCAATATCACGTAGTTGCCTTTTGACGCTTGCATCAAGACGATGCGTCTCTGTTTCAAAGATAAAGCCGCCTATTATATCAGTATCGACAACATTCTGCATTTCTACAATAGCACCTTCAGCAGCGGCAACAGCAGACACTTTATCGCAAAGAGCCTCATCTACCGGTTGTGCCGTAGTAAATTTCACGGCAAGAATATTTTTTGCTTTGCGATAGAGTGAGAGATAGCAGTGAGATATAAAAACAAGTAAAGGCTCACGCTCCTCATCAACCACCAGCTGAATAAAATTCCGGTACACAGGAGATGGAGCATCAACCGCAGTACAGAGCAACGTCACTCGTTCCTCTTTCGAGAGTGACGGAGCATTTAGCACATCATTGAGTTCCTTTACCTGCTGCAATGCGCCCATTAGCTGCAACATATTCTTATATATTGCATCCTCGGCTCCCTGCTCCTTGGCATAGGCAAACAGAGCCTTGGCATAACGCATTGACACTATTCCCGTATTCATTTATCGTCGGCTGAATTAAGTTCGTTCTTTGTCTCATCGACAAGTTTTTCTATATAAGCCTGCTGGCTTGCCTTGTCGGAGAGTTCCTTGCGCAACACACTCTCTGCCACCGATATTGCAATCTTGGCAGCCTCGTCGCGCAATGCGCTCAGAGCCTCATCTTTTTGTTGTTCAATCTCTTTTTTGGCATCAGCTATCATCTTTTCAGTCTCAGCGTCAGCCTTTTCGCGCGCCTCTTTCATTATCAAGTCCCTTGCAGCTGTAGCCTCACGCAATATCTCGACCTGTTTTTTGCGAGCCTCCTCAATGAGCCCATTGCACTCATTCTCGATATTTGCAATCTTTGCATTGGCCTCTTTTGCCCCTTTCAGCGCATCGTCGATATACTTTTTACGAGCCTCAACCATTGATGTGATGATTGGAAAGCCATATTTATATAACACAGCAAAAACCACTCCGAATGCCAAAAGCATCCAGAACAGCAGACCTGCATCGGGCAATAATAACGACATTATAGAATAGATTTATCGTTATACGAAAAGTACAAGGAAGCAGACCACGATGGCAAACATAGCAACACCCTCAATGAGCGCTGCAGCAAGAATCATACTCGACCTGATATCGCCGGCAGCCTCAGGCTGACGCGCTATCGATTCAAGCGCTGTACATCCAATGCGACTAATACCCATCGCCGCACCAAAAACAGCCACAGCAGCCGCAAATGCAGCACCTAAATTAGCCAATGTCGCACCGGCAATAGCCTCGAGAAAAATTGTAGTAAGCATAAAATTAAATATTTAAGAAGTTAATAAAATCTTTTTCAATGTTTCCGGTGCTCGGGCTGAGAAAGTCCTATGAACACCGACGAAAGCATTGTAAACACAAAAGCCTGTATAAAAGCAACCAACAGCTCAAGCACATTCATAAAAATAGTGAAGAACACCGACACTATTGTCATTGTACCACCAATGTAACTATTCACCGCCATTGTAACAAAAATAATTGAGACAAAGGCAAGCAACGCTGTGTGCCCGGCAAGAATATTGGCAAAGAGTCGTATTGTGAGCGCAAAAGGCTTCACCACCACTCCAACCAGCTCAATTATAGGCATCAAAGGCAACGGAGCTTTAAGCCACACCGGAACATCGGGCCAAAAAACCTCCTTGTAATACTCTCTGTTTCCAAAAATATTCACAGCCACAAAGGTGCACAACGCAAGTGCCAAAGCCACCGAGATATTACCCGTAACATTTGCTCCGCCGGGGAATATTGGCAACAATCCCATCAGGTTTGTAAGAAATATCATAAAGAACACAGTGAGCAAGAAAGGCACGAACCTTTTGTAACAACTGCCCACATTGGGTTTTATAACACTTTCCACAACCATATCAATAACCATCTCCATTATCCCCACAAAGCCACGCGGAGCCTCATCCTCGGGCTTGTGCTTTTTGTACCATCGCGCTGTGCCGACAACAATCAATATCAACAGAAAGGAGATTATAAAAACCGACACCACGGTCTTTGTCAGTGAAATATCAAGCAACGGACGCTGTTCGTTACCCTCGGCATCAAGCTCCACAATCTTTCCCTCAAAGTTCCCACTTTGAGAAATTTTAAAACCTTTATACTCTGCCGTATGATGGAACACCGACGAGAAAAACACCTCCCACCCCGTGCGTGTAGAGTAAAGGATAACAGGCAAAGGAATTGTCACGTGCTTGTCGCCAACAGTTGTTATGTGCCACTCATAAGAGTCTTTTACGTGGTCGAAAATAATCTTCTTGACATCAACAGCCTTCTCCTCCCCTGAGAGGGAAGAACCGGCAGCAACGGCTGTTCCGCAAGGCAGCAACAGCAACAAGAATACTATATATCTCAACAACCTCATCACGCGTTTTTCGTCAACTTTTTCTTTACACCAAGCACATATATATTTTCAACCACAATCATCACAAGGCTGTACACGAGAAAATTCACCAGCACAGCCGTCGCCTGTTCTCTCAAAAGCAGACAGAAGGCAAGCAAAGCCCCAATTGAGAGAAACATTTTGAGTGATTTAAAAACCATCAACTGTTTGATAAACTGCTTTGTTTCTGCCGGCTGTGCAACAACTGCAAGCGGCACAGCATAAAGCAGCAAGAAGAACACCGGCACAGCAAGGTGTGCCTTGCCCGTATATTCGCTGAAAACTCCCCACAACAACAGCTCGCCCGCAGCTGTCAGCAACAGCAACAGAGCCACCAAAATAAGTATTGTTTTTCTTTTGTTCATTTTGCTAAAAACTGCGTTACACCAACTGAATAAAAGTCATTCATTCGCTAAAAAACATTAGCGCATCAACTCTATTGCTCAACACAAATGGTCACTTTATTACTTTTAACCTCGACAAAGCCACTTTTCACCGGCACCGTCTGTTCACTATCGCCAGTTTTCCATTTTATATACCCGAGCGACAAAGTCGACACCAGCGGCGCGTGATTATACAATATCACAAAAGGAGCAAGAGAGCCCGGAACCTGCACCCGCTCCACACGCCCTTTGAAAAGCATCTTTTCGGGCGACACAATCTCCAATTCAAGCAGTTCGGAACTCATTGTATCACTTTAATTGGTCAAGAAGCAGCCTACCCTTTTCAATAGCCTCGTCAATGGTTCCCACATTCAGGAAAGCCTGTTCGGGCAAATAATCAAGCTCACCATTAAGAATCATATTGAACCCACGAATAGTCTCCTCTATCGGCACCATCACACCTTTCACTCCCGTAAACTGCTCGGCCACAGTAAAAGGCTGCGAGAGGAAACGTTGCACACGTCGTGCACGATTTACCGTCAGGCGATCCTCGTCGGACAACTCCTCCATACCTAATATCGATATAATATCCTGTAACTCTTTGTTGCGTTGCAAAATCTGTTTCACCCTCTGCGCCGTATCATAATGCTCTTTGCCCACAATGCTCGCATCCAATATGCGCGATGTAGAGTCGAGCGGGTCAACAGCCGGATAAATTCCAAGCTCGGCAATCTTACGGCTGAGCACCGTTGTTGCGTCAAGATGGGTAAATGTTGTTGCAGGAGCAGGGTCGGTAAGGTCGTCGGCTGGCACATACACAGCCTGTATCGAAGTAATAGAGCCGTGTATAGTAGATGCAATACGCTCCTGCATCGCGCCCATCTCACTAGCCAAAGTAGGCTGATAACCAACCGACCCCGGCATACGCCCAAGCAGAGCCGACACCTCGGAACCGGCTTGTGTGAAACGGAAAATATTATCAATGAAAAAGAGAATATCATTGCGTTTGCCCTCGGCAGCGCCCGCATCGCGGAACGACTCTGCAACAGTGAGCCCCGAGAGAGCCACAGCCGCACGTGCACCGGGAGGTTCATTCATCTGACCATAGACCAGAGTTGCTTGCGATTTTGCCACCTCGGATAAATCCACTTTCGACAAATCCCAACCACCACTCTCCATCTCTTTCCTGAAGTCATCGCCATAGCGTATGACATTAGAGCCAATCATCTCGCGCAACAAGTCGTTGCCCTCACGTGTTCTCTCACCCACACCGGCAAAGACAGAGTAACCATTATACCCCTTGGCAATATTGTTTATAAGCTCCATTATCAGCACAGTCTTTCCCACGCCGGCACCACCGAAAAGACCAATTTTACCACCCTTGCAATATGGCTCCAGCAGGTCTATGACCTTTATTCCCGTATAAAGCACCTCCTGCACCGTTGAAAGCTCCTCAAACTTTGGAGCCTCGCGGTGTATTGGATAAGCCCCATCGTTATTGAGTGCCCCAAGGCCATCAATTGAATCACCGGTCACATTCATCATACGGCCCTTAATCTGTGCACCGACAGGCATAGTTATCGGTTGCCCCAAGGCCACCACCCTCATACCACGCGAAAGCCCCGATGTTCTGTCCATAGCAACAGTGCGCACCGTGTCGTCACCTATATGCTGCTGCACCTCAAGTATCAAATCACGACCATCGGGAGCCTCCACTTTCAGAGCCTCGTATATTGCGGGAAGGAACACTTTTCCCTCGCTCTCATTGACCTCAAAGCAAACATCAATGACAGCACCTATAACTTGAGCAATACGCCCTATTTTTTGCGACATAAAAAAAGCGTTTACAAGAAAAACATTCCAACAATGCTATTTTGTTCTGCACTGGTGCTGGTAGCAAATTTAAAATGTTTCAATTCTGTTTACCACCTTAAAGAGGGCACACACATCATTCTTGTGGATTGGGAACGATGGATAATTGGGCGACACACACCAAATGAGGTTGGGGTCGTTATTGTCGTGGTAGCAACGCTTTATCATACGATTGTCGTTTGTCACAAGCATATACACATCGCCGTGCACAATACCCTCGGAGCGATTAACCCTCTTAACGCCAACAATATCGCCATCATTTATCTCGGGCTCCATTGATGTTCCCGATACAGGAAAATAAAAATCAGCGCCCTTACCGGGTAATGAGATATATGACGTAGGTGCCTCACGCCCCGCATCGAGAACATCCTTAAAACCGGCGCTCACCGGCAAATCGTTATAATACGGAGCCTGACAAATAACCGGCTCGGTGTGGCAAAGCAACATTTCGCCCTCGCCCAACAATAACCATAAAGGAGAAATTTCGGTAAATGTATCCAAAATTGCATACAGCAACTCCATACTGATATTACCATTCTCGTTCACCTGCCTGTTAAGCGTACGCTGCGGAATATCCAAAATCTTACTAGCTCTGTTCACATTGATTTTCTTGAAACGGAGCACATCAGCCACTCTCTGTTTAAGACCATTATCTTTCATACAAAAAAATATAAAACCCTATCCATTAATAACATAAACGCACTCTTATTTAGACAGCTTCCAAAATAGCAATTTTTTACTAATTCCACAACTCGTTTTTCAACATTACTATTTATATTTGCAGCCACAAATGGCTATTTGTATTATCCATTGAAAAACGGCGTAAAAAGCAGAAAAAGAGAACGTTTTGACAAACATAATACAAATATTACTAAATACAAAATAAATAAATATCGATTTGCTATGAGAAGTAGAGTAATTTTCAAATTCCGGGAGCGGCTTCAGTGTTATTATGAAAAATTTATGGAGTGGTGTCATTCAATCACTTACAATTTAATTCCAAGAAAGACAGTCAGGAACAACCTTATCGAAGAATACACTATATACGAGCGTTACGCAGGGGAGCCATTTGTCAAAGATTTTCTCAACGAGCGCACACGCAATACCATAATTAACAGATACTGCATAAAAATTAAAACAGCGCCCAACGAGGAGAGCGTTCAAAAGGCAGAGAAAGAGACACAGCAGATAATTGGCAAAGTAAGGCTCTTTAGAAAAAGAATTATCATAGACGAAGCAACACTGATAATAAAAAAAGAGAGCAATCTTATATATTGGAATTTCAACAAATAAAAAACCATACAGCTATGAGTGCAAAACTACTACTCGCCCTGCAACTGACAAGCCTCATAACAATGCTTGTCACTGCTGAATCACTTTTCGACAACAGAATTACTACTGTAATTTTTGCAATAGCCTTTTTCGCATTTGCGCGCTGCAGCATATATATAAGCAAGCACAACACCCGCCTATTGCGCGAGCTTGACAAAGAAAAGAGAGTTTACAAAATAGAGAAATAATTGTAAAATAATATTCCAATAAAAAAAGACTAAAAACGAATTGTTTTTAGTCTTTTCTTTATGCACTATCTCAGCCTGTTCATCCAAGGCAGATTAACATCAACCTCAATTCCGGTAACAGCACTGGCAGCCCCCATCTCGCCAACAATCGCAAAGAGATAGTATTTATAGGATTGTGTTGGAAAATAGGGAAACAACACATCCTGCACCCTTGCGTTCTTTTCATTGCCGGCAATGAGTTTAAAGTGCACGCCATCGTTGCTGCACAGCATATAACAACCCAATAAAGGTATTCCGGGCGTAGGCTTCTCGGGAGGCTCCACATAAGCGTGCAACAACATTTGCACAACACGTTTGGGCAATTTGGTTCCCCATATTTGCGGCCTCGTAAAGATTAGCACTCTATTTGCACCCGAAGCCTCATCGGGTATTGAATAAACACTCGTCTTTCCACCCGATGTTACAAAAAAATGAGGCGTCGAACATCCTTTCACGCCACCCATAAAAAATCCCTTATACCTTGTCCAAATACCCGAGGCTAAAGAAAACACAAAAGAGTAGTCATACGCTGCATTGCACACAAAAACCTCATTTTGCGATGGCAGATAGGCAACAAAAGCATTTTTTATAAAATTATGAAAATCATCATCATCCGCATTGTCACCAAGAGAGACCAACGATGATATCTTTGCAAATATATCATCCGGGACACCCGATAATGAGTGCCTATTGCCCATCATCGGCAAAGAGATATTCTGCACACTATTACCGGCAATGAGCATCAGCCCCTGTTTGCCGGCAAAAAGCACTCCCCCGGCAACACCACAAATAGACTGAGCGTTTATACAAACATCCCGTGACACTTGATTAGAGGCAAGATAAGCGACACTGCCCGACGAATCGACCGACATTGCCCATATACCATCGGTACAAAAAACATACAGCGGAAACTGCCCGAACTGCCCTTGCGACAAAGCAATTGTATTCCCCGAAATTCCCACAATAGCACTCTGCGAGGGAGAATATGTATGCTTTGCAGGAAACACAAAGGGGTTCTCGGCCATTGACACCTTCATAACATTAAGCCTCTCCTCAAAAGGATTAAGTTCCGCTTCCGGCATACTATCCATAATGCTCCACGTTTTATCAACAGGAATATTATTTATATCCTTGAACGACATATCGCCCAAAGCATCCTTATCGATAGTAAATATCAGTTTATCACCGTCGACAGCACCTCGATGAATACCGAATATTCGCATAGAGCCAAACTCTTCGGGAGGAAACACCGCACCATTATACATCCAATCGTTATTCGAAGCACTGTACACCACCTCGTAAACACCCGGTTTACTATCGAATAATTTTAGAATATCCTCGCTTGCAATGCTTGCCGACGGAGCTCCGCCATTTGCAAAATCAGCAACCACAGAGGTTGCAAACGGCAAATACCATTTATGCAAATAATAAGCAACGTTAAGATATTTATGAGCTTTAAGCGGAAAAATCTTGCCATATACAGTTTCACCAATCTTAATGTAAATCCCCATCTCGCAAGCACGAATATCGGGGTAGCTCAGCATTGGAGGCAGCTGATACTTATATCCATCAAAGCCCAACGAAGGTTGCTGAAAAAATCTTTCAGTGACAAAATCGCCCTGCGTTGTCCTCATTTTCACCTGCACCAACATTGCATCAACGTCAACCTTCTCGCCCCAAACAGGCGTATAAGATTTTGCATTATACCCTTTAAAAAAATACTCCTTAAAGGCAGCAATGTGCAACCTGCCATTATAAACAAAGCCACTCTGCACATCGTAGCTCGACAACGAAGATGGGAGAGTTTGCGTCTCGAGCCCCTGTTGCAGAGCAATATTCACCGGCGAGACGTCGTCGAGACGAAATATCAAATTTCCATCAATATCAAACTCCGCCACCTTGTAATAGAGCGATGCCGATGCAATTTCTGCCCACAAATCCTCGAGAGAAGTAGCAGAATACATCTCAAACTTCTGCATTCTGCCATCAAGTTTACACTTTTTACCGGGGATTGACATTGTTGAAAAAACATCAATACCAACAACAATATTCCGCCAATCGGCCAACCTCGATGCATCAAAAGAGAATTCCGGTTTAAACCCACGCACGCGAACCTTGTATTGCGAAAGGCTGCTTGTAGTCACAGCCTCTGAAATCATATTGCCGCCATCGCGGGCAACACCATCATCACCAGCCTCATCGCTCACATAAATAATGTTTGAGACATTTATGTAACTACCATCGTAGAGCCTCAACGCAACCCTGAACAGAGCCCTGTCAATGTAATGCCCAGTCTTGTTCAACGCAGCAACACACTCCTCAATGTACCCCTTCTCGTTGTAGCTCCAAGTCATCTCCAAGTCATCGGTAGAAATCATCTTATAATAAGAGTTCTCAGTTGTTAGCGTTTCAATCCTTGACGACACTGTAATATTTACATCAGGAATTTCAGGCCTCTCTCCAAGCCCACGATAAGTCCCATTCTCAAAAATCAAATAAAAGATACCCGACTCGGTCAAGCAACAGACAACATTTCCAACACACTCCACTCCATTCACACCGCGCAAATTATTAATGGTAAGCATCTCGTTGCCCGTCAGCATTGGAGTAAAATCCTTATTATAAAAATGCAAAGTCCTCTCCTCGTCATCAGTTATCCCAATATAACATTTCGCAATCTCGTGTAAAAAAAGAGCCGAGTACCCTTTTTTAAGCTCCGCGACCTTTGCCGGCTGCGGCATTGGCAACAGACTGCCGTTGGACATTCTCATATTCACAATATCCAAGCACTCTCCATCCTGCAACAGAGCAACATCCGTACTCCTGTTTATCCCTCTAAACGAAAAATTTTTATGCATAATCTAACTCCTTTCAAAATCAAATTCCACAACCCTGTACGCCACATCAAAAAGAGGAGAACAACCACAACCAAAAGCCTCAGCAACAATCCTTTATAGCTTAGACCGCTGCACGTTCTCTCCACCACAACCTCCCTGTCACGAAACAGTGTGTCGCAGCGCACAAGCGTGTCAATCCTCACTCTCTCCTTATATATTGTCCTGAATTTTGTATAAAACACAGTGTCACTCCTTTCCCTTACAAAAACACTGTCGCGCAGCACAACACTGTCAACCCTAATCTGTTCAACAAAATTATTTCGCGCAATATAGCCACAATCATTCACCCTCTGCACCGTGCTACACCCAAGCAAAGAAAAAATCAGAACACTAAGAGATATCTTTATTCTGTTTTTCATAATCTATATAATCTTTAAGGCAGCCACTACGTTCAAGCATTTTAAGGCTAAAAACATAATATAAGAAATTAAGCACATTGTACAACGTACTCTGTTCATTTGTAATCAACCGCGCATTGCGCAGAATATTTGTGCCATAGAAATATATTGCTACATATATTGTAAATGAGACACAATGTACCGCCATACCTTCCTCACCTTTTAAATATCCCAGCATATAGATGCAGGCAACCATCGCAAAATATATTGCAGCATCACGAAAGAAACTAAAAGCCTTTCTGAAGCTCCAATCGCGATGGTTGCACACATCAGCAAGCAAGCCAACCACAAAATTGGCAGTGAAAAGAAGGACAAGCCCGAAAATATCGTTCCAAATAGGGAACAGCAACCCCACGACATTTGCAATGAGTGATGCTGTCACAATCCTCAAGCCATCCATAAACTCTATTTTTAAAAATTATTTACTCACTTGCCCGTTACAAGCAGCCAAAGCAAGCGCTAACATTGCATTTGCGGCATCATAACGTTCAAACATTGTATAAAGCAACGAGGCACACTTATACACAACCGCATCAACCATCCCATCGTCGTAACCATTCAAGCCGTCGGCAGCATTAAACGCCGCCTCATAGATAAAATGCTTTACTTTTGCGTCCTCGGGCCGAGGAAAGAGCAAGACACATCTGTCGCCACCCGATGTAAAGCCCTCCACACACGCCGGCCTGCAACACCCGGCACGCGTGTGATTGTTCCATTGCCACACCGCCTCGCGCGAATTATGCGGAAATACCTCAAACACCGGTGAGTGCCAACCATCAAGTTGCAACGACACCAAACCTGCAAAATCATCTGGCAACAACAACTGCCCTGCCCCCGAATCGTCAATCGCAATATTCAAGGCCGAAGGAATCAGCGCCTTTGTGTTCACACGCCCTGAGCCTGCCCCCTTATTCTTTTGAATAAAGGAAACAGCACGAGGCAAAAGCTCCACAATGCTATCATCGAGCATACGCGTATCGACCGACAGCAATGACACATCATCATCATTTTCGGCCTCGTTAATCACAAGCCTCACCTTTTTCACAAGTTCATCACAATCCATCACAACCAGTTGGGAAATGAAACAGAATTAGCCTTAGCCACACTCTTTATGGAATTTTTATTCTGCAGCTGCGACAAAGAACAATTATAAGGGTCGGCCATCAGATAGGCACGCGCCTGCTGCATATTCGTCACCTCGGGAGCAACGGTGCACAAAGCATCAGCATCGTTCATTGAAGCGGCAGCCTTGCTATCCTCTTCAAGCACCTCCACCCTGCCACGTTTAATCTCACCACAACGAAAAGCATCGCTATTTTCTATTGCTCGCTGAAACAGCGGATTGTCGGTTGAATACTGCGCAGGATAAATACCCGTTGAATTTATTGCACCACCGGTAAAATCAATTCTCACCAAAGCCTTGCCAATTCTGAAGTAACTATTACGTTCAATTTGGCCGTGTATCTCATAAGTAATACGTTTTCTCATCATCTTCAATCAGTTTTTAAAGTTAAACGAGGGCGACTATTTTTTTTAGTCGCTCCTCTATCGTTTAGATTAAATGAATTACACCATTATCTCACCGGTATATTCCACCCAAGTAGTGCCATTGTAGGTAACAACAGTACCGGCAGTGAACCACAATTTATCCTGACCATCAACAGTGTGATTTACGTCGGCTGTGAGAATTACCACATCGTTAAGATTAGGCTCCTCGGGCAACGTTGCGGCACTAGTCACACGCGATGCACCGGGAATATCACTCTCGGCAGCCGAGCCGTTCACCCAGATGTGCGAATAGCCCTTTAAGCAAAGACAGTCAATAGTCATCACCACCTCGCGTTTAGCCTCCTCACCATCAACATTCTCAGTCTTTGCATCCTCGTTCTTCATATAATAACGCACAAGGCCATTCTCGTCAATCAATCCACCGCAATGAGCATAGCCAAGAGCATCAAGTGTTGGATCGTGGATGAGGTCAATATCACCGAACACAGTGTGAATTTTAGTACACTCTATACCAAAAATCTTATCACCGGTAACGCTTATATTCTTGTGAAGAGTGAGGTCAATCTTTTGAATATCATTGAGCAACTGCTTACCCAGCAACCAGATAGCCCTCTTTGTACAGTTGAAACCGGTAAATTTCACCATCGACAGATTGATAAGATCGGCAAATGTAATCTTTGACGATAGGTCATACTGACGTTTGAACTGCCAACGAATACCCTTTGAGAAGTAATCCCACTGATAACCCATTGCATTATCCATTGCCTGCACCTTGAACTTACCGGGCTGACCAACCCACGCTGTGCGGCAGCTCTCTAGACGGAACTGACGAAGCACCGCCTCGGCAATCTGCGACTCACTGAACTGAAGACGTTTCTTCTGTGCAGCAAAATAATCACTCACAATGCTGTTGCAGAGCTGTTTCTGCAAGTACATACGCTCGGGCACGGGAACAATTGTCGAAGGAGCAATAAATTTCTGTGTCTCGTATGCAGCCGATGACAAAAGAATTACCTCTGTCCCGGCAGGGATTGTAGGCACCACACAATAGTCGTCGCTAGGGTTAGTCTTTGGACCATTTACCGCCATAGCAATAGGCGCCTCGGTTGTGCTGTTTTTGCCAACAAAGAAAAGCATAAGGTCAACACCCGGAAGTTCAATCTGCCCGGTTGGGTCGTAGCCATTTACTCCTTTACAGATAGCAGTGTAATACTCTTGGAAAATCTTTCTCTCACCGGTTGTTGAGAAAGGAATTTCGGCACGTGTAGCCTTGATACCGGTATACACGGCATTTGTGTAAGCCTTTGAACGCTTGTCATCGATAAGATAGTGGTCGACCTCGAACGAGTTTACACGCACCTGACGGCGTATTCTTCGCTTAATCGTGTCAATCACACTCTCGTCACTGGCAATGCTCACAATTTGAGTATCAACGTCGGCATCAATCAAATCGACACCCATTTCACTGGCATTGGACACAGTTGTTGCCTCGCCAACACCCTGAGTTGCAAGCCCCACGATACCCTTGGAGGCCTTAGGCGAACCTGCCGGAACAACCGACACAGTAGCAAGCATAATACCAGCCTCGGCATTGTCCGTTGCATAAAGCAACACCGACACCAAAGAAACAATCACAAAGAGAGGATTCTCTCTCAAGAAATTTAAAATTTTCTTCATAGATAAAAAAGTTAAATGTTAATAAAAAGAAAAATAATCATCATCAAATCAGGCATTGAGAGCCTTCTCAATCAACGAGTTACGCGGGCGTTTACGTTCAATCTCAGGAGCAACGCTGCTCATTCCCTTTGGCAACCCGTCACCAAAATCCTCTTTCATACGCCTGATGTTCGAGTTACGCCCCTTTACGTCACCGGCAGCAAAAGCATCCTCCACATCCTTTTCGTAGGTGATAGCGTGGTCGAGAGCCGTACACACCTCACCGGTGTATTTACCGGCCATAATAGGAAAAATCAACTTTTCCCACACATCATCCATAAAATCGGATGGGTCATACCCTCTCTCCTTGCAAAAGCCCTCAATAACAGGCAAACTCTCCTCGAGGTTAGCCTCATACTCCCTGCGGTCATTAGCTAGGCGCATCACCTCGTTCTTGCGCTCTTCATCGGCAAGCATAATCTCCTCAAACTCTGGACTATCCTCGTCAACCCCCATAAAACCTCGACCAAAGTAACGCGCCACGGCACTGTGCGCCCCACGCTTACCCTCAATAACATCCACCAGCATCTGCGCCAAGCGTGGGTCACGCTCAAGCATCTCGGCAAGACGCTCATTCTGTTCACGGTTCATCTCAAGGTGTCTTAAAAGCAAATCCTGCGATAATTTGTCAAAGAGATTGAAACCACCGCCAAAAAAGGCGCTCAATTTCTCATTAAAACTCTCCAAAGAAGCCTGTTCGCCGTGCAACGCACCAGCATTCGCATCGGGCACAGCATTTGCAATGCTGTTGTCCACAGCAGGCTCCACAGGCTGTTGAGCCTCCACTCTGTTTTTTAAATTCTGTTCCATATATAAAATTATTTTTCAGCGGCAAAGGAACAACAGAAAGCGCCGGACAAGGTTGCTGAAATGACACTTATTGCTAAAAACGTAACACAAAAAAAAGAGACCACCGACACACCTTTTTAAAATAAAGAGAGCAACACACACCCCTCATTCAAAAAGGCTTTCTACGGCATTTTTAAGGCTGTTGATAAATAAAGTATCAAAATAGCATACACTTTAGACAATTTTGACTATATTTTTGTATCCAAAAAAGCAGAATGGAAAATAAAATTAGCAAAACAATTAGTGACAGACGCAAGCAAGATGTATTGAAAAGTTTTTTTGAGTCATTGAAAGAGGTTAGAAAAAATAGACCTTATGCCACACAAGACGAGGTTATCAAGCACGCAGTAAAAAGCAAAGCTCCACGTTTTTATGTAACCTTTGAAAATGCACGCCGTTTTGTCTCACTGCTCTCACGCAAAAAGAAGTTGCCACTCATCAACAGCAACAAATTGGCAATGTACAAGGAAATCTATCGTCGCTATATGCAAAGAGTGAAAGATTGTAGTGCACGATACAAATACATAATCCTTGAACAAATAATTGAAGAGCCAGCGCCATCGTTCTATCTCGACGAAAACACCTTCCGTGGAATTGTATACAAGACGCTCCGCGAGCGCTAAACCAACGTTTAAAGTATCAAAACAGCAACCTTGCCACAACAAAACGGCAATACCTTTGCGATAGTAAAAAACAAAGAAGAAAAAATGAATTTGATTACATTTTCCGTAAGAAAAAAAGATGTCTACGAGCGCGTATTTGCAATAAGCGCCTACACGGTTCGTGCCCGGGAAGCAATGGGAGTCCCGTCAGAAAATGCCGAGCGTATGCTGGTAACAGCCGACGACAAGCAGTTTCTAACCCCACTCATAGACAACAGCATTAGCGAAATATTTACAGAGATTATCCACTACCACTCCAATTGCTCTGTAGGATTTTGTAAAGACGAAAAAGATGAAGACGAAGATTACTACATATTCAATCTGAGAGCCCCGGCAAACTATCCGGTAAGCAACCAAAACAAGTTAGAACAAAGAGTCAGAAGCTTTGTTGCCAACCGCACATTGCAAAGTTGGTACAGCTATATAAATCCAAACGAAGCAAGCATCATTGCCCTGAACGCGCAAAACGACCTTGCCACACTGCAAGCTCTTCTCACTCATCGTTCAAAGCCGTCCAATTCATTATAAAAGAGATATTGAAACACTATGAAAAACAAAATAACAATTGAGAGAAGCGAATTGCAACAGCAGATTGATTTAAGGAATTTTTATATGGGAGAGTCGGCAAAAAGAAAAGATAAAGACGCCTACACCATACAGAGTAGCAAAGACGATGAAGCACTGCTCCTTGCATTCACACACACTGCTTGCAACGAGCTAGTCACTGCTGTTGCTCTTCGCTTTCCCTCAATAAGCTACACAATCGACAAGGAGAAAATTATTTTTGAGTTCGAAACACCGAACGACAGCCGCAGCCATTTATTGCCAATGCTCACCCGGTCAATTATAGACTATCTTGTCAACGAAACAATAGTGCATTGGCTACTGTTGCTACGCCCCGACTTAGCACAAAGCAACATTTCACTGCGCGCAAGCCTTTGCAGCAATGTACTGTTTATGTTTGCAAAAATGTACAATATCCAAAAGATACGACGGCGCGCCACAAACCTCGCCGGAATATAAATACACGTTTCAATATGAAAAAAGAGGATATAATAAAAGAGAACAATAGACGGCTGAAAGAAATTTCAGCCGTCTATAATCCCATAACAGGCGAAGGTTCCACCTCTCTGCCACGCTACGAGGTAAACATCAGCGGTTTTCCTATAGAAAAGCTCTACCTGCCCACCACAATGGCAACCGAAGAGTTTGTGCAGCAACTACAGGAGTATGGTGCCGACGGCTATCTGCGCGAACTACAAAACAGAGAGCCCGACAACCGCAGCATCATAAAACTATGGTTGCAATTCTGCCTAGTACGCATAAAACACGATTTTGAATATTGGGCACGCACAATGACCACAATCTCCGACAAAGGCAAAGGACGCGACACAGCCTTCATACTCAACCGCCCACAGCGCATCTATCTCAAAGCAATGGAAACACTGCGACTACAACAAAAACCAATAGATATTATACTTTGTAAGGCACGTCAATGGGGAGGCAGCACGCTCACACAGCTATATATGCTGTGGATACAGCTCGTGCATAAACAAAATTGGAACAGCGTCATCTGTGGCGACATTGAGAAACAATCCTCCATCGTCGCCGGTATGCTGGCCAAGGTCATCAGCCGCTATCCTCAATGGGCCAGTGGTGGAAAAAAACTCACCACCACCCCCTATCAAGGAGCACAAAAAACACGTGTCATCAGCCACAGCAATAGCCGTTATTCGCTAGGCTCGGCACAAAAGCCCGATTCACTGCGCAGCGAGGATATTAGTATGGCCCACCTCACCGAGGTTGGACTGTGGAAAGCGACTCAAGGCCGCAAACCCGAGGACCTTGTACAATCAATCTTTGGTTCAATTGCCGCAGGCCCCTACACAATGAAGGTAATAGAGTCCACCGCCAAAGGAGTCGGAAACTACTTTCACCGCACTTGGATTGAAGCCACAGAGCATAGAAATAATTTTACACCGGTCTTTATCCCGTGGTTCACCATCGACCTTTATAGCAAGCCACTCAGAGCCGATGAATACAGTTCATTCATCGACAGTCTCAATGACTACGAACAACATCTTTTTGAGCTTGGTGCCACATTAGAGGCCATCGCTTGGTATCGCGATAAACGTCGTGAGATGCCCGACGAGTGGCGGCTCTTTTCCGAGTTTCCCTCCACTGCAGCCGAGGCTTTTCAAAGTAGCGGCCGCCGTGTGTTCCGCATCCAATATGTCAACAATGCACGTCGCGACTGCCTGCCGCCCACATTCATCGGCGACATAAAGGAGAGCATCGACAACGGGAAGCCAACGACACAATTCGAGCCTCTTGCTCCCGGTGAGAGAGGTGATGAAAACACCCTCAGCGTGTGGCTTATGCCCGAAAAAGATACTCTGCGCGACCGTTACATTGTTGCCGTAGACGTTGGTGGCACCAGCGACAAAGCCGATTACTCCTGCATTTTGGTAGCCGACCGACAATCAATGCCCGAGGGCGGAGTACCCGAGATTGCAGCCTGCTGGCACGGACATATAGAGCACGACCAGCTTGCGTGGAAAGCAGTAGAGATTGCCCGTGCCTATAATAACGCCCTGTTAGTAATAGAAGCAAACACTCTTGAGACCGAAGGAACAGAGGGTAATAATTTCGAATATATCCTCAACGAAATTGCCAGCAAATACAGCAATCTCTATTGCCGCACATCGCAAATAGAGATAAAACAAGGGCGCCCGCGCCGCTGGGGCTTCCACACAAACAGCTCAACAAAGCCAATGGTAATAAACTTTCTCATCAAGGCACTGCGCGACGGGCTTTACATTGAAAGATGTTTACAAACAACATACGAGCTCGACCTTTATGAATTTAAAGAAAACGGCAAAGAGATGGGAGCAATAGAGGGTAATCACGACGACCGGGTAATGGCAACTGCCATACTCATTTGGGTGTGTTACAACCACCCGCTCCCCCAACGCATAACCACCCAACGCTCGTCAAAATCCCGCACTCGCATAATAAGCGAGGCCAGTATTTAAACAAAAGGGGCTGAACCGAATTGTAAATCTCGGTTCAGCCCCTTTAAATTTGTAATACAAAGCATTGTTTTTTTTACATTTTTCAGGTTCTTCTTGGTTCATCTTTCCCCTCGAAAGATTTTTCTTTAACATAATTGCTCAATAATAATATTTCTACCTTAACTTTGTATTTGATTGAGGTAAAGTGAGAACCGGACAGCTGCATAACAATACAATACGAGGGCTACGATATGTTTCGTATCATAGAAACAACAAATAGCAAGCTGCAAGTAGGCGACACATTCCAATGCTTTCATTTCATTGAAAGCCAACCATTTTTTTTGCGCTGTCTTGTTCAAAACAACAATCCTCCAATTGGTTACGTATGCGGCAAAGCCGACTGCATAAAGTACCGAGTAATAAATAGATAAGATGATAGCATCAGAATATATAAACAACAAGACCTTTGAAAAAAAGGAACTTATTGCAGACAGTGGTACAACATCATTGTCATATCGAGTATGCCTCGACGGCAAACTATATTTTATGAAACAGTTACGCCCCGAACTATTTCATAATTTAAGCAACAGAGAACTTTTTCATAAAGAATACCAGCTCGGTAAAAAAATCGATAGCAATTACGTAGTAAAATACCACAGCATACACGAAAATTGCAACGATATATATATTCTAATGGAGTATGTTTACGGGAGTACAATAGACGAGAAACTGAAAAACGACAAAAAATATTTTGCCGATGAGTACAACGTTTATAAATTCCTTCTGCAACTACTCGAAGGCCTGAAGGCTTTTCACTCAAACGGCATAGCCTACGTAGACATCAGCCCCAATAACATAATGCTCACACAAGTTGGTAACAACGTCAAAATCATTGATTTAGGATTTTGCTTCAGCAACGAACACAACAACATTTTAGGGAGCACTAAAAATTTCACAGCACCAGAGCTACAAAAAGGCACCATTAATAATATCGACGAGCGCACTGATATTTTTGCAGTCGGTTGCCTGATGAAACACATCAAAAAAAACACCGGAGCCAAATACTCAAGAGAATTCTACAACATAATAACACGCTGCACAAAAGAAGACAAAACAAAAAGGTTCTCCACTGTCGATGAAATGATACAAGCAATAAAACAGTGCAATAACAAACGTAAGAACTTAATAACATTCGCAGCCCTGCTATTGCTACCACTCATTTATTTCGCAATTTCAAGCATATATAATACTCCAATTACCACAATATCAAAAGAGGGAGTAAACTACAGAATATTATCAAATGAAGAGCAAACCTGCGAGGTCACAGGCGGCTTGGGCAACAAAGAAGGTAACATCTACATATACCCCAAGGTCAGCATCAACAACAAACTCTATAGCACAATAAACATCGTCGATTCAGCCTTCTACAAAAGCAAAATACAATCGGTATACATTCCCGAGGGCATAATAAACATTGGCTACGATGTTTTTTGTGATTGCGACTCCATAGTAACCATTTCACTCCCAAGCACGGTAAAGAATATAAAAAAATCCTTTAGAAGAATGAATAATCTCAAAGCCGTGAAAATATCACCCGAGATAAAAAGCATCACAACCACCTCGTTTGTCGACTGCATATCACTAATATCCTTATATATCCCCGAGGGAATAGAACGCATTGAGCTTGATGCTTTTGGAAGATGTACAGGACTAAAACACGTCTCCCTCCCCCAAAGCCTCAAAGTAATAGAACGCGGTGTCTTTTGGGAGTGTAAAGGACTCGAAGAGATTACAATCCCGGCAAATGTCACCGAGATAGGAGATTACGCCTTTTACCGTTGCGACAGCTTAAAACACATCTACATTCAAGCCACAACACCGCCGGCAATAACTACAATCGTTGATAATCCCAAGACAACAATCCACGTTCCGGGTACATCTCTAAAAGCCTACACACAACACCCCTATTGGCAACAATACAACATTACAGGAGATTTATAATCAGCAGCTCTTTTATCTCTATAAAACATATCGTTTATCACGGGTAATTGCCGGCGAGCAGATAACTAAAGTACATCGTTTTAGAAACTTTTGTCATTCATATACGAAGTGAGGGAACTCTAAATTTTTCGTCGCACACAATGTCATTTTGAGCAAAGCGAAAAATCTCCTGCAGGCATATTTAGAGATACTTCACTGCACTTTGCTCCGTTCAGTATGACAAACTCGCGAACAATGTCATCCTGAGCGAAGTCGAAAGTTTAGTTCGACAGCACGCGCAGCAATAGGTCACGCGTAGCAACGCTGAAGGTGTTGCCGCGTGGGTTGCGACAAGCGCGTGTTGTC
>JAZRMQ010000041.1:0-37714 GCA_045647745.1 Bacteroidaceae bacterium | reverse complement strand
CCTCACCATCATCTGTATAGCACGAAAGCAACAGATGGTCCTCTTGCTCAAAAGAGTCAATAGACACCTTCTCAACACGCATCCAGCCACTCTTACCAACCAGTTCTTCCAGTAATGCTGTCTTACCCTCGCTACTTGAATAGTCAAAGACAACCTCCTGGCATGGTGTGTCAGCGTTGAGGTAATCATCAATTATAGCTTGAGCCAGCGGACTACCAACACGGAAAGGTTGGGCATTATCTGGAAGCTCCACACTACTCTTTGTCTCTCGCTCTGAGGTCATAAAGTAGTTGCCATCGAAGAGAGAGCCATTATTCAGTGTGAAACGATAGTGCTCCTTATCAAACTCGGCATCGTTGCGGAGTGCATACATAGCGAGCATCCACAATCGTTTTTCAAAGAGGTCAAGATTATTTAAACTCTGAGCCAGATTGAAACGAAGCTTCTCCTGAACTGATTCATCAAAGTTTTCAAGCAGTGTACTACGAGCTTTGAGCATCTTATCTGAAATCTCTGTTTGCAATTCAGCTTGGAGTGCATCAAATGCTTCCTCAATCTCAGCTGTAGTACGACACTCGTTGTATATTTGGGCAATACGTTTCTCAAAGTCAAGGCCATTTCCAATGCTACCTAAAACCTCATCACTTGCACCAAACACGCCACTGAATAGTTGGAACTTTTGGTCCAGCAACTCATAGACACGAATATCTGCGGCATTAGCCTTATTTAGGAAATTGATAACTACAACATCAAACTTTTGGCCGTATCTGTGGCAACGACCTATACGCTGTTCAATACGCTGCGGGTTCCACGGCATATCGTAATTTACAATCAGGGAGCAGAACTGCAAATTGATACCCTCGGCTGCAGCCTCAGTTGCAATCATAATAGTTCCCTCCTCTCGGAAGTAATCTACAATAGCTGCACGACGGTCAGCAGTTGGTGAGCCGGTAATCTTGTGGCTTCCCTTGTGTTTCTCCATCCATGCCTGATATATCTCTGTAGATTGTCTATCTGTATTTGTTCCGTTAAAACGTACAATCTTACCTTTGTAGCCTCGTTTCTCTAAAAGTTCATAGAGAAACTCCTGTGTTCTACAAGACTCTGTAAAGATAAGAGCCTTCTTCTGAGCTCCAAGCGCATCCAACTGTTCAAAACCTTTATCAAGAGCTGTAAACAACTGCTCCGCCTTGCTGTTCTTCTTAATCTTGGCAGCCAAGTCTCGAAAGGCATAAAGTTCTTTGAGCTCATTTTTAATTCCTTCAATATCTGAAGGATGCAGCAGTTCTTGTCGCTCATCCTCTTCTACCTCTTCATCGTCAATCCAATCATCATCACTACTATCAAAATCTAAGTAAACCTCATCCAAACTTGCGTTCTCCTGACGTTGCAGTTTAGCCTCCAAGCGAGCAATAAGCGAGCAGAAAGTATCGTGTATGGCGTATGTTGATGATGCCAAAAGCTTACGGAGAATCAGCGTCATCAGCTGTCGCTGGCTGTTTGGCAGTGCATATAGTTTTGGTCTTGCAAGATAATCTGAAACTAAATCATAAAGAGTTTGTTCATCTTTAGTTGGAAAGAACTCTTGTAAGATGGCGATGCGCTTCGTGTACTTGATATACTCAAGAACCTGACGACGAAGGGTGCGCTTACATATAGGCTGCAATCTTTCACGAAGAGAATTGTAATCTTCCTCGTCAAGTATACGACCGAACTGAGTCTTAAAACTCTTTAAATCGCCAAAAACATAGTCGTCTATAATCGACACAAGTCCATACAGCTCCAAAATTGAATTCTGAAGCGGTGTGGCTGTAAGCAATATCTTCTTACGCGATTCAATGGCCGACTTAATTATATTGGATATTTTATTTGTTGGCTTATATACATTACGGAGGCGGTGAGCCTCATCAATGATAACCAAATCCCAATCTGTATGCTTTACGTACGGCGCCTTTGCTTTTGCAAATTGGAAAGAGCAAATTACAATTTTGTCAGTTGTGAATGGATTTAGATTGCCTGTTTCAAGGATTGCATCAAAACTGCGCTTTTCCAAGATTACAGACTCCAACGAAAATTTCTCTTGCAACTCACTCGACCACTGTTTACGAAGATTGGCAGGACAGATGATGAGCAGCTTGCGTTTGTGCTCAGCCCAATGCTGCGACAAAATAATACCGGCCTCAATAGTTTTACCAAGACCAACCTCGTCCGCCAAGATTGCACCCTTTGACAAAGGAGACTTGAAGGCAAACAGAGCCGCCTCCACCTGATGCGGAGTCAAATCAACCTGCGCATCTTGAAGCGAAGCGGTCAGTTTGTTAATATCATTAGCTGGCAAACGTCTTGTAAGGTAATTTGCCAGATATTTAGCTTGGTATATCGTAATATCGTCCATAAATGCAAAAATAATTAAAAATTATTTTAGTCCTATACCAAAGGTCAAATTTCTGCAAAGGGATAAAATCAATTTATCAACTTATCAGAGTTGCAAGCGAAACTTGTTTAACGATTCTTTTCCTCTATTTGTCATACTATCTGCCAAACAATCATATTAAAAAGCATTTATTGCAAACTTGCTGACAATCTTTACATTGGCACAGTTTTTGTGTAATGATTGATAAAAGGCATTGATATGGCAACAAACACAAAAAAAATACTGATATTAGGTAATGGTTTCGATCTTGATTTGGGCAGAAAAACATCGTATAAGTCTTTTTATGAGTCAGAATTTTGCCCCAAAGATTATCCAGCACCGTTAATTCATCACCTTAACGAAAAATGGCATAATAATTTAGAGGCTGTAAAATGGTATGACTTGGAGAATGAGATTCTGAATTATTATGAAAAGATTGAGCATAAAGAAATAACGGGATATGATTTGTATGATGTAAACGAAAGAAAAATACTAGTACAGATTAAACAAATACCAACCCATATAACATCTATAATACAAGATAATCCTGATATTATAAATCGCTTGCTTGCAGACAATATCCTAAGTCTCTCTTCGAATAATTATGTGATTGTACACTCTGACGCCTTCTTACCTCCTGTTGAAAGGGATATAAAAGCCATTCAAAAAATAAAATATGGCCTTATGAAATATTTAGAAGGAATACAAGGAGGTAATATCAAAGAAGATTCTGTTGCAGCTGCAATAGTAAGAACATTTGTTTATAATTACGAACATTTAGATGAGTACACAGTGTATTCCTTTAACTATATGACATTACAAGGCATCTACAATCGCAATGTTGTAGATACTTTTAATGACATAACACAATTTGTTCACGGTGCTATTAAAGATAGTAATATAATTATAGGCACAAAAGATTATAAAATATCACCTGAATATGATTTTATTCAGAAATCGTTTGACCCGCAATTTAATCCACCAACATTAGGTGTTGATTTATTGCTTGCTGATGATATTACAATATTCGGACATTCATTAGGTGTTAATGACAGTCAGTACTTTAAACCATTCTTTGAGCAGCAATCACAAATGACAGCAAAAAAGAAGAGAATAACAATTTTTACAAAAGATGAAAAATCGGAAATGCAAATTAAGCGTGCATTACAAGAAATGACAAATTGGAATTTATCTGCATTATACAGTATGAACGATTTGCAAATAATAAAAACCGATACCTGCAATGAAGATAAAACATTGCTTCGTAAATATGTAGAACGCTTTTGTGATGATGAATATGATATAGGTTGTATAATGTCTGGAGAAGATTACAATCGTCTGTTAGGACAAAAAATCTTCAAAAAGAAACATAATTTTAATTAAACAGAGAAATATGAAAATAAGGGAGAAAGAGATAACAGACAAAGAGGTGCTTGATATGTTGAATTGCCCCGTTTGTTTATCGGTGGTAAAAGCAATCAAAATAAAGCAATGTGAAACAATAAATTGCCCTCTTTATCAAGCATACGATCTTGTTGCAAACAAATATGAAATAAGTTTTGGAATTGAAGTGGAATTTACTAAATTTTACCCATATGTAAATATAAGCAATAAAATTAGGCTACTTGATGCACAAAACACAATGCTTGAAGCGCAAAAAGAGATATTGCATCAAACTATGTATGAACTAGCACGTCGTATTGAGAATGGCAAGAAAAACATACACAAATAAAGGGATATGTATATTCTGTGGCAAATCTGTTCCTGAAGTTACATTTAATCACAAGCCACACATACTGCCAAAATCAATGGGTGGTACGATCATAGGTGTTGATATATGTGATGATTGTAATGAATATTTTGGAAGTCCTGATGATTTAATTTCAATTCCTCCAAGGTTTGCTGTTGAAGTATGTGTTAAAGAGGTAATGAATATATCTCGACATTTTTTTCTTAAGCAATTTAAAAAGCAAAATGAGAAGTTTAGTTCAACTCTGTTTAGTTACTACGAATCAAAAAAAATATTGAAATTCAGGCAACAGAATTGGCAAAAACTTGGCTTTCAATCATTTTTTGCCAGGCAGTTTAAGCGTGGTATGTTTGAACTATTTCTTCAAGCCTACCATTATAAAACAGGTAACGGATTAGATTCTAAATTTGACAACATTAGACGATTTGCACGATATAATGAAGGAGATGCTAAGCTATTCTATGTATTTAATCGAGGCATATACTTTGTAGGTGAAAACTATATGCAACATCCTTGCTTCCCAATGTCTGAGAGTTGCATTGAAGAAATAGAAAACCATGGCTTTTATACCATACACCTTAACGGGCATTTTTTCATTCTTGAAGTAGTTCCCCAAACAGAAGAGGCCAGAAATGCTTATTTAAATAAATTGTGTGATGAGCATAGGATAGGTGGTGGAATTTATGCATATGCACAAGAGGTAAAATACATAAATGAAATAGATTTTACTTTAAGCACACTGTATAATACAAACTATAAATAATGCAATTACTAACTAATAAAAAAAAGAAAATGCAATAAAAGGTTGTAACGATGCAACCATCTGAAAAACTTTTGCATAATAGAAATAATTCCCCCAGAACCGCCTGTATGATTAGGTAGTCCTGGGGGTGTTGTGTGGTAGTTCAGAAACTCAGACAATCGTATGTCTGTAATATCTCCTCTTGTCTTAAACCAAGATAGCGTTTTGTAATTGAAATGTAACTATGATTCTATATATAACTTGCTTTATATCCTTGCTGCATATTTGCAAACGGTTATTTCTCGCCCGAAAAAATGGATATTGGGTTATCTACTGTTTCTACGATGGGTGAGATGTTGCTGAGTTTTCAATTCGGGACAAAATTGATTCAATTCGGGACAAATTTTAGTTGCTTTGTCCCGTAAATTTAAAAAATAACATTGTTTTTGTTCCGAATGAAATATACTTCTAGAAGAATATGATGGCATTTAAACAAATATTCATTGAACAGTACGAATTTGCAGTAAAGAATTACTTTTAATCTTGATTTCTGGTTTACATATTGGTTTACACAAACCGCGTAGAAACTATATAAGACCACCAAAAAACGTTGTATTTCAAGATTGACAAGAGTTATTTGTGTAAAAAAGAAGAATCTCTCACAAATCATTGATTTGCAAGAGATTGACCCAGTACTCGAAACGGGAGTGTTGAAAGTGTATTTTATTATACTTTGTTACACTTGAATACCATTGAATATTAATTCGTTGTGGAAATGCTGATTTTCTCTGAGTGTAACGAAATGTAATAAAAATACCGATTTGTTTATGTAAATGTTTATGTAGAAATGTGCAGTAAATGGGTCCTGTCGAAATCTCTACAACCTTAATTAAATTTTATCTCAAAAAAATTTTTTTTGCCTCTGGCTGCGAAGACCTATGACTCAGTTTAATCTAAAAAGTTTTATTGATAAATTCATTGGGTATGAAAAAATAATGTTACTTTTGCGTTGTTCATTAGGGGCAATCCTTTTGAGCGACATATTATTTTAGGGCGTTAGCAAAGTTATCCCTCATTGGAATCTGGACAATTCCTTTCACATTGGATAATAAGCAGTGACGTCCATGTCTTGATATATACTCCTGTCATCAGGTTTGTTATATCATTAGGCGTGGACTTGCTTATTTATATATGTGAAGGCAGTCCAGAGCCTCAATGAGATAAATAGCAAATTCCCACGCCTATATTATTTATTGCTTCATTTGGGAATTGTGAGGCGCATTCCAACAAAGTATGAAAAGGATATTTCTATTTCTTGTGGTAGCGCTTTGTTTCTTGTCTGTTAGAGCGCAACAGACATCCTTGGTCATTGACAATCAAACTCCCGGCTGGCTGTCAAGTAAAATTGGCTATGTAGATCAGAAGTCAGTGCAGAATCTTAAAATTACAGGATATGTAAATTCAGATGATCTTACTTTTATTGGTGAGATGATAAGTAGGCAAAATCTTAATGGTGTGCTGAATCTGGAAGATGTATATATTGTCGGAGGTGTAGATGATAATGTTCTAGATGGTGCATACTTAGGTTCTGGTTCTTTAAAACATCTTTTATTGCCTAAAATGTTGATCTCTGCTAATAAATGTTTATTAGGATTGACAATAGATACTTTGACAGTCGGTGGCGATTCTATGCCGTCTATTATAAGTTCATACTTTTACAGTGATGGCTATGGGTTTAATCGTAGTGTGAAAAATTTAATAATTCGTGAAGGTGTTGTAGAGGTACCTGATAGAGCGTTCTACAATAGTGATAAATACGATGACGGGGCAAATCTTTTCCATTCTATTGTTTTACCTCATAGTATTAAGAGGATTGGCGAGAAAGCTTTCTATTACAACTTTGCTCTTGAAAACATTAACTTGCCTGATGAAATTGAGGAAATCAATGATCAAGCATTTTATTCTGTTGCTTATAAACCCGACACATTGCGCCTACCAAAGTATTTAAAAAAATATCATACAAGGGCTTTTAAGTATACCAATGTTATTTGTTTTGATTCTTATATTGAATTAATAGATAATTCATATTGGCAATCGAGTAGTCAACACACTTATCAGTATGAAAATGATTATATTCAAGCAGCGCATAACATTGATATATATATAAATGCAAGTACCCCTCCCGAGTTTGATTATTATTCACTAACATCATGTTTAGCAGGGTGTAGAATATTTGTTCCAAAAGGTTCTGCTGAAAGTTATAAGAATAAGGATCTATTCAATGGTTATAATGCGTGGAGCTATGCCAAGGAGATAATAGAGCAAAATGTTTATGTAAACGGAGTTGTATTGGACAAAAAAGATATTCTACTTAAAAAAATTGGGCAAACTTGTCAATTAACCGCCAATGTTCTCCCCAATAATGCTGATAATACTAATATTGTTTGGTATTCGGAAAACGAGGAGATCGCTACTGTAGATAATGGTAAAATTACTGCAGTAAGCAATGGCGTAGTGAAAGTATATGCTGTTTCTGAGGAGAATTCAAACATATATGATTATTGCCAAGTAACGATTGCTCAACAAGTAGAGGCTATTACACTTAATCACAAGTATTATACGCTAAATGGTGCTGGATCAGAATTTCAATTAACAGCACAGATTTCTCCAACAAATGCTTATAATAAAAATGTTATTTGGTATTCAGAAGATGATGACATAGCAATTGTGGATAATGGTAAAGTTACAGCGGTCAATAATGGTGTAGTAAAAATATATGTTGTTTCAGATGATAATTCGCAATTATGTGATAGTTGTGAAGTCACAGTTAATCAGCCAGTGACAGGAATTGCACTTAATTATGAAACTTATACATTAGGTGCGATAGGGGAAACCTTGCAATTAGTAGCAATAGTTTATCCCGAAAATGCGTCAAACAAAAATGTTAATTGGAAGAGTTCTAATGAGAATGTATGTATTGTTTCAAATGGAACAGTTGTTGCTGTTAATTCAGGAACATCTGTTATCATAGCAACAACTGTTGATGGTGGTTATATGGCAGTATGTACAATTTTCGTACAGGCAGACACCGGTATCGCAGATATCAAGGATTCAAATGTAAACTATGAGGTTTATTCATTGTACGGCCAGAGGCAAAACGCATTGCAGAGAGGTGTTAATATTGTTGTATTTGAGGACGGTACAAAAGCCAAAGTATTTGTGAAATAAAGTTTTACACTTTATTTTTGCGCCTCCTTGTGGTGGGTTTTACATAGAGTGCACCTTTTCTAATGGTGCACTCTATGTTTTTATATATGGGTTCATCATTCTCGCCAAGTTTGCTGAAATAAATCTTGTTGATAATAGTAAATGCATCAGTAACTGAAGGATTGCCTGTGGTGATTGTACCTAAAGGTGAGTGGGATGATTTTAACAAGGAACTCCGTGCGTTGAGAAAATGTTTGGAGAAAGATCGCAAACCATACAACAACAGCCGGAGAAAATCTGCAAAGAAAAGAAATCGAAGAATAGATGTTGCTTCTGTATGTGATAGCGCAAAGTGGTGGTTGGATTTAATCCCGATAATGCTTGTATTCGCGGCTTTTGCTACCGGAAAAATCTTGCAACTCGATTATGGTGCTTTGGATAGATTGCTTTATATCCTTGCCGCATATTTGCAAACGCTTGTATCTCGCTCAAAAAAAGAAATAGGTAATTGTTGTATAGAAAACCGTTTTGCACTTTTTATACCGAAAAGGTGGTAAGCGTACCACCAAAAATGGTGGTAAATGATAAAATATTACAAGGGTTTTATCCTACTTTTTGTCCACCCTGCCTAAAAGTGCTAGTATCTTTGTGTGTATAAAAAGGAGTTCCGTGTGCACCGGAACTCCCTACATCCTTTTTTAAGTGCAGATATAGCGACTAAGCCTATACGGGCACTATTAGGTTTTGCAAAGATATGATATAAAATCGACTTCAACAAGCTAAATTGCTATTTTGGTGCAATTTTTTATTATTTCTGTTGCGTTTATATCTCTTTTTGCATTCATTAAACCTGCAATATCTTTTTCAAGATCTTTTCTTCTTTCAGGAGATATTGTACCAAGGATATACTTAATAACACAAATAGCACCGTTTATGTTGTGTCTGCTGTTGTCGGTAACACCTGCGGGTTTAATTGAAATACCTTTGGCTGTTTGGATATTATAAATGCAGTTTCCGTGGGCGCATTTGTTTCGTATTACTCTTATGGTCTCAAGATAGTTCAAGAATACCTTGATGCTGCACCCGTACTTTTTCGCTATAATGCGTTTTACTTCATCATCTTTAATTGCCTTGTACAAAGATGTCAAATTGCCTAATGTCATAAACTCAATGGTTTTCCATGCAGGCGCATATTTATCATTTATGTATTTGTTATGGTGGCGCTGTATGACAGGATTGTCTCTCAGGGTTTTATATACTTTCTCTTCAAAAGTGTTTACAAAATTGGTGGCCATTATGTTACTGTCGGCGAACCAAGTGGGGGATTTGACATAATGGTTCGAAACAATATATGTTATTTGTGTACGGATATTTACCTCAATACGGTCAAGGGCGTTTAGTAATATCCTGCGTAAATGTGTGTCAAAGTTATATAGGTCATATATGCTTTTGAACGTTGTACCCTCTTTTACTACGTGTGTTCTGTTTATTAATGAGGGGAAAGTCTTTTCGTATGGGAAAGAATAGAATCCCATTCTATAAAATCCTACATCCAGCAGTATTTCTTTCGCTTTTTCTTCGTTGTCGAAAATGACCCCATATTCTTTCAATAGGGATATTTGTTCATCTATATTATATGCTCTTTTCATAGTAAACAACTTGTATGACAAAGGTAATAAATAACTTTTATATTTAACAATCTTTAGTCAACATTCACTTTATCGTCGATTGCGACTTTGCACTTGATGTTTAAAATTCCATTTTTTTCATAAATGTTTATGTATATAAACAAAACAACCCCTTGTAATGCAAGTGCTTACAAGGGGTTGTCTGTAAATTCAGTACTCGAAGCGGGACTTGAACCCGCACGGCGTTTAAATGCCAAAGGATTTTAAGTCCTTCGTGTCTACCGATTCCACCATTCGAGCGACCTTATTTTTGTTGTGGCTTGCACAACGGGTGCAAAGATAAGATATTTTGTTAAATATACAAAGTGCTTTCCTTTAATTTTGTATTATAACCTCGGAGCCGTTGTCGAACACTCGGTAGCGCCATAGTGGGCGCGATTCTCCGTCAATGGCTATTCCGCTGCTGTTGAGGTCGAACTTTGTGGCGCATCGTGGGCAGATGGCGTGTCCCATTGTGTAGTCTATCTCGACGCGATAGCGTGCGAGGTCGCAGCTGGGGCAGGCCCAATCGTAGGCCCATAGGGTGCCGTCGCCCATCGACGGTGTGCCTATTATCAGCCCTCCCAGTCCATAAAAGAATTTTCCTTGTTGCAGATAAATCTGTGGTATGCTCACTGTCATTGTTTTGCCAATAGCATCGGTCACCCTGTATTCTCCTATGTTTGCTCCTTGTCTTATGCAGATGAACTGCCCGAAGCTGCGCGCTTGGTTGTAGGGGTATATATTGCCATCGAAAATCACATTGGCGTGGTAGCTTGAGTAGGGGTTGTCGCCCTCGCAAGCGGCAAGGGTGAGCATTGATATTAGCAACAGCGTCAGGGGGGCAATCTTTTTCATTTACAGGTGTCTTATAGTATAAACGCCCGGGTGTTGCATATATTGCTCTCCCCGGGCTGTTTAACTTTTTTATTCACGCAATAGCGCCTGCTCGGCATCTCGTGCTTTTTTAAAATTCATAGCATCGTATATGCTGTACATAATCTTTCTTATCTCCTCGTTACAGGGGTTGCCGATGCTGCCTTCGTGGGTGTGGTGTATCTCTTTGTTGGGGACGAATGTGCCGGCTTCAATGTCGAGCCCCACCTTTTTATATGCGTCGCGGAACGGCATTCCTTCGGTGGCGAGGCGGTTCACCTCCTCGACGCTGAACATTGCGTCGTAGCGGCTGTCGTTGAGAATATCTTTGTTCACCTCTATGCGCTCAATGATGTATGTAGCCATTGCAAGGCACTCTTTTATGTCGCTGAATGCCGGCAGAAACAGTTCTTTTATAACTTGCAGGTCGCGGAAGTAACCGCTTGGCAAGTTATTCATAATCATTGTGATATCCATTGGTAGTGCTTGCAGGCGATTGCATCTTGCACGCATAATCTCAAAGACGTCGGGGTTCTTTTTGTGTGGCATAATGCTGCTGCCCGTTGTGCACTCGGCCGGGAGTTTTACAAAGCCGAAATTCTGAGAATTGAACATACAGGCGTCAAAAGCCATCTTTGACAATGTGCCGGCAACGCTTGCTAGAGCAAAAGCAACATTCTTTTCGCATTTTCCGCGCCCCATCTGTGCATAAACAACGTTGTAGTTCATTGAGTCGAATCCAAGCAGGTTGGTTGTCATTGTGCGGTTGAGTGGGAACGACGAACCGTAACCGGCTGCTGAGCCCAATGGGTTGCGGTTGCACATTTTGTATGCAGCTTGCAAAAAGAGCATATCATCGGCAAGGCTCTCGGCGTATGCTCCGAACCACAGCCCGAACGACGATGGCATTGCCACCTGCAGGTGTGTGTATCCGGGCATAATAATGTTTTTGTGCTTTTCGCTCTGCTGCTGCAAGGCGTTGAAAAGGGTGATTACTGCTTCGCAAATATCCTGTAGTTCGTGGCGCGTGAAAAGCTTTAGGTCTACAAGCACTTGGTCGTTACGTGAACGGCCACTGTGGATTTTTTTGCCGGTATCGCCCAATTTGCGTGTGAGCATCAGCTCTACCTGTGAGTGTACATCCTCAACACCCTCTTCAATGAGGAATGTGCCTGTTGTGGCTGTCGAGTAGACCTCCCATAATCCCTGTTTTAAGCTTTGTAGCTCTTCGCTTGTTAACATTCCAATGCTTTCGAGCATTTTGCAATGCGCAAGGGAACCGAGCACGTCGTAGCGTGCCAATAAAAGGTCGAGCTCTCTGTCGCGGCCCACGGTAAAGCGTTCTATCTCGGGGTTTACGTCAATATTCTTTTCCCAAAGTTTCTTTGCCATAGTTACATTGTCATTGAATAAATGGTGCTCCCGATGTGCGCTGTTGGCGCGTTGCACGGGAGCACCCTGTTGTTTATAAAAGCCGGCTTGTCAAAAGTTTGTTGCAACGCTTTTCGCCTTGCTATCAATAGGCAACCATTGACAATGCCTCGGCAATCTTTTCAATACCCTCTTTGAGTGGCTTTTCAATCATTGAGCGTAGCATAAAGTTTACTTCGGCCTTTACCACCACACGCATTTTTGACGCCTCTTCACCATTGGGGATAATCTGTACCCAAAGGTTGATGGGAATTGGTGAACCGACAGCCTCTAACTTTATGCATTTAGGCTCCTCACGCTCAACAACTCTAATGGTTACGTTGCCCATTGGAGGAACGTTGACGGTTGCCTCGTCGCGGCTATATGTGAACTCCTTGACTTTGTCCTGTGGGAGTCGGTCTTTCAGCCCTTCGAGGTTGTTCAGGTCCTCGAGCTTTGCATATACCCTCTCTTGTGGGTAGGGGATACACTTGACGCTACTTTCGTATTGGCTCATCGTCTCTTATTTCAAATCGTTTCTCCACTCCGATGGGTTAGCACGCCACTCTTTGAGTGTTGGCATAACATCTTCGTTGATGTAGCCTGTCTCTTTTGCTGCCTCAAGAACAGCCTCGTAGTCGGTGAGTGTGATGAGCTTTACGCCTGCGTTTTCAAAAGCCTCTGTTGCAACGCTGAATCCGTAGGTGAACGATGCTACCATACCAACAACCTCAACACCTGCTGCACGCAGAGCGTCAACGGCGCGCAAACTGCTCAAGCCTGTTGATACAAGGTCCTCAACAACTACAACCTTTGCACCGGGGTAAACGTCACCCTCAATCTGGTTGCCCATTCCGTGGTCTTTAGCCTTTGGACGTACATAAACAAAAGGCTTTGCAAGCTCCTCGGCAACAAGAGCGCCTTGAGCAATAGCTCCGGTAGCAACGCCGGCAACAATATCGGCCTCGGGGAACTCCTCAAGGATAAGGTTGGCGAGTCCCAACTTAACGCGTGTGCGCAATGCCGGGAACGACAATGTCTTGCGGTTGTCGCAGTAGAATGGTGATTTCCAACCTGAGGCCCAAGTGAATGGTTGCTCGGGCTGCAACTTTACAGCCTTGATTTTCAATAATTCGGCTGCCAATGAAAGCTTTGATTTGTTTGACATATTCTGTTATTTTTTAGTAAATTATTGTTGTTTGGATGTGCGAATATAGTAAAAATGTCCTTTATAACATTTTTTTGTCTCTATTTTGTTTGTGTGTATCCCTCTTTTTTTAGGAGTTCGATGATTTTCTCCTTGAAATCACCCTGCACCAAAATCTCGCCATCTTTGGTGCTGCCACCCACGCCGCATTTTGTCTTTAGCAAGCGCCCAAGCTCCTTCATATCATTTTCGGTGCCGATGAAATTCTTTATTATTGTTACTGTTTTTCCGCCACGATGATTTTTTTCAATGTTCACTCTTAGCTTTTGCTGTTGCTTTGGCAAGGTCTCATTTTCCTCCTTTTCATCGGTGGAATATACAAAATCGGGGTTGGTTGAATATACCACATTCAAGCGCTCCTTCCAATCGTTTTTTTTCATTAGTCGTGTAGCTTTTTCAGATTTATCGGTTGCTAAGGTACAATATTTTTGCGACAAATTTCAAAGCTTCACAAAATAACATTACTTTTGTCACGTTATAGTTAAGTAAAATATAAAATACGCGCGAATAGAATCAATGACTCAACTGACTAAAATTGAAAAAGTGCCCGAGCCTACACTGAGGCGTTTGCCTTGGTACTTGTCTGTTTGTCGTCTGCTCAAGCAGCGTGGCGAGCAGTTTGTTTCGTCGACACGCTTGTCAAAAGAGACCAGCATCGTTGCCTCGCAGATAGCAAAGGACCTATCTTGTATGAACATAATTGGTCGCACTCGCGTGGGGTACGAGATTGATAATCTCCTTGAGGTGCTTGAGGATTTTTTGGGCTTTAATAATATGCACAAAGCCTTTCTGTTTGGAGCGGGCAAGCTGGGCAGTGCATTGCTGAATGATACTGGCCTCAAACAGTTTGGCCTTGAGGTGGTGGCTGCATTTGATACCAGTCCAAAGGTTGTTGGGCACAGCGTGGCAGGAATACCGGTCTATCACATCAACGAACTTGAGTCGAAGATAAAAAAATACAATGTGCAGATAGGCGTGCTCACCGTGCCTATCGAGCGTGCACAAGAGGTGGCCGATAAGATGATTGTGTGGGGAATAAAGGCTATCTGGAATTTTACCCCGTTGCGAATACGCGTCCCCGAGAATATCGTGGTGCAGAATACATCGCTCTATGCTCACTTGTCGCTAATGTATAATCGTCTCGAGGGGCTTAATGTGGTCTCTGAGGATTAAAATACTTGAAAATGAAGATAATTGCTGTTGGAAAAAATTATAGAGAGCACGCGCTGGAGTTTGATGGCAGTGACGAAAAACCCGCCGTGCCACTTATATTTATGAAGCCCGATTCGGCAATCATAAAGAATGGTAAGCACTTTTATGTGCCCGATTTTCTTGGTCGCATCGACTACGAGGCCGAGATTGTTGTGCGTATAAACAAATTGGGAAAAAGTATTCCGGCGCGTTTTGCTCATCGCTACTACGATGCAATAACCGTCGGTATTGACTTTACGGCTCGCGACCTGCAACGCAAGCTGATTGCTGCCGGTGAACCTTGGGATATGAGCAAGGGCTTCGATGGTTCGGCGGTGCTTGGCGATTTTCGTCCGGTAGAGCGCTATGATATTAACAACATCGATTTTTCGCTCACAATAGACGACAAGGTTGTGCAGAGCGCAAATAGTTCACAAATGTACTTCTCGGTTGACGAGATTATTGCTTATGTGAGCCGTTTTTGCACGCTTAAAACAGGGGATTTGATATTTACCGGTACACCGGCTGGTTCCGGCCCGGCAACAATAGGCACGCATCTTAAAGGCTATATTGGCGACGATAAAGTGCTCGATTTTCACGTAAGATAGAATAGTATGAAGATTAGGCAACTGATACTCACCCTCTTGCTGCTGTGTTCTGCGGCGGTTCGGGCGCAATTCCACTCGGTCGATTGGGATAATTTGCGTGGCGATTCGTTGTTGCCTGTGTGCACGCAGGTTGTGGAACTGCCGGCCGATTATGACGCATACAGCTACTCGGCACACATAGAATATCCCGAATTTCAAAGAATGAGTGATGCCGAGGTGGCTCGCTTCTCCATTGCAGAGAGGTATGCTAATCTGTCCGAGATGCCTGTTGTGGAGTGCAACGTGGGTATTCAGGCAAAGCAGGCGCAGTTGGACGTTGCCTTCCTTCCGGTAGTCGTGCGCAACGGGAAATATTATCGTATAAATTCCTATAAACTGGTTGTCGATAAGCAACCATTGTCCAAGCCACAACGCGCAGCATCAACAACGGCTGCCGAACGCTACGCCGCTTCGTCGGTTCTCTCATCCGGCAAGTGGGTACTCGTGTCGGTCGAGGAGAATGGCGTGTATCAGATAACGGACGGAGAACTTGATAAAATGGGCTTTAAAGACCCTGCAAAGGTGCGCCTGTATGGCTATGGAGGCCATATATTGCCCGAGGCAGGCTTGTCGTCTTTGCCCGATGACCTTTGCGAAATTCCTTTGTGGCGTGAGGATAAACGTCTCCTCTTTTATGCCAATGGAACAATAAAGTGGGAGCATAATAACAAACGTTTTGTGCACAGCCAAAATGTGTATTCTAATTCAGGATACTATTTCTTGACCGAGAACGAGGAGCCTCCAAAAGAGTTTCCAAAGGTAACGCTGCAGCCGACGTTGTCAAAGGTTTATACCTCGTACCCCGATTATCTTCTCTATGAGAAAGAGAAAAAGAGTCTTTGCTCTTATGGTCGCGTTCTTGTGGATAATGATGCGTTTTCGCAGTCGCAGCGCGTTAAAAGTTATAAATTTGCTCTCGATGGCGCCGTCGAGGGTGATGCCTTTGTTGATTTGTCTTTTGCAACGGGGGGCAGTGTGGCAAGTAATGTATATGTGTTGTATGAGGATGCTCTTGGGAAAAAAGATGTTGGCACTCTGACTATTGGGAAAACAATGACAGGCGAGCTTGGCAAGATTGCCGAGGGCAATTTCTCGATTAAAGGTGGTGTTGCCGAGAATTCAACCTTCTATCTGGCGCATCAAACAAATGATAATCTACAACTTGGTTATCTCGATTATCTACGCCTCAATTATCGTCGTTCGCTCGCTTTGCGTGGTTCGTCGACTCTCTTTCGTGGTGATTTGACAGGCGAAGAGTGTGCGACGTTTGAAATTTCGGGCAGCAACGCTAATACAAGAGTCTGGGACGTGACCTCTCCTGCTGAGACCAAGGAGGTTGCCGGAGTGCTTAATGGCACAACCTATTCGGTTGCAGCACCAGCAAATATCAAAGCCAATCTTGTAGCGGTCAATGTGAAGGGTACGTTTCCTTCGGTAAAGGTTGTCGGCAATGTCCCCAATCAAAATCTCCACGCTTTTGGGCAGGTTGATATGGTGATAATTGTGCCCTCAAATGGCAAATTCCTGCCTGCGGCAGAGCGCCTTGCCGATGCTCATCGCACGATGGATGGCCTCACGGTTGAGGTGGTGACAGCACAACAGGTGTATAACGAATTCTCGTCGGGAACTCCCGATGTAACAGCTTATCGTCGTTTGATGAAGATGCTTTACGACCGCGCCTCGTCGCAGGATGATGCTCCAAAATATCTTCTTCTGTTTGGTGATGGTTGGTACGATAATCGTCTGATAACCTTCCCCGGTCGCAAACAAGAGGACTATCTGCTTTGCTATGAGTCTCTGAACTCGGTGGATGCCATTCGTTCTTATGTGCTCGAGGATTATGTGGGCTATCTCGACGATGGCGAGGGTAGTAACCATTTGCGTGGTGATAAGGTAGATTTAGGCATTGGGCGTATCCCGGCGCAGATGGTTGCCGAAGCAGATGCTGTTGTGGACAAGATTATAGCTTATATGCACAATAAGAGTGCCGGCGATTGGCAAAATAGGGCGCTGCTTTTGGCCGATGACGGCGATGAAAATATGCCTAATCAGCATATGAAAGATGCCGAAGCCATTGCGGATGTTTTCAAAAAGAACTATAAATCATATATAATTGACCGCGTATATTGGGACGACTATCCGATAGAGGTCTCGGCAACGGGCAAACGCTACCCGGCTGTTACACAGGATATATACAATAAACTCGAGAAGGGTGCACTGATAGCTAATTATTCGGGGCACGGAAGCAGTAATCTGCTGTCGCACGAGATGGTGTGGAAGGCGTCGGATATGTCGGCGCTGAAATCTACACGCCTGCCCCTTTGGGTGACAGCATCGTGTGATATAGGTCCGTTTGATATGGGCGACAATTCTGTTGCAGAGTCGGCAATGATGAATGCCAATGGTGGCGCAATAGGCCTTTTTACAACAACCCGCACTGTGATGCAAAGCTACAATTCGGTGATTAACAAAGAATTTACAAAATTGCTTATGCGCCCGGTAAACACCGGCAAAATAATTGCTGTTGGCGATGCTGTGAGAATGTCAAAATGCAATGTAATCGAATATGGCAGCGACAGAACAGAGAATAAATTGCAGTATGTTCTATTGGGTGACCCTGCGCTGAGGTTGAAATATCCGCAATACAGAGTTGTTGTTGACAAAATGAATGGTGTGGACGCTGTCAATACAACGCAGGTGAGTGCCGGTTCATTACTCAGCGTCGAAGGGCGCGTTGTGACATCTGGCGGTGAACTTGCCACGGATTTTACCGGAGTGCTTTACTCTTCGCTCTTCGATAGTGAGGCAGAGGTTAATACTCGCGATAATACAGGCCTTGGCAGTTACATCTATCGAGCGTATAATAAAACTCTATTCTCGGGCAACGACTCTGTGCGTAACGGTCATTTTTCAGTGAGCATACCAATACCATTGGATATAAGTTATAGTAATGATTTTGGGCTGTTGAGCCTTTATGCTGTGGATAGCACATTTGTCTCATCGGCGCAAGGCGATTTTGTGAATTTTACGATAGGTGGCACAGCCGATAGTTTTGAGAACGACAGCGTTGGCCCCGAGATAAAATTATATCTCAACTCACCTGCTTTTGTCGATGGCGATGATGTAAATGCTACGCCAATTCTGATGGTGGAACTTTACGATGAAAACGGCATAAATACAATGGGTACGGGTATCGGACACGATATAACGGCGATGGTGGATAATGACCCTCGTCACACCTATAATCTTAATAGTGTCTTTGTGCCCGAGGTGGGTGATTACAAGCGCGGAACAATAAAGCTGCCATTAAACAAACTCGACGCCGGAGAGCACACGTTGACCTTGCGTGTTTGGGATTTATACAATAATTCGTCATTTGCCAAGATAAACTTTAATGTTGTTCCTTCGCTTATTTTTGGCTCTAACGGGGTGAGAGTGGGTTCAGCACCGGTGATTGCCGGCAAGACAACAACCTTTACTTTTGTGCACGATAGTCCGCGCCGCGAAATAGATGTGCGCATAGAAGTTTACAGCGTTCAGGGGCAACTGTTGTGGAGCAATAGCGAACGTGTTGTTTGCGATGACAATAGTTACACCTGTGGGTGGAACGGAACGGCACAGGGTGGTCAGCCGCTGTCGACAGGGGTGTACGTCGTGGGAGCGTATGTGACGGATAACGAAGGAACTTCTTTTGTGAAAGCCGGAAAATTCGTTGTGGTAAACAATAAATAGACAAAAATTAAGTTATATAATGTGCAAGTTATTGCCGGAGCTTTTTTCTCCGGAGTGAAAATTTAATCAGATATGACAAAGAAAAATATAGCAATTCTGTTTCTTCTGCTTGTGATAGCTGTTCCGGCTTTTGCACAGAACGGGAAGACAACACTTTTTAATCCTGTTTCAACAGGTGTTACATCGCTTTCGATAGCTCCCGATGCCCGTGCCGGTGCGCTTGGTGATGTGGGTGTGGCAACCGAGCCCGATGCAAACTCGCAATATTGGAACCCTGCGAAGTATCCTTTTAATATTGCGCGTGCCGGTGTGTCAATGTCATACACTCCGTGGCTCCGTCAGCTTGTCAGTGATATTGACCTTGTAAACCTTGCAGGATTTTATCGCATTGGCGACTACTCGGCTGTCAGCTCTTCACTGACCTATTTTTCTCTTGGTGAGGTTATGGCTGGTTTTGATGGCGCAGAGTGGACTATAAAGCCCTATGAGATGGCGTTCGACGTTGCCTATTCGCGTATGCTTTCAGAGACCTTCTCGGCGGCTATTGCTCTTAGATATATTCTCAGCGACCTGCAATATGATTACACCGAGGATATGTCGCCCGGACACGCCTTTGCTGCCGATATTGCGCTTTACTATAACAAATATCTTATGGTGGGTGGCCGCGAGTCTTTGCTTGGCCTTGGATTGAATATATCCAATATAGGTACAAAAATATCATACGATGGCGGAGCAACGAACTCTTTTATTCCAACCAATCTGCGCCTTGGTGCATCGTTCCTCTTCCCGTTCGATGAGTATAATACATTGTCGGTGAGCTTTGACCTTAATAAACTGATGGTGCCCACTATGCCAACCGAGGAGCAGTTTCTTAAAGAGCACCCCGAACTAAATGATGGCGACAATGTGAGCTCATTGTATCAGGCTTGGCTCGAGAGCGAAGGATATAATGACGTTTCTTCTATCTCGGGTATCTTTAAGTCGTTTGCCGATGCTCCGGGTGGCTTTGAAGAGGAGTTGCGAGAGATTTATGGCGGTATAGGCCTTGAATATTGCTACAATCAACAATTCTCGTTGCGTGCCGGCTATCACTACGAGGATGCTTACAAAGGAAACAGAAAATATTTTACTTTGGGTGCCGGTTTCCGTATGAGTGTATTCTCGCTCGACGCTGCCTATCTGATATCAACAGCACAGAGTAACCCGCTCGACCAAACGCTGCGTTTCTCGTTGTCGTTTGATATGGATGGCTTGAAAGATTTGTTCAAACGTTAAAACATTTGGTTATGATACGTGTAGGCTTTGGAATTGATGTGCATAAATTTGTAGAGAACCGCGACCTTTGGATTGGTGGAGTGAAAATTCCTTATGAATTTGGCTTGGCGGGGCACTCCGATGCCGATGTGCTTATACACGCTATTTGCGATGCGTTGCTTGGCGCTGCCAATTTGCGCGATATTGGCTATCAGTTTCCCGATAATTCCGATGAGTTCTTGAATATTGATAGCAAGATTCTTTTGCGTCGCACGGGTGAGTTGTTGAGAGAGAAAGGCTACACGATAGGCAATATCGACTCCACTGTTGCTGCGCAGGCACCAAAGCTTAACCCTCATATTCCGGCAATGCAACAGACTATGGCCGATGTACTTGGTATTGATGTGGATTGCGTGTCGGTGAAGGCTACTACAACCGAGAAGCTTGGCTTTGAGGGGCGCAAAGAGGGAATAACAGCCTATGCAACGGTGCTTATCTGTAAATGAGAATTGAAAATCCTTTCGCACGGTGTTTGATTTTGGCAGCAGTGATGCTGCTGATTTCGTCTTGTGCCTCATTGTCGCCAAATGGCGTTGGGCGCATTAAACGATACACTTTTGCCGAGCAATCTGTCCCTGATAGTTTTGATGGTTATAAAATTGCTTTTGTCTCGGATATTCATTACCCCAGTTTGTTCACTCCCAAACGCTTAAAAAAGTTGGTGGGAAAGTTGCAAAAGGAGTCTCCCGATTTATTGTTGCTGGGTGGCGATTATGTGACAAATAGCGATTCAATAGATGCCCTTTTTAAATCACTTTCGGCGGTAAAACCCGGGCAAGGAACGTATGCAGTTTTAGGCAATCACGATTTTCGTGACAAAGAGTCAATTGCTCAGGCAATGAATGATTATGGCATTACTCTGCTTGCTGACGAGGCTGATTATATGTTGGTGGATGGCGAGGTGTTGACTGTTGCCGGTGTTTATGATAGCTTTAAGTGCGATACTTCTTTTATCCAATATATGGAACGGGTTGGTGATGATGGGTTTGTTGTGTTGCTGTGTCACACTCCCGATTATGCCGAGCGCTCATCGATTGCTGCTGATTTAGTCTTTGCCGGGCACACTCACGGTGGACAGGTGTCGCTGTTCGGGCTTTATACTCCGGTGAAGAATACACGCTATGGCAAGCGTTTTCTGCGTGGCAGGAACAAAACAACGAACGGAGCCACTGTTATAACAACCAATGGCGTTGGAACATCAAGGCGTAAGGTGCGTTTTTGCGTTCCCAGTGAGATTGTTGTGGTGACGTTGGAAAGTGAAAAATAGCTCTATTGCTTGGTGGTTTGATGACAACGTGTTAATTTTGTTGTGAACAAGCTTTTAGTTGGTAAAAAAGGTTTACAAATGTTGACTACTGACGAACTATATATGCAGCGCTGTCTGCAATTGGCAAAATGTGGTGCTGGCAGCACCTCGCCCAACCCTATGGTGGGCGCGGTGATTGTGTGCGATGGGCGTATTATTGGCGAGGGGTACCATATTCGCGCCGGGGAACCACACGCCGAGGTTAACGCCGTCAATTCTGTCTCTGGCGAGGATTGGCCTCTGCTTGCCCGTTCAACAATGTATGTGACTCTTGAGCCTTGTTCGCACTATGGCAAAACTCCGCCTTGTTGTGATATGATAATTGCTCGCGGAATTCCGCGTGTTGTTGTGGGGGCTACCGACCCGAACTCCAACGTTAATGGTGCCGGCATAGGCCGTATGCGTGCGGCTGGCGTTGACGTTGTGGTGGGGGTTCTTGAGGAGGAATGTTCTCGATTAAATCGAGCTTTTTTTACATCACAAGTGCAAAAACGCCCTTATGTTACGCTTAAATGGGCGCAAAGTTCCGATGGTTTTATTGACCTGTTGCGCGAAAGTGGTTCGGCCGTAAAAATCTCCTCTCCCGTTTCGCAAGTGGCTGTTCATAAACTGCGTTCACAGAATGATGCAATTTTGGTTGGCCGTCACACTGCCTTGCTTGATAATCCTTCGCTCGATACGCGCTATTGGGCAGGGCGTTCGCCTCTGCGTCTGGTTATTGACAAGATGGGCTCTTTGCCTGTCGACTTGAAGATTTTTGACAGGTCGCTGCCGACGGTTGTCTACACTGCTTGTGAAAAAGATGATAAAATTGGTAAAAATATCGAACAAGTAATTCTTGATTTTGAGGCTCCGCTATTGCCGCAGATTCTTGCGCATCTGCACGAGAGGAAAATAAACAGCCTGCTTGTGGAGGGTGGCGCAACTGTTTTGCAGTCATTCATTGATGCCGGGCTTTGGGATGAGATACGCGTCGAGGTTAACCCTTCTCTCGAACTGCACAGCGGTGTAGTTGCCCCTTCGTTCCCGTTGGGCTCCCCAACCTCACGCGAACTTCTTGCCGGAAATGAAATTCTGCATTTTCACAGGTAAAAACTCCTTAATAAATTTAAAATATTATAAATAAAGCTTTAAATATCGCATAAACCAAAAAATGTTGCTATTTTTGCAAATTGAACGTAAAGTGCACAATTTGTATGAAGAAAAGTTTAGCGATATGTTTGTCAATGTTGACGCTGCTTGTTACTTCCTGTATGGATGATGGGGAAGAGGTGGCGTTGTCGCCATATGCGATTTTAAAATCGTTTAGCATTGGAAGTATTGAATCGGTATACCCGACATTTACCTCCACCGGTGCAGACACTATTGAAACAAAAACAATAGATTTCAGTTCACAGCCTTTCTCTATAGACCAAGTGACAGGCGAGGTTTACAATGCCGATTCGCTCCAATTTGCCACAAAGGTGGATAAAATTGTTGTTAAGATGCAGTTGATGGGCTATGCTCAGATATATGTTGATAGCATCGGAGTTTTTGAAACATTTTTGTCAACAGACTCAATAGATTTTACCACTCCTCGTAAGTTCCGCATAAAATCAACCGATAACAAGCATTACAGGGATTATACCATCTCGGTGAATGTGCACAAAGTGGACCCCGAGAGAATGGTGTGGAATAAATACTCTTCGGCTGACGCTGTTGCACCTGTTCGTGCTTTGGAGTTTGACGGCAATCTGTGTCTGTTTGGCGAGAAAGAGGATAGTATGGTTCTTGCAAAAACCTCTTTGACTGGTATCCCTCATTGGGAGATTGTTCCTGTCAAAGGCTTGCCGTCCGATGCAAATATTGCAACAATGCAATTGTTCGGTGGCGCGCTTTACGTGGTGGCAAACGATGGTCTTTATACCTCGAGAGATGCTGAGATTTGGTCACGTTGCTATGAGGCTAATGATATTATTGCCATTGTTGGCGCATCGGATGAAGATGGTAAAATGTGGGTGGCTGCCACCGACAAACTCTTGAAAACTGCCGATGGTGTCAATTTTGAAAGCGCAGGCCAGCTTCCGGTCGATTTCCCTGTTTACGGAGTCTCCATAGCATCGTATCCACTCAGTCACAACAAGAAAATTGTGCGTTATATGCTGGTGGGTTATACAAACGAGGCTATGGATGGCGATGCTGTTGTGTGGAGTAAACTCTCTACCGAGGAGAACAACTGGGTTAAGTACGATAATGAAAATAATTCATTCCCTTGCCCGTCATTGAAGGGACTCTCGGTGTTTAGATACGATAATTGCCTTTATGCAGTGGGTGGTGCCGGTACAGCGCAAAGCGAGAGCGTTGAGGCTTTTGAGTCGCTCTTTGTTTCGCGTGACAATGGAATCACTTGGAAAGCTCCTGAGGGTTTTTATCAGCGTACACCGGCAGAGTTGCAAGGCTGCGAAGCTCCGTTTGTGGCAACAGTGGATTCGAACAATGTGATGTGGATAATATTGGCGGGTGATGAGCCTGTTGTTTGGAAAGGTATAATAAACCGTTTGGGTTTTAAGAATTGAGAAAATGAAAATGGCTTTATTGGTGCGTAGAGTGGTGCTTGGCACAATGCTTTTGTGCTTCGCTGCTGTTGTGCGTGCCGATGGGCTCGAATATCGTTACGAGGTTGGAGCAATGGTTGGCGGTAGCACCTATTATGGCGATGCTAATTACTCGTCACCATTCAACAACTTTAATGTAATGGGTGGAGCGCTATTTCGCTATAATATCAACCCTCGTATGGCCGTAAAAGCCAATATGGCAGTAGCCCGTATATCGGGTAAGACTGCCGGTGGAGATAACACCTTCCCGGGGGGTGATGTAGCGTTTGGGCATATGCTTTATGAGCTGGGAGCACAGTATGAGTGTCACTTTTTCGCTTATGGCGATGGCTCTGGGTACAAACGCTCGCGCAGATTGGCTCCGTATATTCTCGCAGGTGTAGGTCTGACCTATGCTCCAACACGGGCAAAGCACGTTTTTACGCCTAATATCCCGTTGGGAATAGGCTTGAAATGGAAGGTAATTCCGCGCTTGAATATGGGCTGCGAACTCTCTTATCGTTTCACGTTTAGTGATAATCTGGATGTGGCAGATAGGGCAGGAGGCGCGTTGAATGACCCTTACGGCATAGAAAGTGGGTTTATGAAAAATAAGGATGGCTATTCGTTCCTGTCGATTTTTGTGACATACGATTTGTCGCCAAAATATAGAAAATGTAATAACTAGAGAATATAGCAATGAACTATATCGAGAAAATAGATAAGGACAGAGTGCCCAAGCACGTTGCCATTATTATGGATGGCAATGGTCGTTGGGCTCAGTTGCGTGGCAAGGAGCGTCAGGAGGGGCATCAGGCCGGTGCTGCTGCAGTGAAACAATTGGTGGAAAATGCACTGAAATTGGGCGTTAAATATTTGACGTTATATACTTTCTCTACTGAAAATTGGAAACGTCCAATGGCCGAGGTTGCTGCTTTGATGGCGCTGCTCTTTGAGTCTGTCGAGGAGGAGCTTTTTGTAAAGCATAATGTCGCTTTTCGCATAATAGGCGATATGAGCAAACTGCCCGACAATGTGCGTGAGCGCCTGAATGGCTGTGTTGAGCGCACCTCAAAGAACGATGCAATGACTCTAGTGTTGGCGCTTAGCTACTCATCTAAATGGGAACTTACCGAGGCTGTGCGCAGCATTGCGTCGAAGGTTAAAAATGGCGAAATTACCCCGGACGATATAACCGACGAAACAATAGATGCAGCTTTGGCAACATCCTTTATGCCCGACCCGGATTTGCTTATACGCACCGGCAAGGAGCAGAGATTGAGCAACTTCCTGCTGTGGCAGCTCGCTTATGCCGAATTCTATTTTACCGAGGTTCTTTGGCCCGATTTTGACAATGAAGAGCTTTGCAAGGCTGTTTATGAATATCAGTGCCGTCAACGCCGTTACGGCTTGACCGGTGAACAAGTGACAAATGATGAAAAAACATTATAAAATGAGATTTTTCCCGTTTTTGAAAGTAACCCTTTTGGTTGTCGTGGCAACCTTCTGCACTGCATTGTCGGCGCAAGAGGTGGTTGTCAAGCCGACAATATTATATAGCGGTGCTGCACATAAATATACTATTGGCGGCATTAACCTCTCCGGAATAGATAACCTTGAGCCTTCGGTGGTTATAGGCCTCTCGGGCTTGTCTATCGGCGATGTTATTTCTGTGCCCGGCGAAGAGGTGACAAACGCCATCAAACGCTATTGGAAACACGGACTCTTTGAGGATGTGTGTATCACAGCCGATAGTATAAAAGGCGATTATATCTATTTGGGTATTGCTCTCAAGCAACGCCCTCGTGTGTCGCAACTCAATATCTTGGGTATAAAAAAATCGGAGCGTGAGGAACTGCAGACAAAGGTGGGCATCTTCCCCGGTGGACACATTACACCGGATATAATTTCACGTGCCGAGAAGGTTATCAAGAACTACTACGATGACAAAGGTTACAAAAATGCCGAGGTTAGGTTTGTGCAGCGTCCCGACGTTACCGAGGATAATCGTGTTATAGTAGATATTGAAATTGCAAAAAATGACAAGATAAAGGTCAATCGCATATATATAGAAGGTGCAAAAGCCCTCTCGGAGAACAAAGTTAAATATGCGATGAAAAAGACTCGTGAAAAGACACGTCTCGATAATATAATATACACACTCTTCAGGTCAAAGAAATTTACCGATGAGCAATATGCCGCCGACAAAGAGAAAATCCTTGACCGATACTATGAGTATGGCTATCGTGATGCCCGTATAGTAAAGGATAGCGTTGTTCCGTTTGATGATAAGAGCGTTGATATATATATAGGCGTTGATGAGGGTAACCAGTACCACATTCGCAGTATAAAGTGGGTGGGTAACAGTGTCTATTCAACAGCGCATCTCGATTATGTGTTGCGTATGAAGGCCGGCGATATATATGACCAGAATGAGCTCGAAAATCGCTTACTTGTTGATGAAGATGCTGTCAAGAATCTCTATTATAACGATGGATACGTCTTTTTCAACGCACTGCCGGTTGAGGCAAAGATTGACAACGACTCTGTTGATTTAGAGATTCGTGTTGTTGAGGGTGTGCAGGCTACAATTGACCGCGTTACCATCAGCGGAAACGACCGCGTGTACGAGGAGGTGGTGCGTCGCGAGTTATACACTTTGCCGGGCAGTCTCTTCTCAATGAATGCCCTTGAGCGTTCTTGGCGTAATATCGCAAATATGGGACACTTTGACCCCGAGAAGATTGATCCGGGTGCAGCACCAAACCCCGAGAATGGAACGGTTGATATGCACTGGAAACTCGAGCCAAAGAGCAGTGACCAGATAGAGCTCTCGGCCGGTTGGGGACAGACCGGTGTCATTGGTAAACTGTCGTTGAAATTTACCAATTTCTCTCTGCGCAACCTCTTCCGCAGGGACGGTGTGCGCCGTGGTGTAATTCCACAGGGCGATGGTCAGACATTGGCAATCAGCGCACAGACGAATGGTCGTTACTATCAGTCGTATAGCATTAATTTCTTTGACCCTTGGCTTGGTCGCAAGCGCCCTAATTCGTTCTCGTTCTCGGCTTTCTTCTCTATGCAGACTGACGTTGCCGATAGCTATTATAATTCGGCATACTACAACAACTATTATAACTATCTCTATGGCTATGGCAACTATAATGGCTATGGTTATAATAATGTGTCGTCGTATTACGACCCCGATAAATATATCAAGATGTATGGTGCCTCTTTGGGTTGGGGACGTCGCTTGAACTGGCCCGATGATAACTTTACATTCTCGGCCGAGTTGAACTATCAGGTTTATGACCTGAAGAACTGGCAGTACTTCCTCATTACAGACGGTATCTGTAATAACCTGAACCTGCAGCTGACACTCGGTCGTAGCACTGTCGATCACCCCTATTTTCCACGTCAGGGCTCAGACTTCTCGTTGGTGGTCTCTGCAACACCTCCATACTCTGCTTGGGATGGTAAGGATTATGCAAATCTCGCAACAAATGTTAACTCGCCTTATTACAAGAATGAACTCAGCGACAAGCATAGATGGATTGAATATTACAAGATAAAGTTCCGTAGCAAGACCTTTACGTCGCTCACTCCGGGAAAATACAATCTGGTGCTTATGACACGTGCCGATTTTGGTATCTTGGGCAGTTACGACAAGAATAAAAAATCGCCGTTTGAGACATTCTATGTGGGCGGTGACGGTATGAGTGGATATTCATACAACTATGCAACAGATATGGTGGCTTTGCGTGGTTACGAGAATGGTAGCCTCACACCATACGGCTACGAGGGTTATGCCTATACTCGTCTCGGTCTTGAGCTGCGATTCCCATTTATGCTGCAGAACTCTACAAGCATCTATGGCTTGGCATTTGTTGAGGGTGGTAATGCTTGGACAAGTGTTTCAAAGTTTAATCTCTTTGACTTGAAACGAAGCGCCGGCGTTGGTGTGCGTGTGTTCTTGCAGATGATAGGTTTGATTGGTATTGACTGGGCATACGGCTTTGATAAGGTCTTTGGCTCGTCGCAGTATGGCGGCAGTCACTTCCACTTTATCTTGGGACAGGAATTCTAATGATAAAAATGTTTGACAATGAAAAAACTATTTCTTACAACTGTTATATGTGTGCTTGCTTTGACCGGAGCACAAGCACAAAAATATGTTACCGTAGATATGGAGTATATTCTCAAGAATATTCCGGCCTACGAGCGTGCTAACGAGCAACTTAATCAGCAGTCGAAACGTTGGCAGGGCGAGATTGAGGAGCTTGTTCAAGAGGCTGAGACTCTTTATAAAAAGTATCAGAGCGAGTCGGCTTTCCTTTCCGATGCTCAACGCATTGAACGCGAAGAGGCTATCCTAGCAAAGGAAAAAGAGGCCAGTGAGTTGAAACGTCACTATTTTGGAGCTACCGGCGAGTTGTATAAAAAGCACGAGAGCCTGATTGCTCCAATACAAGAGGAGATTTATAATGCCATCAAGGATATTTGTGAGTTGAAAAAATATACAATGGTCTTTGATAAATCATCGGCAACAAGTCTCATCTATTCGTCGCCTTCAATTGATATAAGCGGTGATGTGCTTGTGAAATTAGGCTACTCGGAGTGATTAGCGTTGTTGTTGTGGTGTAACAATTACTTGCTATCCTCGTCATTGAATGGAATTTGTTTAATTTAATTATAAAAGAAAATGAAAAAGTTTTTGATTTTATTTTTGATGTTGGCTCCAATGAGCCTTTTGGCACAGAAGTTCGGTTATGTAAATTCTGCCGAGATTATTCAGGTTATGCCCGAATATGCCAAGGCTATTAAAGATGTGCAGGCTCTTGAGAAGATGTACACCGACGAGTTCAACAGCATTCGTACCGAGCTTGAGAAGAAGGGTACAGAGTTTGAGAAGATGCAGCAGGATTCAGTTCCCGAGAATATCCTTAAACGTCGTTACGAGGAGTTGATGCAGTTGCAACAGCGCCTGCAGGAGTATGGTCAGGAGGTTCAGCAAAATCTTCAAAAAGCCGAGCAGGAGAAGATGGTTGAGATTAACCAAAAATTCCAAGCTGCTCTTGAGACAATTGGCAAAGAGGGTTCTTATGTTTGTATCTTTGATGCTGCCGGCAGCATTCCTTTTGTGAACAAGGCTCTTTGCGAGGATGTTACAGCAAAGGTAAAGGCAAAGCTTGGCATTGCAGCAAATGCTGTTCCAGCAGTAGCTAAGTAATCCACAATAAAATACAATGTGTGGCAACTCTCTTTTGGAAGAGAGTTGCCCACTATTAAGTAGTGCATACAGCGGACAAAAAACATTATAAAATGCGTAGACTCTTTTTGTTTCTATTTATTTTCTCTTTTTCTGTGCTTGCAAAGGCGCAATTCGGATATTATAGCAACAACTCTGTGCTGCAGGCATTGCCATCGTACAAGCAAGCTATCGAGGATTATGAGCGTCTTTGTCAGCGATGCGAGAAAGAGATTGAGCATAATGAAAGGGAACTGACACGCCAGTATGTTGCCTTTCTTGATGGGTATCGCGATTTTCCCGAACCAATCTTGCGCAAAAGGCAGAACGAGTTGCAACGCTTGGTTGATAATAGTGTGAAATTCCGCAAGGAGCTGAAAGTGTGGCTTGCCGAGGCAAAGGATTCGCTTCTTGCCCCATCGTATGAGATGGTTGCTACAGCTCTCGAGAAGGTGTGCATTGCTTGCGACATTGATTATATAATAGACACAGACGTTGCTGCCTATAAATATATCAACCCCAATAGGGCGGTTGACGTAACTCGTATGCTGCTCGATGCAGCGCTCTATCCCGATAAACCGGTGACCGAGCTCGATGGTTACGATGAATATTTTAAAATGCTTAATCCCGTTGCAGAGCAGGAGTCCTCTGCTCCCGAAGCAACAATATTAACCGAGTCGGCTCAAGAGACAACAACACAGCACGATGCCTCTCTTGGCACTTGCGATGAGGCTGTTGCCACAGCTGCCGAGGATGTTACAGATGGTGTAGAGGTTCAGGAATAATACTCTTTTTTGTAATAATATGGATAAATTTGTACATCTCTCAAAAGAGGCCGGTCCGATAGGCGTGTTCGATTCAGGGTATGGTGGTTTGACTATTTATGACGAGATAAAGAAACTGCTGCCTGAATACGATTATATCTATCTGGGCGATAATGCCCGCACCCCTTATGGCACACGCTCGTTTGACGTTGTTTATGAATTTACCCGTCAGGCAGTCGATTATCTCTTCAGACAAGGCTGCCAGTTGGTTATTCTCGCTTGTAACACCGCTTCGGCAAAAGCACTGCGCACAATACAGCAGGTAGATATTCCGCTTCAGGACCCTAATCGTCGTGTGCTGGGTATAATACGCCCCACAGTTGAGTGTGTTGGCGAGATAACAAAAAGTCGCCACGTTGGTGTGCTGGCAACAGAAGGTACAATAAAATCTCTCTCCTATCCGCTTGAGATTCGTAAATTATATCCCGAGATAGAGGTTACCGGCGAGGCTTGCCCAATGTGGGTGCCGCTTGTTGAGACAAATGAGTTTGCAGGCGATGGAGCCGACTATTTTGTTAAACGCCACATTGATAATCTCCTTGCTCGTGACCCCGAGATTGACACAATTATACTGGGTTGTACGCACTATCCCATCCTTATTGAAAAGATAAGAAAATACACCCCCGAGGGAATAACCCTCGTTACACAAGGTGCGGCAGTCGCAGCATCGTTGAAAGATTATCTGCATCGCCATAAAGAGATGGATGCTCTCTGTACAAAAGGGGGAGTGACAACATTTTGCACCACCGAGGCCGGTGGCAAATTCGGTGCTCAAGCGTCATTGTTCTTGAACTATCCGGTAGAGGTGAAGAATGTTGTGCTTGTTTAAATATATCTCTTTGTGAGTGCTTTTACCGGCAACCACACAGTTATAAAGCCAACGATAATAACAGTGGCAAATGTCATTGCCACGTCGCTCGGGTTGATGACAACCGGGTAGCTTTCAACAATAAATCCTCCGGCAGTTCCCATAGAGATAAGCCCAAAATACTGTTGGGCAAGGCTTAATGCAACGCCTGTGATAATGCCAATCACAGCACCTATTGCCGATATTATTGCTCCCTCGAACACAAAGATATTTGCGATAGTCTTGTTCTCTGCTCCAAGATTGCGCAAAGTTTTCATATTCTCACGTTTTTCAATGATGAGCATTGCCAGCGAACCAATGATATTGAAGCAGGCAATCATCAATATGAATGTCAGGAATATATATGCAATTATCTTCTCAATCTGCATCACCTTGTACACGCTCTCCTGCTGTTCGAATCTATCCTGTACAATATAGTTGCTGCCAAGAATTTTTTCTATCTCATTTTGAGTCTCTGCAATGTTGGCGTCGCTTCTAATCTTCAACTCCATCGAGGTTGCTTCGTTTGCCGCTCGGCGGAAGATGTTGCGTGCAAAAATGTCTGATGTGATAATGTACTCACCATCATATTGGGGCTGGTTCAAGATGAAAATCAATCCCGAAGAGTGTAATTCGCTCTTCTTGAAATTTCTTGCCGGAATAGTAAGGTTTGCAGCCCCTTGAGTATTGGGGACGTAAATATTAAGCGGGGTGGTGAATAGTACACCGCAGTTCAATGTTCTTGTCAATCCTCCGCCAAGCACGCCGTAGTTGTTCATTCCATCGTTGAGAACGAACTCTCCCGGGCCATATAATGCTTTGTAGATATCTGTTAGTGAGGCAAAATTGTCATCGACGCCTTTAATGGTTACCATAGCCTGTTTGCCCCCAATGTCGGCCATCGCTTTTCCCTCTACACCGAACGATGCTACTTCAATCTGTGGCATACTGGCAATGCGCTCAATCTCTGTGGCATCGGTTGTTATGACCTTTCCGCTGGCAGCCGTTATTTTAATGTCGGCGTCAAAAGCCGAAAATTGGTCGGCGACAACACTTCTGAATCCATTAAAGACCGATAGTGTACACACCATCGCTGCTGTGGCAAGGGCAATGCCGGCAATGGCCACCCCGGAGATAATGTTTATCACTTGGTGGCTTTTCTTTGAGAAAAGATAGCGCTTGGCAATGTATAGCGACAGGTTCATTACTCTTTCAGCAACTTGTCGATATTTTCAATGTAGTCGAGTGAATCATCGATGTAAAATCTTATTTCGGGTATTATGCGCAGTTGGTGACGCACTTTATTGCCAAGCTCAAAGCGTATAGCCTTGATGTTTGTATTAAGGTGCTCAACAACCTCGTTGCCCTTTTCCGAAGGAAAGACGCTCAAATAAGCCTTTGCAATGCCAAGGTCGGGGCTTACGCGTACGGCGCTCACCGACACCATAATGCCACGTGTCTCTTTTTGTAATCTCAGTAATATCTCACTCAGTTCCTTCTGGATAAGGCGTGAAATTTTGTTCTGTCTAGTACTATCCATATATCTTTATTTTTTTCTTATTATCGTAAGTCCGTCGCGCAATGGCAAGATAACAACCTCCACTCTTTCGTCGTTACGTATCAGGTCGTTGAACGCTCTCACTCCATTTGTTTGCGCATCTTGTCTCTCGGGGTCAATTACGTGCCCGTCCCAAAGAGTGTTGTCGGCAAGTATCCAACCGCCTTTGTTTAGGTGTGCCATTGCCAACTCGTAATATTTTATATACTCACGTTTGTTGCCGTCAATGAACACAAGGTCAAATGTCTCTCCCAATGTGGGCACAATTTCAAGAGCGTCGCCTATAATGAATTCAATTTTGTCGGCAAATTGTGAACCCTCTATCCATCGGCGTGTAAAATCTTCCAGTTCATCTTCAACCTCAAAAGTATAGAGCTTGCCACCTTCGTCAAGCCCCTCGGCCATACAGAGTGCCGAATAGCCGGTAAATGTTCCAATTTCCAAAATTCTGCGCGGACGCATCATCTTTACAAGGAATTTCAATAGACGCCCCTGAATGTGTCCCGACGCCATTTGCGGTGCCAAAATCTCAATGTGAGTGGCACGGAACAGCCTGTAGAGGTAATCGCCTTCGGGGCTGCTGTGGTCGGCAATATATTGGTCGAGTGGAGTGGTAAGGCTCATTGGTTGTCAGGCTTTCTCTGTTTCGACTGCGAAGATACAACTTTTTAATGAGCAAACAAAAAGGTTACAAATCCTTAATGGTCCTATTTTGTCGTTATCTCGCTCTTTTTTTGTATCTTCGCGTGTAAAATGTAATGTCATCGATGAGTAAAAAATCCCAATCGCCACTGATGCGCTACCGCATCTATCTGCAGCTCGAGAAGTCGCTGCAGACAAATACTGTCGAGGCATATATCGGTGACGTGAACAAACTTGCAACTTTTTTGGGTGATACAGAGAGACTGCTTGCTGTTACGCTTGACGACCTGCGCGACTTTCTTGCGGCAATGGCAGATGTTGGTGTGAATGCCCGTTCGCAGGCGCGCATAATCTCATCGCTACGCTCATTTTATGCTTTTTTGCTCTTGGACGGTTTTATTTCAGTCGACCCCACAGAGCTATTGCGTTCGCCAAAGATTGGTGTGCGTCTCCCCGATGTACTCACCCTGCAGGAGATTGATGACATAATAAATGCGATAGACCTTGCCACGCCCGAGGGACAAAGAAACAGGGCTATCGTCGAGGTTCTTTATAGCTGCGGGCTGCGCGTGTCGGAGCTTTGTTCTCTCCGTCTCTCCGATCTTTACCTAAAAGAGCAGTTTATACGTGTTACCGGCAAAGGTGGTAAGCAGCGCCTTGTACCAATATCATCGCGGGCAATAGCCGAGCTTGAAGCCTATTTTGTTGACCGCAATAGGATTTCTATAAAAAGCGGTTACGAAGATTTTGTATTCATCAGCGAGCGGTTGAAAAAACCTCTTTCGCGCATAACAGTGTTCTACCACATAAAAGAACTTGTGGCACAGGTGGGTATAAAGAAAAATGTGAGCCCTCACACCTTTCGTCACTCCTTTGCTACTCATCTGCTCGAGGGGGGTGCCAATTTGCGAGTCATACAGGTGATGCTTGGTCACGAAAGTATATCAACTACCGAGATTTATACCCACATCGACCGCGTTCGTCTACGTGAGGAGATAATCACTCACCACCCACGCAACTGTAAAACACAAAAAATGTAAAATAAACAATTAACGTGTCTCTCTTTTTTTGATAATTGGATTACTCTAGTTAACTTTGTGGCAGTTAGAGCTGCCTTGTGCAGCGCACGACAAAACTAAACAAAAACTATAGATTAATGTTGAAAAGATTATTTTTGCTGCTCGTTGTGGCAGCTGTGATGTTGAGCTCTTGTAGCTCAAAGATGAAGAGTATGAAGTCGGAGTATTTTACTGTGACTCCGGGCGTGCTGGAGGTTGTCGGTAGCGAAATTCCTGCTGTGATTGATGGCCGTTTCCCAGCCAAGTTCTTTAATAAAAAATCAGTGCTGACAATCACTCCGGTGCTCAAATACGAGGGTGGCGAGGCAATATCAGAGCCTGTAACTTTCCAAGGTGAGAAAGTACGTGGCAATGACCGCACCATCTCTTACGAAAATGGTGGCAGCTTCAAGATGAAAATCTTATATGACTACATCCCCGAGATGGAGGACGCCGAGCTTTATCTTCGTTTTGTCATCAACAAAGGAAACAAAAGAACCGAGGTGCCCGAGGTGAAAGTTGCCGATGGTTGCATTGCAACATCTCAGCTCTATCGTCAGACTGCGGCAACAGCAAATATAGCCATTGGCGAGGATGCTTTCCAGCGTGTCATCAAGCAGGCAAAGGAGGCTAATATTATGTTCCTCATCCAGCAGACAAACCTTCGCACCTCGGAGCTTGCCAGCACCGAGATGACAGAGTTTAGAGCTGCGCTGAAGGATATTGCCACCGATTATGAGAATAAAGTTCTCGATGATATACAGGTGTCGGCTTACGCTTCGCCCGACGGTGGTGTGATGCTGAACGATGGCATTGCGGTGGTGCGTGAAATAAACACAGCCAAGCAGATGAAAAAGGAGTTGAAAGCTGCAAAACTCGATGGCTACGTAGATAGCGAGTACACCGCCGAGGATTGGGAAGGCTTTAAAGAGTTGATTTCTCAGTCGAACTTGCCCGACAAAGAGCTTATCCTCCGTCTGCTCTCAATGTACAGCGACCCCGAGGAACGTGAGCAGCAGATAAAGAATATATCTTCAGTTTATTCAGAACTTGCCAGTGAAATTCTACCCAAATTGCGTCGTGCCCGCGTAACTTTGAACTATCAAATTATCGGTCGCTCCGATGACCAGATAAAGGCGCAGTATGCCGAGAATCCTGCCGAACTTTCACTCGAAGAGATTCTTTACTCGTCAATCTTGACCGAGGACGAGGCTGAACAGAGTGACATTTTCAACACCGCAATAAAACTCTATCCAAATGATTATCGTGCATACAATAACCTTGGTGTGATGGCTTATAACAAAGGCGATTATAGCACCGCAGCAAGCTATTTTGCAAAAGCCGAGAGTGTTGCAAAAGCTGCTCCCGAGGTAATGGTTAATCTTGGTTATCTTGAGTTGCTTAATGGTAATGTTGCCGAGGCTGAGGCTTATATGGCAAAGGGTGCCGATGCAAAGGCTGGCGACGAAGCTCTTGGTAATCTTTACATTGCGCAGGGCGAGTATGGTCGTGCTGCAGCACTCCTCAAAGGCTCAAAGACAAATAGTGCTTTGCTAGCTCAGGTGCTCAATAAAAATTATGTTGCAGCGCGTGAAACCCTTGAAGAGATGGAGAACCCCGATGCAATGACTTACTATATAAAAGCTGTGCTCGGCGCGCGCATCTCAAACGTCTCATTCGTTTACGATGGCTTGAAGAAGGCAGTAGAGCTTGACCCATCGTTGGCTAAAAAGGCTCTTGGTGATTTGGAATTTGCAAAATATGTAAAGGATAGCACTTTCTGCAATATCTTGAAGTAATTTCACGTGGCAGCATATATACAAAGTGAACAAGTTGCGATGCTTGCGCTCTCCCGAGTGCAGGTGCCGCAACTTGCTCTTATAAGGGAGTTGATAGGCGCTGTTGGCAGTGCAAAGGAGCTGCTTGAAAATGCCGATAATATTGGCGATATTGTGCCGGGCGCATCATTGCGCTTGCGTAATTTATTGTGCGATAGTTCTTTGGTGGAACTTGCCGAGAAGGAGATGGAGTTTATCGCCTCGAAAGGTATAAAACTTATATGCTTTGGGGATGAAGCCTATCCTTGCCGCCTTGCCGAGTGTTCCGATGCTCCGCTTGTTCTACATTCGCTTGGCAACGCCGACCTCAACGCCCGACACATTGTCTCTATCGTCGGCACACGTCACGCAAGCGAGTATGGCAAGTCCCTGTGCGAGAATTTTGTTGCCGACCTTGCACGTTTTGCCCCCGGTACGCTCATTGTGAGCGGTTTGGCCTATGGCATTGATGTATGTGCGCATCGTGCAGCGTTGAAGGCAGGTCTGCCAACGGTGGGTGTTCTGGCTCACGGGCTCGACCAGATTTATCCTAGCGCCAATCGTGCCACAGCAAAGCAGATGCTTGAGAATGGTGGGGTGCTAACCGAGTTTATGAGTGGAACACAGCCTTTCCCCTCAAACTTTTTGCAGCGCAACAGGGTTGTTGCCGGTATGGCCGACGCAACGGTTGTCATTGAGTCGGCGTCAAAAGGTGGCTCATTAATTACAGCTTCGCTTGCTTTGGGCTATGATCGTGATTGCTTTGCCTTCCCCGGCAGGGTTAATGACCAATATTCACAGGGCTGCAATGAACTTGTGAGCCGAAACAGAGCTGCGCTGATTACTAGCGCTTACGATTTTGTTGAGGCGATGAATTGGGACGTTCCTACTGCAAAGAAGAGTGCCGATGACTTGCAGACGGAACTTTTTCCTAATCTCTCACCCGAGGAGAGTGCTGTTATGACTGCTTTGCGCGAAAGTGGTGACGGTTTACAGGTAAATCAGATGGTTGTGCAGCTGAATATTCCCATAAATAAATTGTTGCCGTTGCTTTTTGAGATGGAGATGAAAGGTCTTGTTAAAGCTGTTGCCGGTGGCTGCTACAGAACTGTGGCGATGTGATTAATTCTAAAATCTGCACTCGCTGTAAAAAAATCAAAGCAAGCTTTATTTTTTCGCTCGTTTATTGTTACCGCTCACCTTCGGTGTAGCTAAAATCTGCACTCGCTGTAAAAAAATTAAAGCAAGCTTTATTTTTTTGCTCGTTTGTTGGTATATTAGCAAAATGAATATAAAACTCACTATTATTATGAAGATAAAAGATTTACTTGCGAGTCTCTTTGTTGTCATTTCTCTGTTTTTTGTTGCATGCAACGAAGAGAATCCTGATAACAGAACACCCGATTTGCCGACTGAGCCAATTGTGATTCTATACGAGAATGATGTACATTGCGCTGTAGACGGATACCCTCTTCTTGTGTCTTTGCGTAAAGAGTGCCAATCAACCACAGACTATGTTTCGACAGTGTCATGTGGCGACTTTGCAAGCGGTGGCCTTATTGGAGCAATATCGAAAGGTGAGCAGATTGTCAAGATAATGAACCATGTGGGATATGATGCAGTTGTCCTTGGCAACCACGAATTTGACTATGGAATACCGCAGATGTTCAATATAACAGACTCTT
>JAZRMQ010000040.1:0-16614 GCA_045647745.1 Bacteroidaceae bacterium | reverse complement strand
TTGTATACTGGCCGGAATAATATGTTTTCAAATTATTGACGGTTCGTTTTTCGTTCCTTACGCTTCTTGCTAAAAGAATAATCTTAAGCAAGGTTGTACTGCTTGTCTGTAATGGAATGTTGTCAAGGATCTATCGTGCTTGCCGACACGGACCGCGTTACCGCGTTACTTGCCGAAAGCGAGTACAAAGGTAAGGCAACTTTTTGAACTGGCAAAACATTTCCACCTTTTTTTTCAAAAAAAATCACCCCTTCCAAAATCATTTTTTATTCAGCATTGAAAATCAATGATTTGTAAAAACAAAAAAACAGCATCTTTTTAAACATTTTTTTGCCACACAAAAAAACGGCGGCAATGCAGTTTATTTTCTACACCATTTAAACAAAAAACCTCCATACACCGGCAAGGTATATGGAGGATATTTTACATTATTTATATTTATGATTGCGCCGAGAGCAGTTGCTCCAGCTTGTGAGCATCAAGATTTAGTGAGAATTTACCATTTTGCGCAACAGAAATACTGCCAGTCTCCTCGGAAACCACAATAGCAATAGCATCGGACATCTCCGAGACACCCATTGCCGAGCGATGGCGCAAGCCCAGCCTTCTTGGGATATTCAGATTGTGCGACACCGGCAATATACACTGCGCCGCCACAATGCGTCCACCGCGTATAACCATCGCACCGTCGTGCAGAGGAGCATTCTTGAAAAATATCGCCTCGATAAGTCGCTGACTTATATCGGAATTTATCGGCTCGCCTGTGGTAATAACATCATCGAGCGACACTTTTTGTTCAATAACAATCAGCGCGCCCACCTTCTGCTGCGCCATACTGATACAAGCCATCACAACAGGCATCACCGCAGCCTCGGCCGGGTCTTTCTCATCTTTTCTCGAAAAGAGCGTTGAGAGATATTTAAAATATCGGCGCGAGCCCAGCCCTTTGAAGAAATTACGAATCTCCTCGTGGAAAATCACCACCAAAGCGATAGTACCCACATTCATCATCTGGTCGAACACCGAGCCCAACAGGCGCATTCCAAGAATTTTTGAAACAAGCACCCATACAAAAAGGAAAATCATAATTCCGGCAAAGATATTCAGCGAGCCGGAGTCCTTCATAAGCTTGTACAGATAAAACAATAACAGAGCAAACAGCAGAATGTCTATTATATCCTTTATGGTAAAATCAAAAAACATCTATTTATATATATAAGGTATTACACACTATTTAAATTATCGCAGACCGACAAAAGCCGACCTTTATATCTTAAAATCCATTGCTTGCGCAAGCTCAACCGCCTGCACTGCCTCTTTCACATCGTGAACGCGCAGAATGTTCGCACCATTGCGCAGCGCAACAAGATTTAGCGCCGTTGTAGCAGCAAGCGCCTCACCCGGCTCAATGCCAAGCAAGCGAGTAATCATTGACTTACGCGACAGCCCCACCAACAAAGGAGCATCAAGCAGTTCAAAATCACGCAACGCAGCCAGCATACGATAGTTCTGCTCCACGCTCTTGCCAAAGCCAAAGCCCGGGTCAACAATCACATCGGCCACGCCAGCCTGCCTCAACTGCCACATCTTCCCGGCAAGGCGCTGCATCACCTGCGGCAAGAAATCACTATACTCCACCGCCTCGCCCGCAAAGCCCACCGAATGAGTGAGAATATAAGGCAAGCGGCTCTCCACCACAGCGTCGAACATATCAGCATCCCATTCAAAGCCCGACACATCATTTATTATCGAAACATTATGCGACGCCACACACTCGCGCACCACAGCGCCCCTGAAAGTATCAATCGACACCACAGCAGCCGGCAATTCCCTATCAAGCAGTTCGAGTGCAGCGTGCAACCTCGCAAGCTCCACCTCTTGCCCAACAGGCGTTGCTCCGGGACGTGTGGAACAAGCCCCAATATCAATAATTGCCGCGCCCGCATCGACCATCGCCTTTGCACGGCACACCAATTCACAAGGCGAAGCAACCCGTGAGCCATCAAAAAAAGAGTCATCGGTAACGTTCAGAATACCCATAACCAACGGCTTATCAAGCAGCATCAACCTGCCACGAATGTTGATAGAATGTGACATTTTCATATGAAAGCAAAGATAGCAATAAAAAATAAAAAACAAAAGAATAAACAACTTGTTAATTAAATTGAATATTTAATCCGTTTTTCATAAATTTGCAAGATAAACTATAAGCAGCCGGCGCATAGGCCATAATTGCGCAAAGACTATATGCAGAAACGATTTTTCAGCGTCGCCGAACACAATTTTGCAATAACAATGCTCGAGGGCGATATTCTTTCGATACTTCCCAATCTTGCACCTTTTGAGCGCGAGAGCACCGACAGCACACTGTTCGAGATAACCCTCGACAACAGCATACAACCATCGTGGCGTGGCAGCAAGGTTGGCACCTTCCCCTGCCCCAGCGCAAAATTCGAGGTCTATCGTCAGGAGAACGGAGCATACCAAATACTCACAATAAACGAATACGGGCACCCCTGCGCCTTTATGCAGAGCGATGCCGAGCACAAACACTTCACCATCGCCACCCGTGGAAGCAGCAACGACGTCACCTTTGGCTTCAACAACACCCTGATGGTCATTTACACAATGTGCACCGCCAAGCACCACACCCTGCTGATGCACTCTGCCACAATAGAAAACAACGGCAAAGGATATATGTTCCTTGGAGCAAGCGGACAGGGTAAAAGCACCCACAGCAACAAATGGGTCGAATACATCAGCGGCAGCACACTCATCAACGACGACAACCCAGTGATACGCATTGCAGCCGACGGCACCCCATTCGTCTACGGCTCACCGTGGAGCGGCAAACGTCCCATATATATGAACGTACACTACCCCATCGGCGGCATTGCAGCAATAGAGCAAGACAAAAAAAATTGGATACGCAAAGAGAATATCCCCACAGCCTTTGGCATAATGCTCTGCTCCTGCTCAACGCTCAAGTTCGACAAAGATATACACATAGCCATCTGCAGCACCATCACCAAAGTGCTTGAGCATATAGCCGTGCACACACTATTCTGCCGCCCCGACGAAGAGGCCGCCCGTTTATCCAGTAGCACTTTTGGCCTATGAGCAATGGCGTCACACAAAAAAAAGTAAACAATCACCTGTTTATGCAGGAGATAACAAGAGTGTTCCGCGAGCAAGGGAAAAAAAGCGTAACATTCATTGTTCGCGGCTTTAGTATGCGCCCCTTCCTCGAGCACGAGCGCGACAAAGTCATCCTTGCCCCACCCCGCGAACCCAAGATAGGCGACGTAGTCCTTGCCGAGGTGCGCGAACAGACATACGCCCTGCACCGAGTCATCAAAATAGAGAACGGCACATACACTATGCGCGGCGACGGCAACCCACTGAGAATGACCGAGAGTTTTACATACGACAAAATCATCGGCGTTGCCGACGGCTTTGTGCGCAAAGGGAAAACCATCAGCACCAACAGCCGCAAATGGCGTTGCTACTCAGCAATCTGGGGCGCGCTAAAGCCATTCAGGCGCATACTGTTGGCCATCTATCGCAGAATATAAACCAAAAAGAATATACACAATATGAAAATTAAAGAAGGATTTGAGATACAGAATGTATGTGGCGAACACATCATCGTTCCCGCAGGAGTAGAAAATATCGATTACAGCAAAATCATCAGCCTGAACGAGAGCGCAGCCTATCTTTGGGAGAATGTAGCCCCAAAAGCATCGTTCACAGCCGACGACCTAGTAGCTCTTTTGCTTGCCGAGTACGACGTTGAAGAGAGCATTGCACGCGAAGATTGCGCCCTCATCATCGAGCGCTGGAAAGAGATGGGGCTTGTAGAAGAATAAAAAAACTGATATACTCAGGGGCGGTCATTTCACACAATGACCGCCCCTAACTGTTATAAGATATTTATCGTGAGTTCAATATAAGAATTTGTGGAAACATTTACGCACCCCTGTCATCTCGAACGAACGTGAGAGATCTCATATTTTAGCAATATTTGTGAGATTCTTCGCTACGCTCAGAATGACAACACACGCGCCCCTGTCATCTCGAACAAACGTGAGAAATCTCATATTTTCGCAATATTTGTGAGATTCTTCGCTACGCTCAGAATGACAATAAACACGCCCCTGTCATCTCGAACAAACGTGAGAGATCTCATATTTTCGCAACATTTGTGAGATTCTTCGCTATGCTCAGAATGACAACACACACGCCCCTGTCATCTCGAACGAACGTGAGAGATCTCATATTTTCGCAATATTTGTGAGATTCTTCGCTACGTTCAGAATGACAACACACACGCCTCTGTCATCTCGAACGAACGTGAGAGATCTCATTTTTCGCAATATTTGTGAGATTCTTCGCTACGCTCAGAATGACAACACACACGCCCCTGTCATCTCGAACGAACGTGAGAGATCTCATATTTTCGCAATATTTGCGAGATTCTTCGCTATGCTCAGAATGACAACACACACGCCCCTGTCATCTCGAACGAACGTGAGAGATCTCATTTTTAGCAAGAAATTCTTCGCTACGCTCAGAATGACAACACACACGCCCCTGTCATCTCGAACGAACGTGAGAGATCTCATATTTTCGCAATATTTGTGAAATTCTTCGCTATGCTCAGAATGACAAATTACGCGGTTTTTAGAACACATTTATCTATCGCACCACCCTTTTCTCACCATTTATAATATAAATACCCGGCTTTGTAACCACCGGCAATTTACGCCCGGCAAGGTCATAAATACCCTCAACCGCACAATCATCAGCTTCAATCTCCTCAATAGCAGTATTATTAAGCTCAACAGCCTCAACAAGCCAAGAAGAGGCTCTCAACAGATATTCCGACGCAACAACATTATAACGATTGTTTTCCTCATCAAAAGAATCGATATTAAAAGCCAGATAAGAGCCATCATCCGGTTTAGTAAAGTAAAGCGTACCATCATCAAGATAATTAATCTTCACCGCCACAGCCGAAGCCTTATCTTTGCCACTGCACAACACACCCTCGGACGAAATATCATTTATATAAAGACCATTTTTATTCTTTATATAATAGTGATGCGGAGCGCCGGCCTCTTCAAACAGCCAACGTTGCGTTTCAGGAATAGTCGTACCGGCCAAATCACCCTTCAAGCCTAACTTGTCATAAGCCATATTATACGATCTATTACCAACATTAACGAACACATAAACATCATTTTCCCTTGGATAAACACGCGCTGTTGAGTCATCTTTCAAAGCCGCAATAGCATCCTCGAGCAGATTAATCCACTCCTTATAGCTGTGGTCACTCTTATCGCCACTGGCAGCCGCTTTAGATGCAGCATCATAAAGAGCCACAAGATCAGTCAATGCACTCTCATAGAAATAACCGATATTAGCACCATCGGCAGAGCTTCTGCTAATATACATTGAAGCAGTTGCCAGCGTAGCATTCAACGCCGTCAACAGAATAGTCTCATCTTCACTCTCAACCATATTAGGAACAACACAATCCGTTCCGTCGGCCTGTGCAGCCACCACCAATAACGGAGCATTGCGATGCGCAATAGGCACAACCAATGAATACTCATTGTTAAAATCGAGCAAATCACCGGTCTCGGCATTGTAAAGCTTGAAGCCAAGAGCACCGGCAGCCTTATTTGTGGTCTTAATCGTGATATTACCCATCACATTCACATAGTAATACCCCTGAGCCTTCACACTCTCGTCGACATAATCACTCCATTGGCCAACCTTACCCATTTTTCCAACAGCAAAATCGCTCGAGAAATCTTTTCTATACCCCGACACGCCATCCTCGCGCTTTGAACGCTTGATACGGTCCTCGATAAACATCAAATGGCCGCCCTTCTTCTCATATTTTTGCATACGCGCACGACTTGCCTCAATCTCATCATTTGTCAGATTAACGATAAAATTTTCATAATCGCCCACGTGAGCATCCTTCATAGGCTCAAAGAAGCCCCACGCCTCAAAGAACTCACTCAAATCCATCTGAGCAATCTCGCAACACTTCTCGGCAAATTTCAATTGGTCATCCTTTCCCTGTGTCAGCGACCACCAATCGCGGTTTTTTGGTCCCTTGTCAAGCGGGTCCTTACGCAGAGCCTCGAACAAGCGAGGATAGAAAGTGGTATCATTGCCCACAACGTGGAAATAGAGATAGAGCTGGAAGAACATTCTCGACTTTCCTATCGGGTCACTACGCAAAGGAAACGCCGTTTTATTACCAAAATCCTTGCGACACTCCGCCAATCCCAAGCCACGTGTAGTAGTCTTTCCGGTGCGGTACACCTGCACATTTGCAAAAAGATTATTTGTAACCTCGGTACAAGAGACAACATTTATAGCACCTTGATTAACGTGACCAATCTCGTGAGCCGGACCCCACATCTGTCCCGGGTCGGCATACACCTTAGCCCAAGGCAAAATATCGGGCAAAGTATAATGCTCGTAGTAAGTAAAAGTCTCTGTTGCATACATAAACATACCCTCATAGCCGTCTTTTGCCATAATGATATCGTTCCAGCGGTCATAATATTTGTCGGCGCCCATCAGCTCGTGCTGCCACGCAACACACCTATCCCACCAAGTAATAGCATCGACAATAGTTTTTGGACAAGCTTTCAGCACATTCTTTAGCTCCATATGAAACATCACCCTCTCGCCAAGAACCTGCACCGAATAGTGCTTCATCATATTCTGTGTCATATCGCGCCAATCCTCATCGGTGTGACGTGCAAGGTCGAAATAACCATTCACGTATCCACCCTCGATGTGAATGGGCACATTGGGATAATCGGCAAGTTTCTTGCTTGTAGCACTGCTGTCTGTGTCCACATAATATTTAATGAACAACATTCTGTCATCACCTTCGGTATCGGGAATTTTCACCATATTCAAGCCGCTTGTGAGCGTATTTGTCATCAATGGACTGTACATATTTCCAGCTACCTGACAAAGCTCCATCCAGATAGAATCGGGCAACTCGCTACCCACGAAGATGAGCAGATACTCATTATCAGCACTAATACCAGTAGGTATCTGCAAATCGCTATACTGTCTGACATTCATCAGAAACTTCCAATTGTAAGAATTGCTATGAGGCTTTGCCTCGAACACACGAAATTCCTTCTCGCGCTTACCCCAAGCATCGTTTTTCACCTTGATAGCTATATCAACAAGCTGCTCGGGCATTTCGCTCATTGCTGTGCGCAGCTGTTCGTCGGTCATTGCCGAATAGGGCACAGCAAGTTCGGTGCAAATATCATCGGTAAAATACTTTTTAAACTCGGCATAGTAACGTTGCGCATTGTTTGGCGCAAGCTGAGCATTTGCAGCCAACGTCAACACAAGCATCAAAAGCGATAGAAACAGACTTCTTAATTTCATATCATTGTGTATTTTGTTATCAACATTCAACATTTTTCACAGCCTCAAAAGTAACTCTTTTTAGCAGAAAAAACAATAGTATGTATATAATAAGGAATAAAACACCACAGCAACACCGGCGAAAGCTACGCGTTAGCGAGCAAATAGCAAGCTTGTTCAAGCCTTTTCGGCGAGCGTGAGCAACTTATTAAAAGAGCAGCGTTGGGGGCAAAAAAAACCGCCGAGGGTAGCCCTCGGCGGTTGATGTTATTTTATAAAGCCTTGAATTACTTTACCAACACCTTTTTACCATTTTGGATAAAGATACCTCTTGTAGGTTTCTCTACTCTGCGACCACCAAGGTCATAGATAGCATCATTGCCATTAGCCTCGGGGAGCACACTCTCAATCACTGTAATCACATCAGCAACCTCCTTATTTGTCTCAATCAAAGCAGTCTGAATTCTGAAAACAGTATTATTAGTGATACCGAGTGACACCGATGATGTTGACTCGTTAAAATAACGTTCTGCAGCAGACAATACCAAGCCACCGACCTCAGCATCGTACTTAACAGTTACAGGCAGATAATCCTCTGTAGCCGATACACGAAGTTCAGAAGTTCCCTTCTTATATACAAAGCCCTTTTGTCCCGCATTGTAAAGTTTATACTCGTTAGCTTTACCGGTTGACACAAAACTCCAAAGCACATTGTCTGTTTCATAATCAGTTACAGGAGCCAGAACACCCTTGTTTCTACCAGATGTTGAAATACCCACAAGCTTCTCGGTTTTATTGCTGATGATATAATGCCAAACAACTCTCTCGCCAGCAGTCACAATAGGAGCAATAAGGAGATATCTGCCCTCGACACCCAACAACTGCTTACGCAATGCAGCAACATACTTTTGCTTTTGAGCAACAGATGCCGCCTCGGCTTTTTCACTCACCTCGTAATATGTATAAAGGAGATCCAAGGCATAAGTGTTAAGATTGTTATCAAGCACAATGATATTATCGTTAAAGATATTCATTGTATTCAAGCTGTCAAGGTTCAGCACCTCTGTAATCTTAATATTAGCCTCGGCCATCAGTTCTTCAAGAGCCTGTGTATAGAACTCGGCAGTATTATTCTTTACAATTTCAACCACCCACTCAGCGCCACTACCACTATCATCAACTGGAATACCGGCAACCTTTCCGCCATCATACAAACCGACAGCCATATTCTCATCATCAACAGAGATAAACTTCACAGTTGCAGCATCGGTGTAGGCTACTGTAAACTTGATAGCATTCACCTGCTCTTTTGAAGCAAGACCAATACCACCAACACCAATTTCTGTTATATAATATCCGGTTGATGCACTCTTCAAATAATACTCACCGGGCACTCCGGCATACTCAATCTCCCACTCAACAGGGTCTTTCTCATCATCTTCGGTTTTGTCAGCATTCGGATAGTTACCGACCAGATAGTAGTTTCGGTAATTTGTTCGATAACTCTTCATTTTAAAGGTAGCTCCCTCCTTTATCAAAACACGTGCATCCTCGTTATTGAGCACCTTGTTGCACTCTTCATCGATAATCATACTCCACTCGGCATAAGAGTATTCGCTATTATTTACTGCTGCACTATAAGCCTCAACAGCCTTGTTTGTCAACTCCTGCAAATTAGCGACAGCCTCGGGATAGTAACGACCAACAGAAACTTCATTTTCAGCAATTTTATTCAAAATGACCATAGCCTTTCCAATAGAGCCTTTAAGAGCCTCTTTCTGCATTTCGGCAGGACCCTCTGATGCGTGAGGAACCACATAATCAGTACCATCAGCCTGTGCAGCAACAACCTTCAGCGTCGCACCTTGAGCCGATGAAGGCACCTTCATAGATTTTTTGTTGGTATATGTCAACAACTCGCCAGTCTCGGCATTGTAGAGTTTGAAGCCAAGCGCGCCACCGGCATTTTCGGCCTCTTTAATGAGCACTACACCCTGTGAAACAGCATAGTAGTAACCCTGAGCCTTCACGCTCTCGTCAATGTAATCCATCCACTGACCATAAAGACCAATCTCGGGGTCGGCAATGCGCTCGCCCTCCCAATCGGCATAGTTGGCACGATAGCCTTTGCCGTCGCTGAACGGACTCTTCTTCCGTGGCGACTTGCGTATGCGGTCCTCGAGGAACATCAAGTGGCCACCCTTCTTCTCATATTTTTGCATACGAGCCTTGCTTGCCTTCGCATCCTCTTCGAGCAGATACACCCAGTGGTGACCATAGTCGCCCACAAAAGCGTTCTTCATAGGAATAAAGAAGCCCCAAGCCTCAAAGAACTCGCTAAGGTCCATCTGTGCAATCTCACAGCAAGCCTCGGCAAACTTCAACTGGTCTTTCGAAGCATCTACAGAATTCTTGTAAAAACCATTCTCGTCGAGCTCGTCCCAAGAACCGGTAGCCCAGCCCGGCAGACGGTCGTAACGCAATTTCTCGAACAAGCGTGGATAGAATGTAGTATCCTTGCCCGCAGCGTGGAAGTAGAGGAACAGCTGGAAGTACATACGTGTCATACTGAACAGTTTTGAGCCATAAGTTTTCTCACCACGAACAACATAAGGAATCTTGTTTTCAAAGTCGAGAATCTGGTTCTGCATATTGTTACCGCGGCTCACGTGTGTACCTTGGTCAAAGATTGCAAAGTTTGTGAGAGCATTGTTACTTACCTCGGATGTACCCACAATCTCGAACGCATACTGGTTAGTGTGACCAATCTCGTGGTTAGGACCCCAAGAGCTACCGGCATCGGCAACAAGAAGGTCATAGTTCACAATTGTACTCAGCGTGTTGTTGTTATAGTGTGTACGGTATGAGCTAGCATCCATAAAGCCGTTGTCGTCACTCATCGCAAGCTGCTTGTTGTTTCTCCACGCGTCATACTTGTCGAGAGCCATATAGTAGTTCTGACGGCTGTTCCAGAAATCCCAAAGACGCATCACACCCTCAATATTGTCGGGACACTCCTTCAAGAATTCGTATGTGCGGAAATTGAGCACTGTGAGGTCGCCGGCAGCCTGTACAGCAGTAGGATTTTTGAACATATTGTTGCGCATATACACCCAATCTGTGTTGGTGTGACCACGCTCCTTGCTCCAGAAACCATTTACATAACCACCCTCAATGTGAACCTTCACAGTTGGGTAGTCGGCAAGCTTTTTGCCGTCGAGAGCAGTCTCGCAGATGTAGCGAATGTAGAGCGAACCATCTTTGTTTGCACAAGGAACAATGTTCAAGCCCTCCTTCAAACGAGTGTCGTTACCAAAATACTTGGTGCTTGCCATCTCGGCGAGGTCAATTGTAGTACCCTCGGGAATATCCTCAACAAACACATAAATGAAGCTCTTTGAGTCGCTTGTACTGATACCGGTAGGGTTATTTATACGGTTGTAAGGACGTGTGAAAAGACGGTCGGCCCACACCTCGGGGTTGCTGTATGGCTTGTAGTCATATACACGGAACTCCTTCTCGCGTGTAGTGCTGTCCCAAGCATTGTTCTTTATTTTGAGAACCACCTGCTGCAGGTCGGCTGGAACACCCTCAAGCTCGGCAGCAATCTCAGCATCGCTCTTTGCAGCCCACTCATCCTTCAACTCTGTGCACGCATTGTCCTTGAAGAGGTTCATCACCTTTGCAGCAATAGCATTGGCATTGTTAAGCACCGTTGCATAATCCTGATATGCAGTGCCCGCTGCAGTCATCTCGTCAGCGCTAATTTCTACAAGCTCAAATGTCCACTCGGTTCCCGAAATTTCGCCATTGTCGGGGCCATAGTTCCAAGGCACAATATTGCCGCTGCCATCGCAGTGTGCACCCCAGTCGTTTCTAGGAGCAAGGTCAATGTTGTAATAACCTTTCAAATTCGGATTCTCGGTAACAGTAAACTGTGTTGCACTGTTGCTGGTTGTCCACTGTCCATTTCTTACCGAGTTGTACTGCACATAGCGTTGTGTGTACACATTCTTGATTGTAAACTTGCCATCACCGGCAGCATTGAACAACCACATCTCGTGGTAGTCGGTTGCAGCACCTTTTGACGCGCACGAGAGAGTGTGCAGGATGGGGCTTTCCGATATCACAGTGCCATACTTTGCACTCACGATACGATAGACCTTTCCATCCTCAACCTGTGCAAAAGCAAAGGTTGCAAGCATTACGAATAATGCGGTTAGTAAAGATTTCAGTTTCATACTATTTATAATTTGGTTTAAGTCAATATTGCTACCCCATCAAGCTATGCTATAAAAGCAAAAACTTTTTTTGTCCATTGTTTGAGGATTTTTGCACCCCGGGTGAGTTATATCAATCATCGTTCAACACAACCGAGCACCAAAAAAAACTCCTTAATTATATATATAATCTTGGCAAATATAACACTTTTTTTTCAACCTAGCTACCCCCCCCCATTTTTTTTCACTTTAAGCCAAAATATTTTATTTTTCACACTTTTTTCTTGCGATTTCAAATATTTATAACAACCTTTGCGTGATAAAATGCCACGCCTATGCAAGGGAGCTAACGAATTATTTTGCAACAAATTGACAATCAATGCAATAATCATTCAAAGCTCATTGCCGTGGTACTGATTTTGAGAGATTTTTATTTTTTACTTTATTTAATTTTTACATTATGAGAAAAAATTTATTTCTAACTCTTGCGTTGGCATTTGCTACATTAGCAGGTGTGAATGCACAGGATTGGTCGGTGACCTATTCAGCGGCCGATGGTCTGCCGGGTGTAGAAACAAAGCTTGCAGCAGATGGAACAGAAGCTGAAAGCGGTGGAGTTTCAACAGTATTCCAGACAGACGTTATCACTCCCGACGAGCCATTGAGCGGTCTGCGTATTACATTCGTAGAGAACAATGGTACCGAGTATCTTGGCAGTTACCCCATTCTTGCTCTTAGCGAGTTGGTTGTGTATGCAGCAGATGGCAAAACTGTGATTCCTTACACAGTTAAATCTAACGCCGACCACAACTCTATTGCCGCAGAAGCAGATGGTCAAGGCCTTGAAGCTCTGAATGATGGCAAGTGGAATAACTATTGGCAGTCACTTTGGGGCAATGATAACAAGAGCGAACTTACAGGGTATCCTTATCTTGACCTCACCCTCGAGCAGGAGGTAGACGCGTTCATCGTTAAGTGGGCTACACGCCAAGGCGGTACTCACCAGGCAAAAGCGCCTAAGACTGTAGGTTTCACAGCAAAAGAGGTTGAGTTTATACCTTATGCTGACTGGGCATTTGAGCTTGGCGAGCAAATAACCTCAATGGACGACCTTTTGGAGGCAAAATACTTTGTAATGAAAAGTACCGTTCCCGTAGAGTACCACACATACAAGAACAACCACGATGGTGCTGACGGCAAAAATTTCGGCGACCAAATAACCGAGGATAATAAACCCAATGAAGGCCCCGGTCCTATGTTTGTAAACGCAGGTGAGGCGGCAAAAGAGGCATCTCCTTCATACGCAATCCAGTTGATTCCTACCGAGGATGCTGACGGCAACACCGCTTACTATCTTTACTTTGTAACATCGGGCAAATACCTCAGCAAGCACCCACAGCACAACGCTTGGAACGGTGCCAATGGTACACAGGGCAAAACAACCGTTTTGAGCAACGCCGCACTTGTTTACATCGAAGATGGCGATAATGGCACCTTTGAGATGTACTACAATATGGATGAGGATGAGGAAGGCAACGTGGTTGAGATTCATATGGGTGCAACACCATCAACCGGTGATTTCAAGAATGTAGACAAAGAGCGTTACGACTTCTATAAAGAGGACCATCCATACTGCCTCAACTATGCATACAAGATTGAATTCGGTTGGGAGCTCTATGACGTCTCAATGAACTACCCCGACAAATATCTCGTACTCCCTGTAAAGGGTGCTCTTAAGGAGGCTTACAACATCTACACATATATGGACAGCGTTGCTGTTGAGGGCTACGAAAACTACTACAATGACTTTTTGACTGCAATCGAGGAGGCCGAAGATGCTCTCGAGGCAAACAGCTACACAACAATCAGCGAGGTGTTTGAGGATGTTACAGCCTTGAACAACGCAATGGGCGTGTATGTTTGGTCAAAGATTGAAAGGTTTTATCAGGTAGAGAAGGCGAAATACGAAACACAATATGGAGACAGCTTGTGTAGCGTAAACAATCCTGTAGAGGGAAAGTATACCCAAGAGGCTTACAATATGTACATTACTCCAATGCTTGCTCGTGCAGAAGAATTGCGTAATATGGACGAGGGTACAGAATATGAAAATATCGGTGAGATGCAGACATTCATCAACTCTATCGAAAACAATGTCAATAATTTCCTTGCATCAAAGATTAAGTTCATCACATTCCCCCAAATCTACGCTACAGAAGATGTAAACAATACACCTCTTGGTAAACAAAACGGAAATCGTTACGACTGGGAGCAGTTGATTGTTCTTCAGGATGGTGTAGAGGTTAATGGCATCCGCCTCACATTCCTCAACACCGTTGGACAAGCAAAATTCAATAACTATCCAATGGTAGCAATCTCTGGCCTTGAAATTATTGCAGACGGCGAGAAGCTTCCTCTTGACTCAACTTGTATCACCACAAACTCTTTGGAGAAGACCGAGGGTTCTATCGCAAACTTGCTCGATGACAAAGGTGATACATTCTACCACTCTATCTGGAATGGCGACAAAGATGACAGCGGCAATCTAATAAACAAGATGGACCCTGTTGGTTACGTTTATCTCGACATCAAGTTCCCAGAGAACACCAAGCTCAACAAATTCACTGTAAAGGTGATGGGACGTGAGGGACAAGCAGGTTTCCGCCTCTCTCCAAGCAAGGTTTCTGTTGGCGAGTATGGCGTGGTTACCGACGAATTGATTGCTCGTGATAACCTATACAACGTATGCAACGACGTACAAATTACAGACGAGTCACAGCTTAAGGATGGTGGTCTTTACATCCTCAGCGGTAACCTCCGCGTTAAGACACAGGATGCAGCGCCACGTTACTATTCAGGTGCAAAGCCTTACCACACAAACATCAAGGCTGCGTTGAACGATCCTTGCGTTTATATGTTCAAGAAGACTGAGAACGGCTGGAACATCATCAGCTTGGCAAACGCTCAGTTCTGGGCTTTGAATGTTGAGGAGACTGAGAATGAAGATGCCGAGACTAAAGAGGTAACAATCTCTAAGAATTGGAGCACCGGCTTGACAATTGACCCAGAGAACGCTGCCGAGGTTAAGTTTGCAAAATCAAACAACCTCACAAACACATTTGTTATCTACAGCGAGATTGGCGACAACGAGATAAAGGCTTCTTGGAATTGGAAGAATAAAAACGATGCATCAGATTCTTTGGAAATTGCAGAGGCTACTGTAAATGCCAACAAGTTCGTATTTATGGACTGGGATGGCGACCTTGCAGGACGTCCTTGCGTTAACGAGCTCCCCGGCGTGTTCACATACGGAGCCGACGTCATCAACGCTCACGAGTTGGCAGAAGAGATTAAGGCCGGTGACGGCTACAGCGCTGGTGATTACCTCCACTTCAACAAAGCAAATGGTGAGGGTGAGTGGAACATCTACGAGGTTCAGATGGACAGCCCATACTACTTCTGGGCAAAGGTTATTGCAGAGAACCTTGAGAATTGGGGTCTCGCAACAGGTAACGACCCGGGTTGCATCGCTGGCGACATCGCAGACTTTGAAGATGCTGTTGAGCAAATTGAGGCCGCTGTTGCAGAGGAGAGCAATGATGCTGCAACAACTGCAGTACCTTTGTTCTACAAGAACTTCTATATGACTAAGGACGTTGAGCGCGTAGGTATAGAGAACAACTACTGGTATGCTATCGAGAGCGCTTACACTGAGTACTACAAGCAGCAAGGAAAGATTAAGGCTATATACGCTGACGGCGCAGGCCTTGCTTGGAAAGATGCTCCAGTAGAGTACAATGAGGAGAACGACGCATTCGTATTCCAGTTCCAGAAATATGGAAGCGAGTTCCTTCCCGACCCAGACAATCTTGGCATAACAGAAGAGGAGTCTGAGTATGCATTCCGCATCAGAAGCGGTAAGTACAACGCTTATGCAGGCACTGGTGGTGGCACAGAGCAAGTAAAATTGATTAGTAAAGCTGCTAATGCTCCTGTGTACATTGTTAAGCCTTTGGAGAGAAACATCTACACAATCTACATTAAGGGTGCTAACCCACTCCACACAGCCGGCCACGGTGATGGTGCAGGAAGTCACGGTAACATTGTAAACTGGGGAGGTGAGGCTGGTTCTGCATCATCTTGGGTTCTCCGCTTTGTTGATGACGCCAATGAGACAAATTCTATCACCGACCTTGTGGTTGAGGGTGACGAGGTTGTTTCAGTTGGCTACTTCACACCTGCAGGTGCTGCAATTCCTGCTCCTGTAAGCGGTATCAACATCGTTGTAACAGTTTACAGCAATGGTGTAATTGAGACTAAGAAAGTTCTTGTAAAGTAATTCAAGGTTTCATAAAATAACATCAACCGCCGAGGGCTAGCCCTCGGCGGGTTTTTTCTATCGTCAGAATGAACAAAAACCGCGTATATTGTCATACTGAGCAACGCGAAGTATCTAAAAAAAGACAGCTGCACTGATAGAGATTCTTCACGTTCGTTCAGAATGACAGGGGCGCGATAGAAATTCTTCACGTTCGTTCAGAATGACAAAAGCACTGAATGACAGAACCAGTGAAAGACAAAGCCAGCAAACATTGTCATACTGAGCAACGCGAAAAATCTCGCAAACTATTAGATAGAGATTCTTCACTACGTTCAGAATGACAAAAGCGCGTATATTGGGCTCACCTGCAAAAGTTGGGGGAAGGTTTAGGATTACTTCCCAATCGCATTGTATTCTACTGCAGTCCTCAACCTTAATTATTCACTTGAATTTTCTTCAAGTCGTTCTTTCCCCTACTTTTCATCGCGTGAAAAGTAGCAAAAGCGCCCGGCGGAGACAAAATCAGTCGTTTGTTCCTTCTGCTCGCGAGTTGCTTTGCAACATCCCTCGGCCGTCACAAACTTGCCACTTCAATCCTTTCTGCTGTTTGTCGGGTGCTGCGGATCGCACTGCGTACGGCAATTTTAAGAAAAG
>JAZRMQ010000039.1:0-6669 GCA_045647745.1 Bacteroidaceae bacterium | reverse complement strand
CACAAAAAACAGTCACCAATTGGTGACTGTTTTTTGTGTCTTAATCTACCATCACTCCATTGGAGCGGAACTCCGATAGTGAGTAGCCTGTGTGGCGCTTGAAATAGCGGTTAAGGTAGCTCTGGTCGGGGAAGTGAAACTCATTAACCAACTCTTGGAAACTCTTGTGGGTGTATATGAGGCTCACTTGTAATTCGATGATTGTAAAGTGGTCGATTATCTCCTTTGCGTTCTGTCCGCTTGCACGTTGGCAGATAGAGTTGAGGTGTCGGGTGGATATTCTCATCTTGTCGGCATAGAATTGCACCGACCTGTCCTCGCGGAAATTATTTGTGAGCAATACTCTGAATTCATAGAAAAGTTTATCCTTGCTCTCGCTGATATGCTCTTTCGCCAGTGTGTGGTTGGCCTTGCTAATGTGCTGAATGTAGAGCAGTAGAGAATTTACGGCAAGAGTGACATTTTGACGACAATAGTCCATCTTCTCGTCGTTGCAGCCTGCCTCAATATCCAAAATATCAATCTGACGGAAGATATTATTCAAAAATTCCTTTTCAAGATTGCTGTTACCGCCTTGGTGGGTACGACACTCGATGGCTTGTATGGTCTCGGGGCTCATTGAGCTACGCGCGGCTAACCAAATATGCTTTGAAAGGCCAAGCAAACGTGAGGAAAAGTCGCTGGTAATATCAAGCAATAGAATATTGGAGCCTCTTGGACAGATGATTATTTGTCCGGGAGTGAAACGATATTTTTGTCCGTCGATGGTGAAAAGTGCCTCGCCGCTCAGGCAGAAAAATATTGATGTGTGCTGCATCTGATAAACGTGCTGCACAAACTGTTGCAATGATGATTGGATTGTAGCAAATCCCTGCATTGGGATTTTCTTCAGATATATATTATTCATAGTCTTTTTATTTCGTGTTTTTGTATTCGCGTTGCAAATGTAGTCAAAATAGACAACAGTACAAAGCGTAAATGTACAAAAACGCAAATAATGGATAGTTTTTGTAAATTATACGCTGTTTTTTCGGAGTGGTGGGGATTATGCATAACTATGTAATCCGCCCAGTAGATAGTTGACCCCAAAATAGGTAAACAATACTGCGACGAAGGCTACGATGCAAAAAATGTGAAAAGTTACAGGCTTTGAGATAAAGCGCAGCGAGCGAGTGTGAAAAGCTACGGAGCAGAGCAACAGTGTTATTAGCGCCCACACCTCTTTGGGGTCCCACCCCCAATAGCGCCCCCAAGATATATTTGCCCATACAGCCCCTATGAAAATGCCGGTTGCAAGCAACATTGTGGCCGGGTAGAGCAGAGTGCGCCCAAGGAGGGCTTGCATTGCCCTCTTTTCGTCGTTCTTTGTGCAAAGGGCGATGATGGCGTTTATTGCGGTGCAGGTAAGCAGTGCGTAAGCAATGATTATTGTTGTTACGTGTATGCCCAGCAGGGGAGTGCGCAAGATAGGCTGCACATTCTGGTCTACATCAAAGTTGTATGCTGCAACTAAATAAATTATAACAGCAACAAAAAGGAGTGTTCTCTTCAACGCTACTAAGTGCTTTTTGCGCCTCAGGGCAATAACAAGCAACGTTACAAAAAAAGCAAGCAGCATAAGCGCCTCGTTGCCATTGGTTGCCGGAAACACGCCACGCCCGTACCATAGCAGACAAAAAATCATAAGAACGCACAACAACATTCCCCATATTTTGTTCCCTCCGTGCCAGAACTTTTTTTTCACCTTTTTGCTCTTCTTCCTGTTCTCCTTTCTCATCTGCTGCAGCAAGGCGTTAAAGCCGCTCTTTTTGTCAAAAAACAGTAGCAGGAACGAGATAAACACCATCGCATAGCCCAAGTAACTTATTGGACGCCCAAACGAGTCGTAGGAGACAAGCAGAGAGACGCCCTCTTTTTGCACACCCTTAATACAGAGTTGGTAGCCAGCTATTTTCGTTGGATTGTTCAATGAAACAATGTGTGCACTCTCTCCCGCCTTGTCTGCGGCAACAATATGCACAATGTAATTACCCACCGCTTCGCCACCTTTGACACGCACGGTGTCAACGGCTGTCAGCTGTAAACGGAAAGGCAGTTTTTCCAGCCTTCCGTCGCTCATCTCGAACATTGAGGCCGGTGCGCCGTTCTCTGAAATTGTTAAATCTCCACGCTTTGAAGTGAGGTTCGATACAAAGGCGCCGAGCAGAACCATCGCAAATGATGCGTGTAACAGAATTAGCGCGTTGCGCTTTGAGGAGCATAGTATATAAGCTATTGCTGTAACTGCAAGCAACGCCCACAGGGCAATGAACCACCACGAATGGTAGATGTACTCCACAGCAAACAACGAACCATAGACGTTCTCAAGCAGGGTTGCTGCAACAAGCACAGTCACAAGCACTCCAACGCATCCGAATGATATTATCTTAAGGAGTCGTTTCATCTGTTAGGCTGTCAGATGCTCAATCAATACTCTGCCGCCAATGAGCAAAAGAATTATACCGCCCCACATCTCGGCACGCAATCTTTTTGCAAAGCCGTTGCCACATTTAAGCCCAATGCCCAAGCCAATGATGGAGAGTATAAACGACACAAGGAAGATTATAAAAAGAGGATAGCACAATGATTCCACTGTGTGATAGCCCATACACGAGAATGATATGCCCACTGCCAAAGCATCAATGCTTGTAGCTATTGCCAATGTGAATATAACCTTGTATCGGCGCGGATTAAAGCGTTTTTTCTCCTCCTCCTTAAACGATTCAACAATCATACGAATACCCAAAAATCCCAATATCCCGAAAGCCAGCCAATGGTCGATGCTCTCTATCACTTCGCGGCACAAATCGGTGCCCCACCAACCCAACAGCGGGTTAAGTGCTTGAAAAAAACCGAAAAGGAAAGCCATTGCAAGCATAGGCTTCCAAACAATTTTTTTGAAAAATATTCCGCTGGCAATAGAAACGGCAAAGCAATCCATTGCAAGAGCTAATGCCATAAGCCAAATTTCTATATGTGTCATAGTTTGCGATATTGTATTTTGTGCAAAAGTACATTATTTATATATAGAAATCATTCAAAAATGATAAAAAGTATTAAAGCTGTTGCAAAAAATAAAAAATGCCCATACCTTTGCACTCTCTTACAACTGGGGCTATCTGGATTTGACAGCGGGTAGAAAAGGTATGTAAGCACGCAGTGCATTGCCGGTTCGCACTATAATCTGAGCAGGCAAAAATTTATCTGGCAACAATAACTACGCTCTTGCTGCTTAATCGAAGTATAGTAGATTAGCTTAATCCCTGCACTAGGTGCGGGGACGAGACATCACCCGGACGCTGTTGTTCCGAAGCAATCCGACAAGGTGGTGCAGGCAAATCGGGACTAACCATTGCAGGCCTCGATGCAGTGGCGACATTTTAGAGGATAAGGCGCAGGTTGGCGGTCGCGGTCTTGCCTACGCTCGAAAATTCCACCGATGACTAAGCGTGTAGAAAGCATATGGTTTCCCTGTTTGGACGAGGGTTCGACTCCCTCTAGCTCCACTTTTACGGGGTGGTTTTACCCCAAAATAAAAAGCAAGACTGCCACACGGCAGTCTTGCTTTTTTATCTTCCTCTTTTGTGGCAGATGTTTGTTGCTTACGGTGCCTGTTTCGCTTTCAGCGACGAACAACCTTTTGCAATGATTATTTTTCACGTGCTTAACCGCACACTTTCTTGCACACATTCTCGCGAACTCTGTGCCGGGCGTTTTTGGTGCTTTTTGCGCGACAAAAAGCACGTAAAGAAAGACGACAAATAGAATAAAAGATAACTGATTAAGGTTGAAAACTGCCGTAGGATACAACGGCGAGCAACAACAAGGTGCCCCCCAAAAAAAATATCGGCGCCTCTCTCTTATCTTTCTCTTTTGTGGCAGATGTTTGTTGCTCGGGATTAATACAAAAAAAGGAGCAGCCAATGGCTGCTCCTTGATAATTTGTTTCTACTTTTTATCGTGCATAGTTCACGGCGCGTGTCTCGCGGATGACTGTAATCTTTACCTGTCCGGGGTAGGTCATCTCGTCTTGAATTTTCTTTGCAATCTCGCCCGATAGCAGCTCGGTCTGTTTGTCGTCAATCTTGTCTGCGCCAACAATTACTCGAAGCTCGCGGCCTGCTTGAATTGCGTAGGTTTTTGTTACGCCGGGGTATGACATTGCAAGCTGTTCAAGGTCGTGCAGACGCTTGATGTATGACTCGACAATCACACGGCGTGCGCCGGGACGTGCACCTGAGATAGCATCACAAACCTGTACGATTGGGGCGATGAGGCTGGTCATCTCAACCTCGTCGTGGTGAGCGCCAATAGCATTGCAGATGTCCGGTTTTTCTTTGTACTTCTCGGCAATCTTCATACCATACTCTGCGTGTGGCAACTCGGTCTCCTCATCGGGTACTTTACCAATATCGTGGAGCAAGCCGGCGCGTTTCGCCTTTTTGGGATTGAGACCGAGCTCGGCAGCCATCACAGCACAGAGGTTGGCTGTTTCGCGTGCGTGCTGCAATAGATTCTGGCCGTATGATGAACGATATTTCATCTTACCGATGATGCGAATGAGTTCGGGGTGCATGCCGTGGATACCCAAGTCGATGGTAGTGCGTTTTCCGGTCTCGATAATCTCCTCTTCAATTTGCTTTTTAACCTTGGCAACAACCTCCTCGATGCGTGCAGGGTGTATTCGGCCATCGGCAACAAGCTGGTGCAGTGCAAGGCGTGCAATCTCGCGACGTACGGGGTCGAATGCGCTGAGCACGATAGCCTCGGGTGTGTCATCGACAACAATCTCAACGCCCGTTGCAGCCTCCAGTGCACGAATATTGCGTCCCTCGCGGCCAATGATACGGCCTTTCATCTCGTCGTTCTCAATGTGGAACACTGTGACTGAGTTTTCTATTGCGGTCTCTGTTGCTACGCGCTGTATTGTCTGAATAACGATTTTCTTAGCCTCCTTGCCGGCGGTCATCTTTGCATCGTCAATAATATCGTTTATGTATGATGCAGCCTGTGATTTTGCCTCTTCCTTGAGCGACTCTATCAGGCGTTCTTTTGCATCTTCGGCCGAGAGTCCGCTGATGGTCTCCAACTTTTCGCGCTCTTGTGCGTGCATCTTGTCAAGCTCCTCCTGCTTGCGCTCCAGCACACCCTTTTGTGCCTCGAGGTTATCTTTGAATGTGTCGAGCTCACTCTTGCGGCGTTGCAGGTCCTCGTTGCGCTGGTTGTACTGAATTTCGCGCTGTTTGAGCTGGTGTTCGGCCTGCTGTATCTTGTTGTTGCGCTGTGAAATCTCCTTTTCAAGCTCTGCCTTTTTGTTTAGGAACTTTTCCTTAACCTCAAGCAGCTTGTTTTTCTTGATTACCTCAGCCTCTTTATGTGCATCGTTGATGATGCGCTGATGTTTTGCCTTTAAGGCTGTTTTGTTTATCAAAAGTTGGACTAGGAAGCCTACTACCAAGCCGGCTGCCAGTCCGATGATTAATGTTGTAACATCCATAATAGTTATAAATTTTAATATATAATAAAACGCACCGCGATATTCCTTTGCCGACACGTTTGTCGGTGCAGGTGAATATAGCAATGCGTGAAACTTCTAAAAAAACTGTTTTCAGTTCTTTGCCTTCAGGGTGTTATCTATCAAGCGTGTGAGCTCGCCAATCTTGCGTCTCATCTCAACAGAGTTAACCCCTTCGGTGCCATTTACGGCGTGGAACGCAATGTCGAGTGCAACCATAGTCATCACTCTAACGCCTCCCTCTCCTGAAAAAAGATCTTTATATCTTGACAGCGTATCGTTGACAAGTCTGGCAGCTTGCCTATAGGCCGGCTCTTCGCTTGCCATTATCGTCAACGGATATGATGTGCCGTCTATTATAAGGTTTATTCCCAGTTCTCTATCTTCCATATGCAATCTCCTTTAGCTATTTTTTAGCGACTCAATGCATCGGTCGATTTCACGCACCAGCCTTGCTATCTTGTCCTTTGCTCCCTCTATACCGCTGTCGCTCAGGCTGATAATCTTGGCTTGTTTTAGATTGTTGTAGCTACTCTCGAGTGCAATGCAACGCTTTTGGAGTTCAATGAGAGTGTTCTCCTTTTCTTCAATTTTGCGGGCCAGCTCGTTGTTCTGCTCAACCTTCTGCTTGTATTCGTTTATCAGCAGATGCAGCTTGCCTTCAAAATCGTTCATTATGGTTATATCGTTCCCGGTCATATTACGACAATCATTTTCGAATATAGCAACAGGTGGACAAAAACAAACAGAGCGAGCCTGAATGTGTTTTGCAGCGAGTGTAGTCTATATTCGCTACTAATTGCAAATATAAGTTATTTTTGCGAAATGAAAAAGATTTGTAGTTTTTTTTATCTTTTTTTCGTGTGCTCTGCGGTTATTGTGGGCTTGTTGGGGCAGTGAAAGGGTGATAGCTGTTGTGAGCGTTGCTTTTTGCTGCAATCTTTCAGGGTTGGGAAAAATAAAGGAGAGAACGTTTTGAAGTGAACCCCAAAGTTTGGACAAAAAACTTTGGGGTTTATTTTATGCGTAAAAAACACGATTATTCAGCATTGCTAAAATATATGCATATGCTCGAAGATGGTTATTCCATCAATTACATCCACACCAAGTATGGT
>JAZRMQ010000038.1:0-17620 GCA_045647745.1 Bacteroidaceae bacterium | reverse complement strand
CCCCGCTTTCGGCGTAATCGCTGCCAAGGAAGAGTAACTTGGTATGTTGCGTTTGAATGATTGAACAATTTAACAAATCAAAAAAATGGATTTAATTAAAATTGCTAAAGAAGCATTTGCTACTGATGTAAAGCGTGAGATGGAGTTCCACCCCGGTGATACAATCACAGTGGCTTACAAGATCATTGAGGGAACAAAAGAGCGTATCCAGATGTATCGCGGTGTTGTTATTCGCATCAGCGGTCACGGCTGCGAGAAGCGTTTCACAGTACGTAAGATGTCGGGTACTGTTGGCGTTGAGCGTATCTTCCCATTGAACTCACCTGCTATCGACAGCATCACTGTCAACAAGCGTGGTCGTGTTCGTCGTGCAAAACTTTACTATTTGCGCGCCCTCACAGGTAAAAAGGCTCGTATCAAAGAGATTAAGGCTTAATGACCGTGTAAGATCAAACATAAAAATGCAGCCCAACGGGCTGCATTTTTATGTTTTTATTATCTCGAGTGCTCTGGCCTCGTCCTCTTCGTTTACAACCACAAGCACCTCACCCTCGAACCCGGCGTATGATGATGTTATTGCGCCAATCGTTTCGTCCATAATTGCGCAAGGGATATCATTAGCGTCGAGTAGGCCCTTTTTAAGCTCTGCTTGCCACACTGTTCCGGCAAATACCGTAACCAGTTTTTCCTTGTTGACATCTTTCATAACTACCTCCTTTTTTTAGAGTTAAACACACAACGCCATCTGTTTGTTAGTTGTGTTTATGCGAATATAGAGATTTGTTACAGCAGCTCGATGATATTAATTATTAAAAAAACTTAAAAATAATATTGCAGTTCATTCATATTGCGTATATTTGTAGTAAACCTTAACCGAATAACATTAACATTTTAATTTATGATAGACGTAAAAGCTTGTTTAAAGGATGCCGAGGAGATGATGCAAATGACTATTATGCACCTCGAGGATGAGTATTCACACATTCGTGCCGGCAAGGCAAACGTTCACCTTCTTGATTGTGTGCGCGTTAGTTCATACGGTGCCGAGATGCCATTGAGTAATGTGGCTACAATCACCACCCCCGATATGCGCACCATTGCCATCAAGCCTTGGGATAAAAATATGATAGCACCAATAGAAAAAGCTATCATCGACTCACCTGTTGGAATTATGCCTGCCAATAACGGCGAGGTTATTATCATTGCAATTCCCCCATTGACCGGTGAGCGCCGCAAGGATTTGGTAAAGCAGTGCTCACACGAGCTTGAGACTGCCAAAATCAGTATTCGCAACGCTCGTCGCGATGGCATTGATATTATGAAAAAGTCTGTAAAGGAAGGAACTCCCGAGGACGTTGCAAAAGACGGCGAGGAGAGCTTGCAGAAAATACACGACAAGTATATCAAGAGAGCCGAGGAGATTTTTGCAGCCAAGGAAAAGGAAATTATGACCGTATAATTGCGGATGGCAGAGCAGGGAACCATTGTAAGGAGTTCGGGCAGCGTTTATGGCGTGCGTACAGCCGCCGGGGCTGTTGTCGACTGCAGGGTTAAGGGCAATTTCCGTTTGAAAGGAATAAGGAGCACCAACCCTGTGGCCGTGGGCGACAATGTTAAATTCGATGTTCGCAGTGATGGTACGGCGTATATCACAGAGATACTTGAACGTAAAAACTACATTGTTCGCAAAGCCTCTAATCTCTCCAAACAGTCTCATATCCTTGCCGCTAATCTCGATTTGTGCTTTCTCGTTGTCACGATAAGTCACCCTGTTACTGCCACAACTTTTATCGACCGCTTTTTGGCAGCAGCCGAGGCCTATCGTGTTCCGGTGGTGCTTGTGTTTAATAAGGTCGACCTTTACAACACCACAGAGTGCGAGGAACTTGATTATCTCACTGCACTCTATGAGAGCATAGGCTATAAATGTCTGCACACAAGTGCTGTGGGCGGTCACGGGGTGGAGCAGCTGAGGGATACAATGCAAGGCAAAGTGTCGTTGCTTGCCGGGAATTCCGGCGTGGGAAAGTCGAGCCTTGTGAATGCTATTGCTCCTGAGATAGCTGCGCGTGTGGGCGAAATTTCAAAGACACACGATACTGGAATGCACACCACAACATATACCGAGATGTTTGAGTTTATGCCCGGTAGTTACATTGTGGACACTCCGGGAGTCAAAGGTTTTGGAACGTATGATATGGAGGTTGAGGAGATTTCGCACTACTTTGTAGAGTTCTTTGAGCTCTCAAAGGATTGTAAATATGGCAACTGCACCCACACTCACGAGCCCGGCTGCGCTGTGCTTGCAGCCCTTGAACGTGGAGAGATTGCTCCTTCACGCTATCAGTCCTATTTGAGTATGCTCGAGGACAAAGAAGAGGGAAAATACAGAGCATCGGAGTAAATAAAACCTTCCTTTCAATATCAAAAAAACAGCAAAAGGGCGTGCCCTTTTGCTGTTTTTTATAAGCACTTTCTCTGTCTATTATTTTTGTGGGTGTGCAATCAAATACTCGGCTATCTGCACAGCGTTGAGCGCAGCGCCTTTTTTAATTTGGTCGCCAACAATCCACATTAAAATGCCGTTGGGGTTTGAAATATCCTTGCGGATGCGGCCAACGTATACAGGGTCCTGTCCGGCAAGGAAAAGAGGCATAGGATATATTTTCTCCTCGGGGCTATCCATCAATATAAGTCCCTCACCGTCGGTGATTGCGCAACGTACCTCCTCTACACTCAATGGGCGCTCGGTCTCAATCCACAACGATTGTGAGTGAGAACGCAAAGCAGGAACGCGCACGCACTGTGCACTTACCTCAATGTCGCTGTGCATAATCTTGCGAGTCTCGTTGTACATCTTCATCTCCTCCTTTGTGTAGCCGTTGTCGGTGAACACGTCAATCTGAGGAATTACGTTAAAAGCAAGCTGGTAGGCAAACTTTTCAACGGTGGGCTCTTCACCGGCAAGCACCTGACGATACTGCTCATACAGCTCGGCCATTGCCGCTGCACCGGCACCGCTGGCAGCCTGATAGGTTGATGAGTGTACGCGCTTGATGTGCGACAAATTCTCGATAGCCTTTAGTGCAACCACCATCTGAATTGTGGTGCAGTTGGGGTTTGCAATGATATTGCGTGGGCGATTGTAAGCGTCGGTTGGGTTTACCTCGGGCACAACAAGAGGCACGTCGCTATCCATACGGAAAGCACTTGAGTTGTCAATCATCACAGCGCCGTGTTTTGTGATTGTCTCGGCAAACTCTTTTGAAACACTGCCGCCGGCCGAAACAAAAGCATAGTCAACACCCTCAAAATCGTCGTTGTGCTTGAGCTCCTTAACAACATAATCTATGCCGCGGAAGTTGTACACCTGACCTGCACTGCGAGCCGAACCAAAAAGCACCAACTCGTCAAAAGGGAAATTTCTCTCGTCGAGCACGCGAAGGAACTCCTGTCCTACCGCTCCGCTGACACCTACAATTGCTATTTTCATAATTAGAAGTTGTTTGGAATTCTGTCTTTGACCGCAAAATTACTTAAAATTTGTATTATATGCTCCTCACTATGCTATTTTTTTGTATTTTAGCCATCTAAATAGGATTTTATGGCTGAAAATTGGTTACAACGCGGCGAACTTTTACTGGGTGAGGAGAGGCAAAGAAAATTAAACGATGCTCATCTGCTCGTCGTTGGGCTTGGTGGTGTCGGCTCTTGGGCTGCCGAGATGCTTTGCCGTGCCGGAGTGGGAACTTTCACTCTTGTTGATGCCGACGTGGTTGATGTAACCAATATCAACCGCCAGATGCCGGCGCTGGCATCTACCGTGGGGCAACCTAAATGCGAGGTTGTCGCCGAACGCCTGCGTGCCATTAATCCTGCTGTAAAACTTGTGGTGAAACAGCAATTTGTTGCCCCCGATAATATTGAACCGTTGCTCGACGAGGGACAATTTGATTTTGTTGTCGATGCAATAGACACCCTTGAACCAAAATGTGCCTTAATTCGTGCCTGCTGGCAACGTGGTATGAAGATTATCTCAAGTATGGGCGCGGGGGCAAAGTGTGACCTTGCAGCCATTCGTGGCGGCGAGCTTTGGAAAACCGAACATTGCACATTGGCGAAAAATGTCCGTCGCCTGTTGCGCGATGCACGAGGCCGGTACAAACTGCCGGTGGTTTATAGCACGGAGGAGCCGCGCCGCGAGGCAATCTGTCCTAACCCTGCCGGTGGAAAGCCCATCATTGGCTCACTTGGATATTTTACAGCAACTTTTGGTTGCTACATTGCAGAATACGTAATTAAAGAGATATGATTCAGATAAAAAACCTGACAAAGAGGTTCGGCGACCTACAGGTGCTGAAAGGTGTGAACCTCACCATTGAAAAGGGCGAGGTTGTCAGCATCGTTGGTTCCAGCGGTGCCGGCAAGACAACCCTTTTGCAACTCATTGGAACTCTTGATAAGCCCACAAGTGGCACTATTCTTTTCGATGGTGAGGATTTAGGGCGTTTGAACAGTAAGCGTCTGGCGGCATTTCGCAACAAACATATAGGCTTTGTGTTCCAATCTCACCAGTTGTTGCCGGAGTTTACCGCGCTCGAAAATGTCGTAATTCCTGCGTTGATAGCAGGGCGCAAAAAGGCCGAGGCAGAGGCCGAGGCTATGCAATTGTTGCAGGTTATGGGGCTTGCCGAGCGCGCGCAACATAAGCCGGCCGAGATGTCGGGTGGTGAAAATCAGCGTGTGGCGGTAGCTCGTGCACTCATCAATCATCCCGATGTAATTCTTGCCGATGAGCCTTCGGGTAGCCTCGATAGCAAAAATAAGGAGGGGCTGCATAAATTGTTTTTCGACCTTCGTGACCGCTACGGACAGACTTTTGTTATTGTTACCCACGACGAGGCTCTTGCATCGTACACCGACCGCACTCTGCATATGGTAGATGGTGTGATAGAAGATTGCACTGTTAAATAGTGTTAAAAACGCTTAATGCATTTTACATCGCAAGTTTTTCAATGTCAAATGTGCAGATGATGGGCGTCATTCCCATTGTTTTTCAATGTTTGTCTCTACGGCTTCTGCTTTGGCAGAGGCCGTACTTGCAAAAAACAAATTAGGTAAAAGATATGAAGAGATTTTTGTTCTGCGTTGTTGTTGCAATGTTTGCAACGATGACCTTTGCGCAACAGCAGCACCAGCATCAACCACGTCAGTTTAACCCCGAGGAGATGGCGCAGCGTCAGACAATGCGTCTGCATAAGGCTTTGCAACTCGATAGTGTTCAGCTTCAGGCTGTGTTTTTAATCAATTATGCCGATGCGCTTACAATGCAGGATAGTATCAATGCCCGCCGTGAGCGTTACGAGAAGATGCGTGCCGAGGGCAAGAGTCCCGAGCGTGTGCAGCCGTCCGAGGAGCAGATGAAGGCAATGGCAGAGCTGCAAAAACAGCGAGAGCAGGTGCGCAACGAGCAGATGCAGCAAATTCTGACTCCCGAGCAGTATGAGAAATATCTTACCTTTCAGCAGGAACAGCGCGCGAGAATGGGTAAGGGCTTTGGCGGTCGTCGCGGTGGTCGCCCCGGTGGTTTTAAAGGCGCACCCCGCGGTGAGTGACACTCAGGGCTGAACGCTGCGATTAGAGATATATTTATGCGTTTATGGGCAAATTTGCCCATAAACGCATAAATTATTATCTTCGCGGGCAAAATAGAGATTATGGCAATAGACCTCCAGATAGAGAATGTAACCAAGAGCTTCGGCGACCTTGTGCTTTTCAGCGATATATCGTTTACCGTTGAGGAGCGTCAGCGCATTGGGCTTATTGCGTGTAACGGAAAAGGCAAAAGCACGCTGTTGAAGATTATAGCCGGCGAGGAACCACTCGATAGCGGAAAAATTACTCTGCGCGGTGGTGTCAGAGTGGGTTATCTTGAGCAAGAGCCCGATTTTGACCCTGCGCTGACTGTGATTGAGGCTTGTCTGCAGCGCAACGGCGAGAAGGCCGGCGTGATTGCACGTTACGAAGAGGCTCTTGAGAGTGGCGACCACGCTGCTTTGCAACATCTGATGGAGGAGATGGACCGTCTCGAGGCGTGGGATTATGAGACTCGTGCAAAGCAGGTGCTCTCAAAATTGAAACTCGATAGGTTTAACCAACCAATAAGGGAGTTGTCGGGCGGTCAAAAGAAGCGTGTGGCGCTTGCATCGGTGCTTATAGACGAACCGCAATTGATGATTCTCGATGAGCCCACCAACCACCTCGATCTTGAGATGGTAGAGTGGCTCGAGGAGTATCTTTCGCGCCTCAGTGGCAGCCTACTGATGGTTACTCACGACCGTTATTTTCTTGACAATGTCTGCAATGAGATTATTGAGATTGACGACCGTCAAGTCTATCGCTACAAAGGCAATTACAGCTATTTCCTGCAAAAACGCGAGGAACGCTTGCAAAATCTTGCAGCCGAGACAGCACGTGCACGCAACCTGTTGCGCACGGAGCTTGAGTGGATGCGTCGCCAGCCGCAAGCGCGTGCCCACAAGGCAAAATATCGCATCGATGCTTTTTATAAACTTGAAGAAAAGGCAGCTGCAATGCGCGACGACAGTAAAGTGTCACTCGAGATAAAATCGCAGTATATCGGCAATAAAATATTTGTGCTCAATGCCTTGTCAAAGGCTTTTGGCAACAGGGTAATAACAAAGGATTTTACCTACACCTTTGCACGATACGAGAAACTGGGTATTGTGGGCAATAACGGCACCGGAAAATCAACCTTCATTAAAATGCTACTCGGCCGTGTAGCCCCCGACAGTGGTACAATTGACGTTGGAGAGACCGTAAAGTGGGGTTACTACAGCCAAGATGGTCTTGCGTTCAACGAACAGATGAAGGTAATTGATGTGGTGAAAAATATAGCCGAGGTAATACCTGTTGCCGGCAAAATGCTCACCGCCTCGCAATTCCTGCAACATTTTCTCTTTACCCCCGAGAAACAGTACAATTATGTCTACAAGCTCAGCGGCGGTGAGAAACGTCGTCTCTATCTATGCACAGTGCTGATGGCTAACCCCAATTTTCTGGTGCTTGACGAGCCGACAAACGACCTTGATATTGAAACATTGCAGATTCTTGAAGAGTATTTGCGTGACTTTAAAGGCTGTGTCATTGTGGTGAGTCACGACCGCTATTTTATGGATAAGGTCGTAGACCACATCTTTGTCTTTAATGGCGGTGGCGATATAAAAGATTTTCCCGGTAACTACACCGACTGGCGCGACTGGCGCGAGGAGGAGCGTGCCGCCGAGGCAAAGGCTGCTGCCGCAAAAGCCGCAAAAGAGAATACTCCCAAGCAGAGCTATCGCACCGAGACAAAGCGCAAACTCTCGTTCAAGGAGCGCAAGGAGTATGAGAGCCTTGAGAGCGAGATTATGCAGCTCGAAGAGGAAAAAACATCTATTGAACAGGAACTGTGCAGCGGCACTCTGAGCAACGATGCTTTGTTGGAAAAATCTATGCGCATACAGGATATTATTGCCCTCATTGACGAAAAAACAATGCGCTGGTTGGAGTTGAGCGAGTTTGCCTAACGGGTTAAAATAAGAAAAGCAAAAAATGAAAACTTGCACTCATCTGCAATAACTGACACTTTTTTGCGTTATATCACAGATGAAAAGAGTTGTTATTTACATACTATTGCTGTTGTTGCCGCTGTGCGTGGTGGCTCAGGAGCGCAAGGTGCAGAACAAGCCATATATCGATTATCGCCGTCTGCACTATGGCTTTTTCATTGGTGTTCACGCACAGGATATGGAATTTGTGAATAACGGCTTTGTGACAGAGAATGGCGAGAGCTGGTATGTCGATATTGCAGAATATAACCCCGGCTTCAGCGTGGGAGTGCTTGCCGATTTAAGGCTGAACACCTATTTGTCGTTGCGTGTTATCCCAACGATGCACTTTGGTCAGAGCATCGTGACTTTCCGCAAGCAAAAGAGTGACGAAACCTCAAAACAGTCGGTGAAAACGACCTATATTGCATTGCCTGTCCACGTTAAATTTGCTGCAGAGCGCTTTAATAACTATCGCCCTTATGTAACGGCCGGCGTCAGCCCAATGTTCAATCTCACCGTTAAAAAACAACAGCAGCTATTGCTCAATAAATTCGACTTTATGATTGAGGTGGGCGCCGGTTGCGATTTTTATCTGCCCTTCTTCAAACTCATTCCCGAGCTGAAATTTGCTTTCAGCCCATTGAGTGTCCTCAACAAAAAACGCAACGACTTGAACGATATCAACTATCTGAAATTTACACAATCGGTAGATAAGGTGATGAGCAAGATGATAATCTTGTCTCTCTATTTTGAATGATTTGTGGCAATCTGTTGCGTTGTAAAAAATCAAAAGATGAATTTATGAACGATATTCGCAAGATGATGTATGTCCACGGCTTTGCGTCGTCGGGCAGTTCGGGCACAGTGATGACTCTGCGACGCAGCCTTCCCGGTTGGCGTGTGATTGCTCCCGACCTTCCTGTTGACCCTTTTGAGGCATTGGAACTTTTGCGTGCCATCGTTGAGGAAGAGAACCCTGAAATTGTGGTTGGAACATCGATGGGTGGAATGTATACTCAGCAGTTGTGGGGCGTGCCACGCATTGTGGTAAATCCCTCTTTTGAGATGTCTCGTTCGTTGCTGTTCGGTAAAATGGGGCGCAATAAATATACGTCGAAGCGCAAGGACGGCGCAACGGAATTTCGTATAGACAAGGCTGTTGTTGAACGCTTTAAAGAGATGGAAAAACATCAGTTCGATGGCATCACCGACGATGAAAAACAGCTTGTTGTGGGGCTTTTTGGCGACAAGGACCCTGTTGTACATTTTTATCCGCTTATGGCCGAGCTTTATGGCGAGGAGCGTTGCCGATGGTTCGATGGCGAGCATCGTTTGAATGATAAGGTCGTGTCAAAGGTGCTGTTGCCGCTTATAAAGGAGATGGTGCCAAACGATAGCGATAATGTTTATTATAGCTATTAATGTTTTTAACATTCGTAGAGCAGGTTTTCTCACCTTTTTTTGTATCTTCGCGTTCTATTATTGAACAACGTTGAACCTGTTATTCTCCATACTCGTGCTATTGCTGTCACCGGTTGAGCCTGTCGATTCGGTGTTGCCGTCAGTAGATATTGTATCGTCGGTAAAAATCTCCGATGAAAAGACCGGTGCATACTCTTCTACCTCGCTCCGCCGTGTTGATTTAGAGAATCGTCATATAACGTCGGTAAAAGAGCTGTCGGCTTTAGCTCCTAATTTCTATCAGCCCGATTATGGTTCGCGTATGACCTCGTCGATGTATGTGCGTGGCTTTGGCTCGCGCATTGACCAGCCGGTGGTTGGAATGAGCGTTGACGGTGTTCCGGTGCTTAACAAAAACAGTTACGATTTTGAGCTTTTTGATATTGACCGCGTGCAGGTGATGCGCGGAGCGCAGGGCTTGCTTTTTGGGCGTAACACGTCGGGTGGAGCAATAAATCTCTACACAATGTCGCCGCTCGATTTTCAGGGCAAGCGCCTTACTTTGGAGTATGGCACGGCCAACAGTGTGCGCCTAAAGGCTTCGCATTATGCCAAGAGCGGTGATAAGTTCGGTTGGACGGTAGGTGTATTGTATAATCACAGCGACGGATATTTTAGAAATTATGAGCTTGGCAAGAATTGCGACGGTGGCGACAATGTGGCGCTGCGTCTGCGCACTCAATGGCTGCCGAGTGGGAATTTGAGTGTTGATAATACCCTCTCGGCCGGTTATGTGAATGAGGGCGGTTGGGCTTATGGCAGCTATAACGCCGCTACGGGTGAATTGGCTCCGGTTGCATATAACGACGAGTGTTCCTATAAACGTTTCAGCATCTCCGACGGCCTTGTGATAAAGCGCTACTTTGATGATTTTACCTTTTCGTCGGCTACCGGCTATCAATATCTCGACGATAGAATGAATCTTGACAACGATTTTCTTCCGCTCGATTACTTTTCGATGGGGCAGTATCAAAAAGAGCACTCTCTGACACAGGAGTTTGTTTTTAAGGCCGAAAATCTGGGTGCGTTTAATCTTCTGGGTGGGCTGTTTGGGTTCTTTAAGCATAACAGAATGTCAGCTCCGGTTCATTTTAAACAGTATGGCATTGACAATTTGATATTAAAAAACGTTAGTGAGCTGCTTGGCGATAGTTTGGTGCTGAGGGATGATAATTTTACTATTTACGACGACTTTGTTATCCCTGCGTTTGGCGTTGCTGCGTTTGTGCAGGGTGGCGTGTCGTTGGGTGGCTTTGATATTAAAGCCGGCTTGCGCGTTGATTATGAATACTCCTCAATGAGCTACGATAGCCGTTCGACGATTTTTTATGGCGTGTATGACGATGCTATTGAATACGAGGAACTTAACTCTGAGTTTAAGGGGCAAAAGGCTGTCGATGCTATTGAGTTTTTGCCAAGCCTCTCTGTTTCGTATGGCGGGGACTGGGGTTGTGTCTACGCATCGGCGCGCAAAGGCTTCAAGGCTGGTGGCTTTAATACACAACTCTTCTCGGATATTCTTCAGACAAAGATGGCCGGCGAGCTCATTGGCAATGAGCAGTGGGTTGACGCCTCGACGACAATCTATCACCCCGAGGAAAATTGGACCTATGAGCTTGGAACGCACCTCTCGCCTCTTGCGAGTGGCAATCTCAATATCTCGGCAACGCTCTTTTACATTGATTGCTACAACCAACAGTTGACGGTCTTTCCTCAAGGGATGGGAACGGGGCGTATGATGTCCAATGCCGGACGTTCTTTTAGCACCGGTGTCGAGCTTGGTGCGCGTTACCTTATCGGGCCGGTGACGCTTGATGCCAATTTTGGTTACACCCACGCAAAGTTTATTGAATACAACAGAGGGGATATTGACCTTGCCGGGAAATTCCTGCCATACGCTCCGCGTGAGACAATGGCACTTAATGTAGCCTATCGCCTGCCTGTGCCACGTAGCTTCGCAAACATCTTTGTGTTAAATGTTGGCTGGAGCGGAGTGGGGCGCATATATTGGACCGAGGAGAATGAAAAGGCGCTGTCTCAACCTTTCTACAATCTGCTCTCGGCATCGCTCGTGTGGGAAAAAGGTCATTTTGGAGTGTCGTTGTGGGGCAAGAATTTGCTGAATGAGAAATATAACACTTTTTATTTTCGCTCAATAGGTAACGACTTTTTTGCTCAGGGCAAGCCGTTGCATTTTGGCGCATCGTTTCACGTAAACCTTTAATAATAAATGAAGAAGATAGTATTATTATTGTTTGTTGCTTTTTCTCTATTGTCGTGTGTGGATAATAGCACCACCTTTCCTGCTGATGCCGAGGGGGTGTTCTATGGCAATCTCACCGTTGGTGAATTCACTGAAAGAGCGGGAATTTCGGTTACAGAAACATCCGATTCTACCGTTGAGGTTTTTTTCGACAATGTGAGATTTGCAAAAGGTATGCCGGTGAGGATTGATATAACCGTCAAAGGGGTGCCCAGTCAGAGAAATGGTGAGATTTTAAGTTTTTTGGCAACAGATATTGACCCTTATGTGAACCGCAAAGCAAAGCCCGATACAATCTATCGCTTTGCCATACTGAAAGGTGTGATAGAGGGTGATGAGCTTCTTCTAACGGCAAAGATGGACGATAATTCTCCAAAAGAATCTCTGGCCGGCAAGGATTTTTCTTTTAAAGGCATTTGTTACAGAAAAGAATAAAAACGCAATTATGAAGAGAATTATATTAGCTGTTATTGCAATGACAATGAGCTTGGGCGCTTTTTCGCAGATAAAAGCTCGTTGGGGCAGCACCGACGTGCGCTATCCGATGGCTTGTGAAATGGTTGCCGGCGACACTGCTGTGAACCACGTGGCAGCGTGGCGCGGTGAGCGCGTGAACCTGCAGCTTGTTGTTGCTGCGGGTGCAAAGGGGTGCTCTGTTGAATACAAATTCAGCGACTTGAAATGTGGTAAGAGCATTATCCCGGCGGCGAATGTTATTGGCGGCTTTGTGCAGCCTGTTCTCACTGATAAATTCACCGGTTGTGGTCGTCACGAGGTTGATGCTTACGGCGAGGTGCCTGTTGCCGACCGTATAACCGATGCCTCCCCAACCATTATTGATGCAAACGCCTGTCGTGGCCTGTGGCTGACAGTGCAGGTGCCACAAGAGGCAAAGTCCGGCACTTATAAGGGTGCAGTCGAGCTTGTATGCAATGGCAAAAAGACAAAATATAAGTACACCGTTCAGGTGCTTGACCACACACTTCCCTCTCCAAAGGGGTGGGCTTTTCACCTCGACCTCTGGCAGAACCCATACTCTATTGCACGCGTGCATAATGTAGAGCTTTGGAGTGATGAGCATTTTAAGGCGTTGCGCCCCTATATGTTAAAGCTGGCTTCAGCAGGTCAAAAGGCAATTACAGCAACGCTCATCGATCGCCCTTGGGACGGCCAGACATACGACCCTTTTGGCTCTATGGTCACTTGGGTGAAAAAAGTCGACGGCACGTGGTGGTACGATTTTACCATTTTCGACCGTTGGGTGGAGTTTATGATGGAGTGTGGCATTGACAAGGAGATAACTTGTTTCTCAATGATACCGTGGAAATTGTCGTTCCGCTATTATGACCAAGCTACTCATTCGCATAAATATATGAACTGCGCACCCGGCGATGAGGCTTACACCCAATTTTGGGGTGGTATGTTGAGCGCCTTCTCGGCTCATTTGAAAGAGAAGGGTTGGTTCGATAAAACCTTTATCTCTATGGACGAGCGCAGTTTGCAACAGATGCAGGCTGCAATCAAGGTCATTAAGGAGTATGCTCCGGGAATGAAAATATCAATGGCCGGCAATTATCACCCCGAGATTGAGCCCGAGATATATGACTATTGCCTCGATGTCTTTGCTTATGGTGCATATACCCCGGAACTTTTGGCTACACGCAGAGCACAGGGCAAAGTATCAACCTACTACACCTGTTGCAGTGCCGAATATCCCAATCTTTTTACATTCTCGGCTCCGGCCGATGCCGAGTTTATAGCTCTTGAGGCTCTTGCAAAGGGGCTCGATGGCTATTTGCGTTGGGCATATAATAGCTGGACAATTACTCCCGAGACCGATTCACGCTTCACCGCGTGGCCGGCCGGCGACACGTATGTTATATATCCTTTCAGCGTCAGCTCAATACGTTGGGAACGCCTTGTGCAGGGTATTCAACAGTTCGAGAAGTATAAAATTTTGCTATCCGAGGCAAAGGCTGCCAACAACAACGCTCGCGTGGCAGAGCTCGAGATGCTGCTGCGCAGTGTAGATATAAAAAAGATTTCAACCAATAGCGAAGCTATCGTAAACGGCTTCCGCGCAGGCTTGAATGAAATGTGATTAAATGATGAGAAAAGTTTTTATACTGTTGTCTTTGCTCCTTGTGCCACTTTCGCAAGCTGTGGCGAGGGAATACAAGGTTGAAGAGGTGCCTATGGTGCATCTTCAAGATCGCACACGCTATGTGAGCAACCCCGATAATATCCTCTCATCAGAGAGTGTTGCCGAGATAGACAAAATGCTATATGCTCTTGAAGAGAAAACTGGTATACAGGTTGTTGTGGCTGTTCTCTCGGGTATAGAAGGTGGTGACTGCTTCGATTTTGCCTATCGCCTTGGTGCCGAGAATGGGGTTGGCGAGAAGGGACGCGATAATGGCTTGGTAATTCTCTTGTCAACCGAGGAACGTTGTGTGCAGTTTGCCACGGGATACGGCCTCGAAGGGGTGCTGCCCGATGCTATATGCAAACGCATACAGCAAAAATATATGGTAGAGCATTTTAAGAAAAACGATTGGGACCTTGGTATGCTCAATGGTATTCGTGCTGTTTGTGGGCATCTTGATGGTTCTATGGAAAATATCGGCGAGGAAGAGGGTGACGAGGATTTTATTGCGTTGGCGATATTCCTGACGATGATATTTGGCGGTTTGGTTGTCATTATTTTTGCCGTTTGGTATGGTGGCCGATGCCCGAATTGTAAAAAACATAATGTGCAGAGGGTTGGATCGCGCATAGTGAATCGCTATGATGGTTATCTGGTGCGTGAGAATACCTATCGTTGCCCCGATTGTGGCCATATATTTTCGCGCAAAGAGTATGCCGATGATAATAGTAACCATCGTTCGCGCGGTGGTGGCGTGATTATTGGCGGCGGCTTTGGTCGTGGTGGCGGCTTTGGCGGCAGTTTTGGCGGTGGCAGCTTTGGCGGAGGCGGAGCCGGCAGCCGTTTTTAATGTAATTATTAACAAACAATTTTTGATACGATGAAAAAGTCTACAATTATCATTTTGGCGGTGTTGGGTTTAGTCGCTATTTGGGCTATAACCGGTTATAACGGGCTTGTTGCGGCCGATGAGGCTGTTGCCACAGCTTGGAGCAATGTCGAGAACCAGTATCAACGCCGTGTCGACCTCATTCCTAACCTTGTGAACACTGTTAAGGGGTATGCCGCACACGAGAAAGAGACTCTTGATGCTGTGGTTGCTGCGCGCTCTCGTGCGACACAGGTTACTGTGGATGCCGAGAATATCACTCCCGAAAAACTACAAGAATATCAAAAAGCACAAGGCGAGGTTGGTGCAGCTCTTGGCCGTTTGTTGGCTATCACAGAGAGTTATCCCGACCTCAAGGCCAACAGTAATTTCTTGGAGTTGCAGGCACAGCTCGAGGGCACCGAGAACCGCATCAGCGTTGAACGTCGTAATTTCAACGAGGCTGCTAAAAAGTATAATACATCTATACGCAAGTTCCCAAAGAATTTGCTTGCCGGCATATTCGGCTTTGAAAAACATCCCTATTTTGAGGCGCAAGAGGGCGCAGACAAAGCTCCTGTTGTGCAGTTCTGATGTAGAATTTTAAATGTAATCCTATGGAGATAACATCGTCAATTAAATACGTAGGCGTCGACGACCTTGATATAGACCTCTTTGAGAGCCAGTATATTGTCCCCGATGGAATGTCGTATAATTCCTATATAATCCTCGATGAAAAGGTGGCAATTATGGACACCGTTGATGCGCGCAAGGGCGCAGAGTGGTGGGCAAACGTTGAGGCTGTGCTCGCCGGTCGCACTCCCGATTATCTTGTTGTGCAGCATCTTGAGCCCGATCACGCAGCGCTCATTCACGAGGTGCTTGACCGCTATCCTCAAACAAAAGTTGTGGCGACAGCCAAGGCTGTGCAGATGATGCCGCAATTTTTTGCCAGTGCCGATTTTGAAGGGCGTACGATTGCAGTAAAAGAGGGTGATACACTCTCGCTTGGCAACCACACTTTACAGTTTTTTGTTGCGCCGATGGTGCATTGGCCCGAGGTGATGGTGTCGTATGAGCAGAGCGAGAAAGTTCTCTTTTCGGCCGATGCTTTTGGTAAATTCGGCGCTTTGTGCAACGAGAGCGCTTGGGATTGCGAGGCGCGTCGTTACTATATAAACATCTGCGGAAAATATGGCGCACAGGTGCAGACGCTGCTTAAAAAGGCTGCAACGCTCGATATAAAGACAATCTGCCCGTTGCACGGCCCGGTACTTTTCGAAAATCTTAGTCACCACATCGGCTTGTATGATATTTGGAGCAAATATGAGCCCGAGAATGAGGGCGTTCTTGTGGCTTACGCCTCAATCCACGGCGGAACGGCTGTCGCAGCCAATCGTCTTGCCGATATTCTGCGCGAAAAAGGTGCACCAAAGGTTGTTGTTGCCGACCTCTCCCGCTGTGATATTGCCGAGGCTGTTGAAGATGCCTTCCGCTATAGTCATCTTGTGGTGTGTGCAGCATCTTACGATGCCGATGTGTTCCCGCCGATGCACGATTTTCTGCACCACCTAAAGATTAAAAACTATCAGAACCGCAAGGTGGCGATTGTTGAAAATGGCTCGTGGGCGCCAACAGCAGGGCGTGTTATGCGTGCGATGCTTGAGGGAATGAAGAACATAGAAATTGTTGAACCAATGGTTACAATCCGCTCACGAATGAAGGATAGTGACCTGCCGGCAATGGAGCAGCTGGCATCGGCGCTGCTTGCCTGAAAGATTTTGTCAAATGTCAAAATAGAACAGGCTTGTCTCATTGGATAAGCCTGTTTTTGCTATAATATTATAATAACTAAACTTTTATTTGCTTTTGTAAATAGTATGTTTTATTTTTGTTCGTTGAAATGGTATGCTTCAAGGAGTGTGCCTGTTTTTTGAGTACATAAAATAAAACTTAATACTAACTAAAAAAAACAAACTTTATGAGAAAGATTACAATGTTTGTTGTGTCGTTGTTCCTTGTTTTGAGTGCAATGGCACAAATAGACACCAGTAAAGAGTATCGTTTGAAAGATGTTGGCACAGAATTATATCTTAATGCCGCCAATCACAACGAGCACTCTGGTGGTACAGAGGGTGGTGTAAATCTGGCTGCTAAAGCTGACAGTGATGAGCAGATTTTTAGCTTTGAAGAGGTTAGTGGTAACTATTATCTGAAAACCAGAAGTGGTTATTACATCTATTGCCAGAGTTGGAACGTCGATGCTTTGACAAAGAAGAGCCAATTAGCTTTTACAGATGCAGGCAATGGCTACTACTACATTATGAATGGCACAAAGTACTTTAAGGTTCAAAATATCAGTGGTACTTATTATCCTTTCTGTGATGCTCCTTTTAACCTTGCTGCAAAGTGGGCTCTTGAGCCAATTTATGTTGCACCTACAACCTATACAGTAAAGGCTCTTGGTGCAGACGGCACCTCTGTTGCTGTTACATTTGATGGCGTGGAGTATGCTGTAGGCACAACATTTGAAACATCAAAGAGTTTGAAACCTTCTCATTTTACCGCTACAAAGATTGACGGTAAAATTGCCGTTGTTTCTATTGATGGCGCAACCGTGTATGTAAGCTATTTCGATGAGACTACAAAGTTCTACACAATCTGTGGTGGTCACGGCGGTTATGTAAGCTTGAACCCCGAATATCTTGAGGGTGGCAATCTGTTGCTTACAAATACAAACACCCCACGTGACAATCAGGGTCTTTGGGCTTTTGTAGAGCAAAGCAAGAATGTTTACAAGGTTTATAACTACTCTACAGGTCTTTCAAAGGCTCTCGGTATAACAGGTGACGAGGCTGCTGCCCGTGCAGCTATGGTTGCGGTTACATCAAGCACACATAGTACCGAATTTGACGGTTCTTTCAATTTTAATGGTTCGGAATCATATATCAAGATTAAGGGCACAAGCAAATGGTGGAACAAGCGTGGCAATTACCTTGCATTGTGGAATACGGGAACTGTTACTGGCGACCAGGGTAGCAAGTTCTTCCTTGACGAGGTTGATGTTGCCGACTATCCCGATGAATACATCCACGAGATTTCAGAGATTCAGGGTGTGGCTTCATTCTCGCCAAAGAACCCCAATACATTGTGGTACACAACATCTGCCGAGGCTGCAGGTGTAAGCTACCCTTGGATGGAGTACGCATTGCCACTGGGTAACGGTGAACTTGGCTGTATGGTATTCGGCGGTGTACGCACCGAGGAGC